>NZ_LT985980.1:3865727-4220244 GCF_900291985.1 Lysinibacillus timonensis | reverse complement strand
ATAAAGGACCTTAATTATTTGTATGAGCGTCGATACTTAAGTTATTGAACCGCCGTATACGGAACCGTACGTACGGTGGTGTGAGAGGTCGACTAGCCAATTAATGGCTAGTTTCCTACTCGATTTTGAAAGGTTTTACACTTGTAAATTTATCAAGTATTTAAAGTATTCTCTACTATTTTCTTGCCTTTATTCTGAGGCGGGCAAGTTTTTTTTTCGTTTCTTTAAATAATTCATCTAACTGTCTGTAACAAGCATATTGTGCAGGTCTAGCTTTAATAAAAGATAAACGCTCTAAACCATTTAAAGGTAACACCTCGTATTCATTATTCATAGTAATCGATTGTTCTTCAGTGCTTGAACACTGAACGATTAATTGTTCAAATAATGATATTCCTTCTTCCATTAACCTTTTTGCTTGTCCATTTCTTTGTTCATGTGCTTCATGAATCTTGATGCTTAACATATCCCATTGAGAAAAGAAGGGATCCGTTACTTCTTTTTGAATTGTTTCGGGATTACATGAAATCATGATTTCACCAAACCCTTTTTTAATCGTTTTTGTCCTTCACGGCAATCATCTAGTAGTGGGCATTTTCCACATTGAGGGTTTTGTGCTTTACAGTGATAGCGGCCAAAAAATATTAATTGATGGTGAGTTTTAGACCATTTCTCTTTCGGAGTTTTTTTCATAATAGTCTCCTCAACTTCTAAAACCGTATCTTTTAACCGGCATAGACCTAAACGCTTTGAGACACGTTCTACATGGGTATCTACTGCTAAAGCAGGAATATCAAAGGCTACCGACAATACAACATTCGCGGTTTTTCTACCAACACCCGGTAAAGTTACTAGTTCTTCTCGAGTTTGTGGGATTTCCCCTTCAAATTCCTTAATTAGTTTTTCACATAGTAGTTGAATATTTTTTGCCTTATTTCGATATAGTCCAATAGAACGTATATCTTGCTGTAATTCTTCTAAAGGAACTGCTAAATAATCCTCAGGTGTTTTATATTTTTGAAATAAGCTTTTAGTTACTTTATTAACTAGAGCATCAGTACATTGTGCTGATAGTAATGTTGCAATTGTTAACTCAAACGGGTTATCGTGTACGAGCTCACAATGTGCATCTGGGAACATATTATCCATTTCATCTAAACAATGCTCCCATTGTTTTTTCGTAAGCACAACGCTCTCCCCCTATTCTCTTTCATCTAACCAGTTATAAAACGAAACTTTAGGTGTATTTTCTACTGGGTTTGTTTTAGTGGTTGGTGTATGTGATGTTGTTTTTTGGTGATATTGTTTTGAGTGTTGTTCTACTTGTTTTAAAGTAGTAATATTTTTCTTTTTCCACTCAAATAAAATTCGATCTATATAGCGTAAATTTACTTTTCCAGCTACTACGGATTCCTTTAATGCCGCTTTGATTACCTCTAAAGAATGATGATCTACATCAAGCCACATTGAAATCGTCTCAATTTCCATTGGTGATAACAATCGTCCAAACTCTTGCTCAAAAATTGAAAACAATTCGCCCTCATCATTTTTCTTACTAATCTTTTCATGTTGTATTTGACTCGATTCAAGAAAATTTAGGATCCGTTCCCAGAGTGGGTATAGCGAATACTTTTCAAAAAGTTTACCTGATAGGTCTACCCCTTGCGTAATTTCAAGTAGTCCTTTTTGCATTAAACGCTGCAAATGTACGGTTATGTCATTTATATTTATATGCACTCTTTTTTCTAAGTCATTTGGCGTGGGAAAATCATTATTTTCCGTATGAAAAGCTATTAATTGCATGAGGATGATTGCTTCTTCATCTGTTATTTTTAATTCCTTATAATGCTTGAAAAAAAGTAGAGGAATAGATACCGTCTTTTGCTCTGTCCATTTACGAAGTCGATCATTTTTTTCATGCATGATGATTTCACCCTTTTTCACAGATGTAAATGAAAACGTCCGTTTTTAACGGACGCTTTTTTTGTATTTATGGAAGAATAACGTGCTCCGTTTATGAATAACTTTGCACGTTAGCTCGTAATACTTCTACTCTACTGTATCGTTGCCGGAAAAGCATATCTAACGAGTAGGTAACGTTTTTATAATTTAAAACTGTACAAGAAAGCACCTTATTCTATGGGTAAAGTCGGTTGAGTAATCTAGGGAATGGAATACATTCACGGACATGTTCCGCACCACTTATCCACGCAACTGTTCTCTCTAAACCTAAACCGAATCCAGAATGAGGTACAGAACCTTGCTTACGTAAATCTAAATACCAAGCATAAGCTTGTTCATCTAGTTGATGTTCAGCAATACGTTGTTTTAATAAATCATAGTCGTAAATACGTTCAGAACCACCAATAATTTCTCCATACCCTTCTGGCGCAATTAAGTCGGCACAGAGAACAACGTCATCTCTTTCAGGATGTGGCTGCATGTAAAAAGGTTTAATACCGACAGGATAGCATGTTATAAATACAGGCTTATCATACTTTTGGGCTATTGCTGTTTCGTGAGGGGCTCCGAAATCATCCCCCCACTGAATATCTGTAAAACCTTCATCTTGTAGGTATTGAATAGCCTCATCATAAGAAATGCGTGGAAATGGAGCTTGAATTTTTTCTAGCTTAGATACATCTCTTCCCAAACGCTCTAACTCGATTTTACAATTTTTAAGTACTGATTGAACAATGTAAGAAACATACTGTTCTTGTACCTCTAAATTTTCTTCGAATTCCACAAAGGCCATCTCAGGCTCAATCATCCAAAACTCAATTAAGTGACGTCGTGTTTTAGATTTTTCCGCACGAAAAGTTGGACCAAATGAAAATACTTTACCTAAGGCCATTGCGGCTGCTTCCATATAAAGTTGTCCAGATTGTGATAGATAAGCATCTTCGTCAAAATATTTCGTTTGGAATAGCTCAGATGTACCCTCAGGTGCAGAACCAGTCAGTATTGGTGGATCAACCTTAACAAATCCGTTCGTATTGAAAAATTCGTATGTTGCACGTATTACTTCATTACGAATTTTCATTATGGCATGTTGCTTACGTGATCTTAACCAAAGATGACGATTATCCATTAGGAACTCTACCCCATGTTCCTTTGGTGTAATTGGATAGTCTTGAGCAATTTGAATGACCTCGATTGACGAAACAGCTAATTCACAACCAAAACTTGATCGTTCATCTTCTTTTACAACGCCCGTAATATACATCGATGTTTCTTGTGTTAAACTTTTCGCTAAACTGAAAATCTCTTCTCCTACTTCTTCTTTGACAAGAACTCCTTGCACAAAACCAGTTCCGTCACGTAATTGTAAGAAAGCAATTTTCCCACTAGAGCGCTTATTTGCAAGCCATACCCCTAATTTAACAGTTTCACCAATAAAATTCGGCATTTCTTGAATCGTAATTTTTTTCATAATTGCCTCCAAGAACTATCTAATTTTTTAATCTTGCCATTTGGATTTAACAAAGTTCTCCATACGAGATACAGCTTCTTCTAATAATTCTAATGATGTTGCATAACTTAATCGTATTGTTGATGGTACACCGAAACCAGAACCCGGTATAACCGCCACGTTCGCTTCGGTTAATAAAGCTGTAGCAAACTCATCAACTGATGAATATCCTGTTTTCTCAGCTGCTTCACTAACGTCAGGTAATAAATAGAATGCTCCTTGTGGTTTTATTACTTTAAAGCCAGGAATTGCATTTAATTTTGGATAAATTACTTCTAATCTCGATTCAAAAGCTTTTCTCATTTCTTCAACAGAGTCTTGTGGACCATTATATGCTTCAATTGTTGCGTATTGTGATGTCGTAGTTGGGTTAGAAGTTGAATGTGAAGCTAAATCTGTCATCGATTTAATAATATCAGCATTTCCTGCAGCATAACCAATACGCCAGCCCGTCATAGAGTGAGATTTTGCCACACCATTTACAACAACAGTTAATGCTTTCACTTCTTCAGAAAGCTGTGCAATCGAGTAATGAGTGACACCATTGTATAAAAGTTTTTCATAGATTTCATCTGATACGATTAATATATTTTTTTCAACACAAACAGCTGCTAATTCTGCTAACTCTTCTTTTGTATAAACCATTCCAGATGGATTGCTAGGAGAATTGATTATTACAGCTTTTGTTTTATCTGTTATAGCATTTCGTAATTGCTCTGCTGTTATTTTATAATTTTGTTCACTTGAACTTTCAATATAAACAGGGACTCCACCAGCAAGTTTAACTTGTTCTGGATACGATACCCAATATGGAATTGGAATAATCACTTCATCTCCATCATTTAGAATTACTTGGAAAAGAGTATAAAGGATATGTTTTGCGCCAATACCAACAATTACTTCATTCCTTTGATATGAAAGGTTGTTATCTTGTTGAAGCTTATTAATAATAGCATCCTTTAATGCTGGAAGTCCCCCAGCTGGTGTATATTTTGTAAAGCCTTTATTCATAGAATCGCTTGCTGCATCAATAATGTTTTGTGGTGTATTAAAATCTGGTTCCCCAGCTCCTAATCCAATTACGTTAATACCTTGGGCTTTTAATTCGTTTGCTTTTGCTGTAATAGCAAGTGTTGTAGACGGTGTTAGTGTTTTTACTCGGTTTGCAAGTAATTGATTCATCAGTATCTACTCCTCTATAAGTTCAAAATTCGTTTCCACCATTGTCCGTCATTAAATAGAATATAGACATAATTCAGTTTTTCAGAATTGTTAGTGTAGGCAATTTCCCAAACTACCCCTGCTTCTTCAAAACCTAGTTTAGCGTGAAGTACTTCTTTTACATCTTTTTCATTATCTATTATCGATAAAGCTTGTTGTCTCGTGATTCCGTTTTGCAAGTATACTTCCTGAATCGAATTTTCTTCTAAACTGATTGGAACAAACACTGCTTTTCCGTTACCCTCTTCATCCTCCCCGAAGATTGTAACGTACGGTTTATTACCATTGTAAATGTAAGACTCTGTAATAACAGCTATCGAATTTGTAGAGAGAGCTAAATCTTCCGCTTTTTTTTCTATATCTTTTATAGGCGCCATGGCTTGTGAAATTATTAGAAACGAGATGACAAGTGACATCGATAAAATAAAGAGTGCGATAAATATTACCCAATTCTTTATTTGACCATTTCTATTTTTATCCATCTATGTCAACCTGCTTTCTTTCCTCATCTTAGCTATTATACCAATGTTCTAGTTCTAAAACCATATCTTGTAATGTTAGTTTTTTAACCGAGATTGGCGGTAATGACTCGATAAATTCAATTCCGTATGATTTTGTTTCAATTCTACGATCAAGTACAATAAATGCCCCTTTATCAGAAGAAGTTCTAATCAATCTGCCGAAACCTTGTTTAAATCTAATAATTGCCTCTGGTAATGATAGGTCTTTAAATGGATTACGTCCTTGATCTTGTAACTTTATGGATTTTGCTTTAAATGTAGGCTCATCTGGTGCTGTAAATGGAAGTCGGACTACAATAATTACAGATAATCCATCTCCTGGAACGTCAACCCCCTCCCAAAAACTATTGGTACCAAATAAGACAGAATGATTAAATTTTTGGAATGACTTCAACAATCTTGTACGACTTCCTGGTGTAACACCCTGTGCAAATATTAAGTATTCTTGTAAAAGTTCACTTTCTTGAATTAATTCTACCGTATTACGAAGCATGTCTTGAGCAGTAAATAAAACGAAACAACGACCGTTTGTTGTTCGAACAATACTCGTAATAGCCAGTGCGATCGACTCAACATAATCACTTTGTGAAACAGCTTGAATGTCTGGCATATCTTTAACGATATAAGCTTTTGCACCACTATAATACTCGCTACTCGCTTGTAATGAATAAATTGGAACTTCTGCATGAATGCCTAGTTGATCCGCAATAAAACGCTTATTTTTTGGTACGGTCATAGTTCCAGAAGTCCAAATAATCGAACTGGTGTTGCGTGCTTCTTCAAATAACTGATGGATTACTTCTTTTACATCAATTGGTTTCTTTAATATTCGGATACTACCAGGAATATTACGGTAATCCATTTCAACCCAACTTGAAAAATATTCTTGTTCAGACGAGAATATTTCATCCCATTCAGAAGCTTTTATTTTGAATTCTCGAATCCAATACTTCCATTGTTCTAATATAGCAACGTGTTCTATTGCAATTTGTTCCACACTTTTCTCAAAGCGTGTGATTACATTCTCTGCAAGGTCAATCCAACCTTGAATTAATGTTGACAGTTCTTCAAAATTCCCGTGTTCTAGTTCGAGGTCTTTTAAAAATGCTATTTGTTTAGAATCGTGTTTATTTTGATAAGAAGACTTTTTCATCTTTTGGGCGATGTAGTTCATTTTCTTGTCAAATAACTCTAAAAGTTGCATTAACTTTCTTTCCAGTTGATGCATGATTGATAGTGGAACAATGCTGTACTTTTGTACAACTTTTTTCATATTAGTGAATAGCTGATTATCTATTGATAGACCAATTTGCCCAAAAGCATATTTCCAATTCGTATAGGATAAAATCGCTTCTTCACGACCTGCTGCTGCTTGCACGAAATGATGTGCTTCATCAATAATAAAACCGGCTATATTTTGGAATATAGGTTCTCGTCTATTTAAGTCTGCAATTAACATCGAATGGTTCGTTATGATAATATCTGCTTTCTCGCTAGCTTCTATTGCCTTTTCATAATAATCAAAAGGATTTTTAGTTTGATTAACTGACCCACCTGGAATCTTTCTAACTTTTTCTAAAAATAGTTGACCCCCACCTGAAACAGTTAATTCACTCATATCACCTGTTTCTGTTTTGGTTAGCCAAACGATTATTTGCAAGCAAGTCAATGTTTCATCATATGATAAATCATTCATTCCCATCATCTGCTCAAACCGTTCAATATCGATATAGTTTTGCATCCCTTTTAATGACACTACATTAATTCGATCATCAAGTATTTGCTCTATTTTTGGGATTTCACTATTTAATAACTGATCTAATAGATGCGAAGTATATGTGCTAATACATATTTTATATCCATATTGCTTTATATAGAGAATCGCAGGTAATAGATAACCTAACGTTTTCCCAATCCCTGTTGAAGCCTCAATAACAACTTCGCGCTTTTCTTTCAAGCTATCCCATATAATGTCCATCATCTCAAATTGTTTCGGACGTTCTTCGAAATCCTTTATCCCATTCTTAAATAATGTAATCTTATCAGCAGTTAAAATTGGGTAGTGAGTATGATAGTTTTTCGTTAAATTTTGCATCTCAACTTTTTTTCTTAAAGCCAAATGTCGATAATAAACGATATCGGAATCATCTGGTATGCTATTTCTTCTTAATTGCAATGCATCAAAGAATAATTGAGAAATATTTGATTTTAAACGGAATGAATGTTTATGAAGTTGTTCTAACGTTTTAACCGGTAGTAATAACAACTCATGCCAACATTTTTTTAATAAAAGAGCACACGCCATAGCATCATCATCTGCTCGATGTGCCTGATCCAAAGGTATATTTAAATCTAAAGCAAGATCACCTAATTTAAAGCTAAGGGATAGCGGAAATAAAATTTTTGCCAGTTCGACTGTATCTATTTTCTTGCCTCTCCACTTCGGTAACCCCGCACGAACAAATTCAGCTTGTAAAAAGGACAAATCAAAATCTGCATTATGTGCAACGAATATTGCATCCTGCATTAATTCATAAATATAATCCGCATGAGCTTCAAATGGAGAAGCATCCTTCACATCATTGTCTGTAATATTGGTTAGGTCTTGTATAAACAAAGGAATGGATTTTCCTGGATGAATGAAGGTTGTAAAAGTCTTTTCTATCTCCCAATTTCTCATAATAACCATTGCAATTTGAATCATTCGATCCCCACTGGCTGGTGAATGACCGGTCGTTTCCAAATCCACAATTACATATTTCTGACTTTCCATATCTTCTTCAACTCTCAATCCCATAAATATAAAGGAATTTTAACACAAAGGATGAGATTGGTCATGTTATACCGCTAATTTGGAGGAAAAGACTTTTTATTTAATAAATGTGTATGTTTGAACGTGAGTAGAATTTGTAGTTTATTATATGGGGGATAATTCTTAATAATTTGGTAGTTGATGTTCGAACAATTCGTGCCACTTAATCTAGTGCTATTGGATAATTAGAGAGGACTATCCATTTGTTTTCTAGCAAAATCTGTTCCTCGGTACGCTTCTACGAAACATTTCTGTTGCGTTTGCATTCCCTTTTGTCCTATAGAACGGTGCTACGAGACATTTCTATTCTGTTGGCATTCCCTTTTGTCCCATAGAACGGTTCTACGAGACATTTCTGTTGCGTTTGCATTCCCTTTTGTCCCATAGAACGCTTCTACTAGACATTTCTATTGCGTTTGCATTTCCTTTTGTCCCATAGAACGCTTCTACGAGACATTTCTATTCCGTTTGGCATTCCCTTTTGTCCTATAAAACGCTTCTACGAGACATTTCTGTTGCGTTTGCATTTCCTTTTGTCCTATAGAACGCTTCTACGAGACATTTCTATTGCGTTTGGCATTCCCTTTTGTCCCATAGAACACTTCTACAAGACATTTCTATTGCGTTTGCACTCCCTTTTGTCCCATAGAACGCTTCTACGAGACATTTCTATTGCGTTTGCACTCCCTTTTGTCCCATAGAACGCTTCTACGAGACATTTCTATTGCGTTTGCATTCCCTTTTGTCCCATAGAACGCTTCTACTAGACATTTCTATTGCGTTTGCATTTCCTTTTGTCCCATAGAACGCTTCTACTAGACATTCAAGTTGCGTTTGCATTCCCTTTTGTCCTATAGAACGCTTCTACGAGACATTTCTGTTGCGTTTGCATTCCCTTTTGTCCCATAGAACGCTTCTACAAGACATTTCTATTGCGTTTGCACTCCCTTTTGTCCCATAGAACGCTTCTACGAGACATTTCTATTCCGTTTGCATTCCCTTTTGTCCTTATAAAACAAAGTTTCGCTCTAATCTCAAAAATAATTATATTATGTAAACAAAATCTTTTGCTTAAGATAACCCAATGGAAGCAAAATAAGTTAACTACGAAATTACCGACTCTAAAATATGTATTTCAATATTACGACTAGTACAATACCTGTATATACCGAATTAAGGCAAAATAAAAGAGCAGGGGCTCATCAATCCCTGCTCGTGGAATCTCATTCCGACAATCCGCGTCGTTTATGAATGTGATTTTTGTAAAGTATAATCTTTACTAGGTTTGGCACCTAAATATTATTATACTGCGTATTAATCTAATATGCAATAAATAGTTTTATAAAACTGTTGCTTCTGGCTCGTAATTAATCATTTCTTTAATTGAATTGTTTTCGCCCATAATAGCTACAGTTGGTTTGTGATTTGCTGCTTCATTATTGTCTACATAAACATAAGAAATAATAATGATGATATCCCCTTTTTGCACAAGCCTAGCTGCAGCACCATTAACGCATATAACACCACTTCCACGTTTTCCTGCAATGATATATGTTTCAAAACGGGCACCATTATTATTATTTACGATGTGCACTTTTTCATTTGGCAACATACCAACTGCATCTAAAATGTCTTGGTCAATTGTAATAGAACCAACATAATTTAGATCAGCTTGTGTTACCTGTGCACGGTGAATTTTACTATTCATCATCATTCTTAACATGTTGTATTACTACTCCTTTGATTGAAAAATTATATTATCAATTAATCTCGTTTTTCCAATATAAACCGCAATTGCAAGTAAAAATTGTTTTGTGTCTTTCGTAACATTTTTTAAGTCTGGATATGATAGTAATTGGAAATAATCGATTTTGCCTGATGTCTTTTCTTCAATATGTTGTGTCGCACGCTTTATTGCTTGTTCAACATGACTATTTGAAATGAAATCCTCTTTAGCCATTTGAAGTGCTTCAAAGATGGCAGGAGCTTCATTGCGTTCTTGTTCAGTCAAATAAACGTTACGAGAGGATTTTGCTAGTCCATCCTCTTCACGTACGATTGGAACTGTTCGTATTTCCAAAGGGAAGTTGTAATCACGTACCATCGTTTGGATGATAGCCACTTGTTGTGCGTCCTTCTGACCAAAATAAGCACGTGTTGGTTCTGCTAAGTGGAATAATTTTGAAACCACTTGAAGCACTCCATCAAAATGACCTGGTCTTGATGCTCCACAAAGAATTTCCGACTGTCTTCCTGCACGAATATAAATACCACCGTCTGTTGGATACATTTCCTCAATAGATGGCGCAAAGATTAGATCAACTCCGACAGATTTTGCAAGCGCAGTGTCCCGTTCTAAATCCCTAGGATATGACTCAAAATCTTCATTTGGTCCAAATTGCGTTGGATTGACAAAAATGCTCATAATTACTAGATCATTTTCTTTTCTGGCATTACTTGCTAATGTTAAATGTCCTTCATGTAAGTATCCCATTGTAGGTACTAATCCAATTGTTTTACCTTGTTTTTTTGCATCATTTACAAAAATTTTAAGCTCATTGATTGTTTTCACAACATTCATTATTTACTGCCCCCATAAATTTGCAATAACTGTTCTTCTTTCATTGTAAAGCTATGAGCAAGTGTAGGGAATGAACCATCACGAACCGAATCCGTATAACTCTTTATACCGCGCAAAGTCTCTTCTCCAACAGAAGCAAAACTTTGTGCGAATTTTGGAATATGGTGATTTCCATATTTCAATAAATCATGGTAAACAAGCACTTGGCCATCCGCCTTTGGACCAGCACCAATACCAATTGTTGGTATAAGCAATTCCTTTGTTACAACTTCGGTTAACTGATGAGGGATACATTCTAGCACAATTGCACAAGCACCCGCTTCTTCACATTGCTTAGCTTCTTGGATTAATTTTTCTGCTTGTTCAGCAGTTTTACCTTGTACCTTATATCCACCTAGTACACCTACTGACTGGGGTGTTAACCCTAAATGCGAAACAACTGGAATTCCAGCGTTTGTTAACTTTCTAATAACTTCTAAAACATCCCCAGCCCCTTCAAGTTTTAGAGCATCAGCGCCAGTTTCTTGAATCATACGTACGGCAATGCGTAGTGTTTCATTCGGATCACCATGGTAAGAACCAAATGGCATATCGACAACAATAAAAGTATCTTTTGCTCCTCGTTTAACCGCTTTCGCGTGATGAATCATATCTTCTACCGTTACAAGTACTGTTGAATCATATCCTAGGACAACCATCCCTAATGAGTCCCCTACTAAAATCATATCTACTCCTGCTTCTTCAGAAAATTTTGCAGCAGGATAATCATATGCTGTAATCATCACAATTTTTTCTTCATTCGTTTTCATTTTTAAAAAATCACTTGTCGTTTTCATTTTTTTCCTCCTTTAATTAAGAAGAAAACATAAAAATACCCTTCTGTCGCAAATTGGACAGAAGGGTAGCGTCATTTAAAAATGAGCTTCTAACGCATCGTTTTCTTCCGTCCCTGTCTATTAAGATCAAGGCAGATTTTTTATAGTAGTTGTTTCGTTTGGGTACAGTTCATCATGATACCGTCCTTATCGCTACTATAACAGTTTTTGTAGAAAACGTACAGTTTTAATAGTTTACTATTTAATTTTCTATCTCTATATCAGCAGAATAGATGCGTTTGATTTCTCCAAAATCATTTCTCACTTCAAGTATGCCTTCTTCTGTAATACTAATTGCTACCCCTTCAATCACTTCATTTAAAGTCGTAGCTTTAATTCGCTTACCGATAGTCCCAGAACCCTCTTCCCATAGAGTTTTAATCGGTGGAAATCCCTTTTCCAAATATAAATCTGTATATAGCTCCAGATAGTTTAAAATTGAAGCAATGAGCTCTGCGCGATTTAATACTTCACCTTGTTCTATGGAAAGAGAAGTCGCGATATCTAAAAGTTCTTCGGGGAAATCCTTTAATGTTTGATTGACATTAACTCCAATCCCAATTAACAATGCCTGCACGCCGTCCATCTCTGCAATCATTTCAGTTAAAATCCCTGTACATTTTTTACCATTTAACAAAATATCATTTGGCCATTTAATTTCAGGATGAATGTTTTTATACAAAGATTTTATTGCATTCACAACGGCAACTGCCGCTACTAGCGTAAATTGAGGAGCTTGATGAGGTAGAATATTTGGGCGAATGATTACAGTCATCCATATACCTTTTCCTTTTGTTGATTCCCAATGTCTTGCCATCCTACCTTTTCCATTAGACTGGCTTTCCGCAATGACAACCGTACCATCAGCAACATGATCTCTTACCATCTCATGTCCAATAGTTTGAGTTGATGTACATTCCTCTAGATAATGGATTGAACGTCCGAGACGATTAGTTGTTAAATATGATGAAATTCTAGCTGGATCCACGCGATCAGGTTTGGAAATTAAAAGATATCCTTTTTTCTTTATTGTCTCAAATTCATATCCTTCTTCTTGTAGTGTCTGTAAATGTTTCCATATTGCTGTTCTTGAAATACCAAAATCAGTGGCAAGCTGTTGACCTGAAAGTGGTTGATCATTTGCTTCTAGAAATCGTTTAAGAATAGTATCCTTCATCGTTAAATTCATTAAAAAACCAGTCCTTCAAATGTTCTTCGTCGTTTTTTACATGACCTTTAAGAACCGCTAACAGTGCAGCGTCAAGTGCAACTTTCATCCATGGTCCGCTCTTTCTAGAAGTCCATTCTTTTAGTAAATTCCCATTAATAGCCAGCTGTTGAATGGACTGTATCGGTAGATTTGATTTAACAAGTGCGATATGTTCTTTTCGGAATGGCACCTTATTTTGTTGCCATATCGCGAAGTCATAAGCAACTTCTAACGTTATCAAATCGTATTGGAAGTAGTCTAGTTCAGTCCAACGATTTAAAAGTGCATCATAGCAGTTTAAAACGTTCCGCATAAAAGTCTTTTCTTTATTTGATAGTTTATAAAAATTGATAATATCACTTAAAAAAGGTCGATTCAATAAACCTAAATAAGCCCATCCCACCTCTGATCGTGTAGATGAAAAGTACTTCCAGTCCGTTAAATATTTTTTAAAGTTACCTTTTAAATAGTTAGCTAAATCACTATCGACTAATGTTTTAACACCTATATACACATTTTGTGTAGTCCACATTTTAGAAAGTTCCATATGAATTCGCTCTTTTGCGATAAATTCAATTAAATCACTATCTTTTATTATAGCTTCTAATGTGTTTTTTTCGATAGTAAAACCTAGCTGAGCACTAAAACGAATGGCCCTTAACATACGGAGTGCATCTTCGCGAAATCTAGAATTGGGTTCTCCCACAGCACGTATTAAACGTTTTTCTAAATCTTCTTTACCACCATATATATCAATTAACTCACCGTTTTTGGTCATAGCCATTGCATTTATTGTAAAATCTCTACGTTGTAAATCTTTGTCTAAGTTTTTAACAAACGTCACTTGATCTGGTCTTCGAAAATCTACGTATATACCTTCTGTTCGGTATGTGGTTACTTCTATAGGTTGACCTTCATCCAAGACTAAAACGGTACCGTGAGCAATTCCAATGTCTACGGTAGACGTAAATATTCTTTTTATTTCTTCTGGCATTGCACTTGTTGCTACATCAACATCATTTACTTCCTTTTTAAGTAAGTAATCTCTTACTGCTCCACCTACAATTACTGCTTCATATCCTGCTTTTTCAATTTTTTCAATAACACGTATTGCAGCCTGCCAGTCTTTAGTTAAATTCATACTCTTAATACCGCCAGTCGTTCATATAACTGTTCATAATGATCAATAATGAGTTTTGCATTAAACTTTGTTTGAGATGCTGATATAGCAGCCTGTCTAAATTGAGTTAATTTTTCTTCATCCGAGAGTAATTCTATCGCATATGCAGCTGCTTGATCTGTATCACCTAAATGGACGAGAAAACCATTTTCGCCGTGTTCAATCACTTCAGGAATCCCACCAATAGATGTACCAATCCCGGGTACACCACAAGCCATCGCCTCTAATAAAACAAGACCAAAAGATTCTTTTTCAGATAGTAACAACATTAAGTCACTAATTGAGAAAAGCTCTTCTATATTTTCTTGTTTACCTAAAAATAAAACATCTTCTTTAAATGGAGAAAGTTTAACTACATCCATAACACGCTGTTTTTCAGGTCCATCCCCAATTAATAATAATTTAGAAGGCATACTTTCCCGAATTTTCATAAATGTATTTACAATGTCTGGGATGTTTTTTATTTTTCTGAAATTCGAAGCATGGATAATAACCCGTTCATCATCTCTAATACCAAATTGCGATTTTAAATTCCCTGTATCAATGGGTCTAAAGACAGTATCATCTACAAAATTATAAATTGTCTCAATTTCCTTTGAGGTTCCAATTAAATCATATGTTTGTTCTTTTAAAGAATCAGATACTGCTGTGACGATATCTGATTTTTCAATTCCATATTTAATTGCTTGTGACAGTGTAGAATCTTGCCCTAATACTGAGATATCAGTGCCATGCAGAGTAGTCACAATGCCGATATTTTCACCGCTCATTTCACGTGCTAATACAGCACAGACAGCATGTGGAATGGCATAATGTACATGAAGAACATCTAATTTTTCCTCTTTAATAACATCAGCCATTTTACTTGATAATGCAATATCATAAGGTGGATATTGAAATACTGAATAATTATTTACTTCTACTTCATGGAAAAATACGTTCGGATAAATTTTCTTTAGACGAAAAGGAACACTTGATGTAATAAAATGTATTTCATGTCCACGCTCAGCAAGCATTTTTCCGAGTTCGGTAGCAATTACTCCTGACCCTCCAACTGTTGGATAACATGTAATACCAATTTTTAACTTTCTCATCCGACGATTCATCCTCTCTTTTACTAAATTGATTTAACATTGTTCATCTCAATAGTTCAAATGAGACGGGAAAGTTACTTATGGCAAATTAGCCAAAACAATGTTAAGCCTCTATGAAGTTTAGTATTTCGAACGTGGTTACAATTAGTAAACCATTCGCCGAAACGATAAACTTGAGAAGAGACGTAATTGATTTTATTAAGTTATTTATTGTTATAACAATTTAACAACTATGTCAATCAAATACACTTAGTACATGCTGTTACCTTTTTGTTATTAGTATCCCAATGAAAAACCAGCAGTATTAGGTAACATCCGCAAAGAAGATTTAACATTTTACAATATATATTTAATTTGTAATGTGAGAATGCTTTATTTACGTCTTTCTTGAATTAATCTCCAATCGACAAAGCCTTCTTGTAAACCTTTAAGTAGAATCTCTGCTGTACCCATATTCGTAGCCAATGGTATATGATATACGTCACATAAACGTACAAGAGCAGTGACATCTGGCTCATGTGGTTGAGCTGTTAATGGATCTCGGAAAAAAATCACCATATCCATGTCATTATTAGCAATCATGGCACCAATTTGCTGATCCCCACCTAATGGGCCTGATCTAAATCTTGTTACTTCTAATCCGACTTCTTCTCCTATTCTTTTCCCCGTTGTCCCTGTAGCATATAGATGATGTTGTTTTAATATTTCTTTATATGCAATTGCAAATTCAACAAGACTATCTTTTTTACGGTCGTGTGCAATTAAGGCTATTTTCATTTCTACTCATCCCATTTCTTTATCAATTCACTTACTTTTTTACGAAGCTGTCATTCATAACTTTCCACAAACCTTTATATGAGATTTTCAAGTCCAAAAACTAAATGCTCGATTGTCATTACTGCTTCGACACAATAGAGAACACCACCCATAAATGACTCTCGATTATAGGAATCGTGACGGATTGTTAGCATTTGGCCATCTCCACCAAATAATACCTCTTGATGCGCAACTAATCCCGGTAATCGTACAGAATGGATGCGTAAACCTTCAAAATCAGCTCCACGAGCCCCTGGAATCGTTTCTTCCTCATTTGGATGACCTTGTTTCATCTCATTTCTAACTTCAGAGATTAATTGTGCTGTTTTTAAACCTGTTCCCGATGGTGCATCAAGTTTACGATCGTGATGTAGTTCGATGATTTCTACATTAGGAAGATACTTTGCAGCTTCTTGAGCAAATTTCATCATCAAAATTGCACCAATGGCAAAATTAGGTGCAATTATACAACCCACTTTGCTTTCCTCTGCTAAATTTGTAAGCTCTTCTAATTGTTCGTTGGTAAATCCCGTTGTTCCTACCACAGGTCTTACATTATGTAATAAAGCTACTTTAGTATGCTCATAGACAGATTGAGGATTAGTTAAGTCAATTAATACATCTGGCTTCGTGTCTTCAATTAGTTGTGTTAAATTGGTAAAAATCGGTACATTTAAATTTGGTGGGAACATTTCTAACTCGGCTAAACTTTCGCCTAGACGTTTATAATCTAGTGCTGCTACTAGCTCCATTCCTTCTTTATTCGTAACTGCTTTTACAGCTTCTGTCCCCATCCTACCTCTTGCACCTGCTATTGCTACTCGGATTGTCATTCTTTTTCGTCCTTTCTTGTCCATCGATCTTTATCTCGTGTTTCAAATTTATTAATAACTTTTAATAAAGCTTCATCTAAATGTATTCCTTGAGCATTAGCAAAACAAACTAACACGAAAAAGAAATCACCTAATTCTTCTTCAATGCTATTTTTGTCTTCAGTATCTTTTTTCTTCTTTTGACCGTAAACATCTTGAACTTCACGGGACAATTCACCGAGTTCTTCAGAAAGTCTTGCTAATAATTCAAAAGGAGGGAAATAACCTTCTTTAAATTGACCTATGTATTCATCTACTCTTTTTTGAAGCTGTTGTAAAGATAGTTCGTTTGTCATTCCGTTCCCTCCTAATAACATCGTATATAATTTGACATACTGTTGTCAAAAGATGAAAAATATACTTAATTAGTTTTAATTCACAAATTTTTCAGTCCAGAATGGGGGCATAAAATGAAATTTGTTAAGGAAATAGTCGGAATACTAATAGGTGCAGCTCTATATAGTTTCGGATTTGTTCACTTTAATATGCAAAACGGCCTTGGGGAAGGCGGATTTAGTGGTATTACATTAATTTTATATTTTACACTAAAATGGGACCCAGCACTATTGAATCTTATCTTAAATATACCAATGTTTATATTAGGATGGAAACTACTTGGTCGTAAACAATTTTTTTACACTTTAATTGGTACGTTTGCCGTTTCAGTTTTCTTAAAAATCTTCCAAATTTATGAGTTTCAAATGAATTTGCAAAACGATCTATTACTAGCCTCTTTATTTGCTGGGGTTTTCGTAGGGGTGGGGTTAGGAATTATTTTCCGCTTTGGTGGTACAACCGGTGGAGTAGATATTATTGCAAGACTAGTTAATAAGTATGTTGGATGGAGTATGGGAAAAACCATGTTCACGTTTGATGCATTTGTATTAGTAGCATCCTTACTGACTTTCTTAGATGCTCGTTCAATGATGTATACATTAGTTGCTGTCTATTTAGGAGCTCGTGTAATAGATATGGTACAAGAAGGTGCCTATGCAGCAAAAGCTGTCATGATTATCTCAAATAAGTCTAGTGAAATAGCTGAATACGTTACACAAGAAATGGAACGTGGATTAACCGTTTTCCATGGTTACGGGCATTTCACTAAACATTCAAAGGATGTTTTATATTGTGTCGTTGGTAGAAATGAAGTTGTTCGCTTAAAATCAATGGTAAGAAAAATTGATTCAAACGCATTTGTAACCATTACTGATGTTCGGGACGTAACAGGAGAAGGATTTAGAATTGAAGACTAAGGTGAATGGCTTGGCGTTTAGCCAAGCCTTATATACACAAATTACTTAGTACAAATAAAATAAAAGCTCTTGAACTATGAAAATAACTTTACATTTAAAAAATTCCAAAATCTCTATTATTATATATCATATAATATATTGTAAGTCAGCACTACGGAATACACTGCAAAAAATATAATCGTAATTAGAAGTAATAACCCTAACAAAATGATTCTCCCTATACTCATCTACAATCCCCCTTACAATCTTTTCTGTAGAATCGAATACACCCCGTTCCTACTTACCTCATCATATTAATTTCAACTTAAAAGTATTAAACAGTAAGTTAATTTTCTCTATAACTATACTTATAACCAATAAAAAAAAGCCGATTCTTATGGAATCGGCTTTAAAATAAAATAGCTAAAGTTAATCTTCTGATCTCATACCTGTATAAATTAAGATTAAACGGACTAATTCAAGTACTGCTACAGCTGCTGCAGCTACATATGTCATGGCTGCCGCACTTAATACTTTTTTAGCACCCCGTTCTTCATTATTATTAATAATACCAAGTGAAACTACTTCGTTCATTGCCCTTTTTGAAGCATCAAACTCAACAGGTAATGTAACAATTTGGAATAATACACCTGCAGCAAGTAAAACAATCCCTAATAACAATAAATTAGTCATTGATGCAAATATCCCAATCATTACAAAAACCCATGATAAGTTAGAAGAAATATTAGCAACAGGTACTAATTTAGCACGTAAACTTAAAAATGAATAAGCTTCTTTATGCTGGATTGCATGACCGACTTCGTGTGCAGCTACCGCTGTGCCAGCAAGTGATGCATTATAATAGTTATCCTCTGATAATGCGACCGTTTTAGTAGCAGGATTATAATGGTCAGATAGAACACCTTGTGTAGGAACTACACGTACATCGTACAAACCATGATTGTCTAAAATCATCCGTGCAACTTGAGCGCCAGTCATCCCTTTTTGAGAAGGTACTCCTGAAAATCGTTTATAAGTATTTTTTACTTTAATTTGAGCATAAATTGGCAAAATTAAGATAATTAGAAAGTAAATAATATACATTCCTGTTGACAAATTATTCTCTCCCTTTCTCTTTTATAATTACTATAATTTAATTTTAATAACTATTTATAGTTTACGCAAATATTCTTTCCTGTTATGCGCAATAAATGCGATGAAAATACATACTATTGATAGCCAAAATGTAAAATATCCAATATGTTGTGGATATTTTGTTATAACTTGGTAGATTGGCATTTGTCCATAAACATAGTCAATGACATCATTATGTAATGTCCAAACGGCAACGATTGCAACGTGTACATAAGTATAACGATACTTAGCAATATAGAGTATTCCTTCAACAGCCATCAGAAAATGAGATGCAACAAGCATCCAACCCATTCGACCAATATCCCCTGTTTCAAAAAGAGTTAATAAATTCATAACAACTGCCCATAGACCATATTTAACTAGTGTAATTAGTGCTAAAGCTTCCATTAATTTAAAATTCTTTCCAATTAACCACCCTATAATTGCAATGCAAAAAAATAAACTTGCAGTTGGACTATCAGGTACAAATATAATAAATTGAGGATCAGTTATTTCTAGTTGCCACTGATACCAAATATACCCGTATATAGTTCCTGCTACATTGACAATTAATAATAACGTCAAAAAAGATCGATGTGTTAAAAGGTACCAAATTTCCATTAACAACTTCATATATCTACCCCTTAAGTTTTGTCATAATGCAAAGTTTTCATGAATATATGTATTTTGTGGAGTTCTATGTTTTGAATATGTGACGATTTTACATCATTATGTAATCGCTTAATTATAATGAAAGAGAGCCAGTTATCCTGACTCTCTTTTTTAAAAATATTACTCTTCTTCTTTTAAGCCAGCAATAAATTCAGCTAAAATTTGAAGCTCTTCGTCAGTACCTTGGAAGGCACCAGCTGGCATACCGCCACGTCCGTTTTTAATAACTTCTGCAGCTTCTTCAGCAGTCAGTTCGTTTCCTAATAACATAGGAGCACCACCCGAACCACCAGTTAAGTCACCACCGTGACATCCAATACACGAAGCTTGTGATTGATAAATTTCATACCCTGCAGAAGATTCATCAACTTCTACGTCTGGTAATAAGCCTAAATCTTTATCAGTAATTACACCTTGTGCTTTTGCTGCTTCCCAGTCATGGTTTACTACAGATTCCCAAGTTAAGTAAAACATTGCAGCAATTGCTAATAACATTAATGCAGTTGGAATAGGTCTTTTAGATGGACGACGTTCTGGTCCTTTATCTAAAAATGGCATTAACATTAATGCTCCAATAGATAATCCAGGAATTACGATAGCGCCAATAACGTTAAATGGACCTGAAGCATAAGTGTATTTTAATAATTGGTATAAGAATAAGAAATACCAGTCAGGTAATGGAATATATGAAGCATTTGTTGGATCTGCCGGTCCTTCTAATGGCGATGGGTGCGCTACAGTTAATAATAAATAACCGATTAAGAATACCGCACCAACCATCCATTCTTTTAATAAGAAATCTGGCCAGAATGCTTCTGTTTTACCTGGATACTCGGAATAATCTTTTGGTAAATTCGGCATACGATTATTCATCGCAACACGCGAGTCACCTACGAATTTCATCCCTTTTCCGCGATGCATAGTGTCCCCTCCTTTAGAAAATCATTCATGCATTGTTTGTTAGGATCATAGTGGTCCTGAAATACCTTGACGACGAATCATAATAAAGTGCGCAGCTAGTAAAGCAAATAATGCAGCTGGTAAGAAGAATACATGAATTGCAAAGAAACGTGTTAACGTTTGAGCACCAAGAATTTCAGCATCTCCAGCTAGCAGTACCTTAATTAGCTCACCAATAAATGGTACAGAAGCGGCAATTTCAATACCAACCTTTGTTGCAAACAACGCTTTCATGTCCCAAGGAAGTAAATATCCTGTGAACCCTAAGCCTAACATTACACAGAAGATTAAAACACCTACAATCCAGTTTAGTTCACGTGGTTTCTTATAAGAACCTGTGAAGAATACACGAAGCGTATGTAAGAACATCATTACGATAACTAATGAAGCTCCCCAGTGGTGCATACCACGAACGATTTCACCGAAAGCTACTTCGTTTTGTAAATAATAAACTGATTTCCATGCATTCTCTACGTCTGGCACGTAATACATAGTTAAGAACATACCGGATAAAATCTGAATAACTGTAACAAAGAATGTTAATCCGCCGAAACAGTAAACGAATGCAGAAAAGTGATGTGCAGGGTTAACGTGCTCTGGCACTTCATGGTCGGCAATATCACGCCAAATTGGTGTAATATCTAAACGTTCATCGACCCAGTCATAAATTTTATTTAGCACAATTGTCTACCCCCTAACCTAATTAAACTAAAGTATTTGCGATTTTTTTCCCAAGCATTAAATAACCGTCTTTTTCCTGTACTTCATACTCGTCCAATGGGCCAGTAGGTGGTGTACCTGGTATATTTTTACCAGTTTTTTCATAACGGCCACCGTGACAAGCACAGAAGAATTGGTCTGGGTGAGCAGAGTCACCTGCCCAGTTTACTGTACAACCTAAGTGTTTACAAACTGGTGATAGGGCGACAATTGTGTCTCCGCTTTTGTAAACCCATGCTGATTCAGTAACGTCAGATTTGTACCAAGCATCAACTTGTTCAAAAGTGAAATCTACCTTAATAGGTTCGTCGGTAATATCTGCAATTTTTGTGCTAGTTTGTACAAAATCACCTTCTGCTTTAACCTGTAGAGCTGGATCTATTGCAAAACGCACCATCGGCATTAACATACCAGCCGCCATAAATCCTCCAACACCTGTTAAAGTGTAGTTAAGAAATTGACGTCTTGTAACTCGATTGTTACTCATCCTTTTCCCCCCTCTAACTAAAAGGTCAGTCCAACGGACATACTTTTACAAATAGTAATTACTAGGACATATCTATGATATATCAATAAAATAGGTTGGTCAATATTGCATTCTATTCCAATTAGAAAGAATGTGAACATTTAATGAAACTAATTTCTAATTTTGAGACCATTTGGAAGATAGTATAGGTATTACCTGTTTTAGTTGGTCTTCTAGTATTGTTTTTTTAACCATTTTATCCATTGATTCTAATGGAATAGGAGGTAACCATATCACATCATTTTTTTCATTGCTGCTTGTCCAAGAATGGTCGCATGTAATGAATAAAACATGTTTAAAACCAGTCTGATGACATTCTTTTTTTAATACTTCAAGAGATAATCTCTCTTTTGTTTCTTCCGTATAGGTAAATGGTGGAAATAACATTAGACGTCCTTTGAATTGTTGCTCAATGAATGCAGTAAGTGACATTAAATATTCTGCCGCTGAACTTGATTGTTTAATCATATTTTCTGTAAGATTTATCGAAAGCAACGGAATAATAACTGTATCGATAAATTCTTTCTGAGATTGAAATTCACTTACATCCTTGACATTAAAAAACATGTACTTTCCTCCATTTATGTACAATCAGTTTATAGTATTGGAAACTCTATTACTTCTCATTCGCTTTTAATTTAAAAAGTTAGTTTCTACTGAACTTATTTTACACATAATGTGAATCATTGAGCAAACTAATTTAAATAAAACAGTGGAGTTACCCCCACTGTATTTCCGGTTTAAACATTTTTTGATGTTTGCTTAAGAGCTTGAAGCAAATTAGAAAGTTCATAAAATCGATCTTTATCGCCTTCATCAAGAGCGTCATCGATTTCTTTTAATAATTTTTCCTCTTGGAATGCTAACATGCTGTTATTTAATAATTCTTCCGCTATAACTCTATCTTTTTCACTAATATGAAGAAATTTTGGCATATATGGGTTTTCCTCTAATACAGCTAAATATTGCTGGCTAGGTGGAACATTGGGAAAATTTAATTGTATATACATGCTTTCGTTAGGGTGAAGGCGTAAATCATGAAATGACTTTTCTGCGTCACTTGTCATAATATTTCCTTTATAAAATCGAAACGGAACACCAGTAGAATCTACGGAAGACATTACAATTGCTCTAGGACAATAATGTGCCTCCTCAACAAAATGAATATTTTCAAGCAAATTATCATTACTTAATAAATAATTTAGAATCCATACGCATTCTCTACGCTTTAACTGATAATTTTTTAAAAACCAACGAATAAAAGCCTTTTTATCAACGAGTGAAACGGAAGAAGTCATTAGCTATCCCTCCCTTTAATCAAGAGTTTCGAGCAAGTCAAGCCATTGTTGTTCTGAAGGTTCTAACGCAATTAATTGCTCTACAACCTCTCGCGCCTCTTGCCTTTTTCCTTCCTCTATCAAGAAATAACAATATTTTTCTAAAAACGACGGATCATCTTTTAAATCATTATATGCTAATGTGTAAATTTCGTATGCACGTTCATACTGTTCATCTTTTGCAAATGCATCTGCCACATAAGGGAGAATGGTACTAAAGCTAAAATGATTTCTTTCTATTTCTTCATATAAATTAATGATGTCATCAATACGTTCTTCCCTAGCATAAATCGACATGATGACAACGATTGCCTCCATATATTCTGGGTCAAGTGCGATAGCCTGTTGTAAATGTTCAATAGCTTCTTCAGGCAAACCATTTTTTAAAGCAATTTTCCCGGCAAATAAATAAAATGACTTTTCATATTCATCCCTTTTAATACCTTCCTTAATGACCTGATAAGCTTTCTTATTATTTTCAAGCATTGCATAACTTTCAGCCAACAATAAGTAAGCACTAAAATAATCTGGATCTAATTCTTTTAAATCTTCCAGCTGTTTCGTTGCCAATTCATATTTTTCAGATTGGAAAGCTGCATATCCAGATCCATACAATAAATCAGGGGTAACTTTTTCTTCAAGAGCTTCCATATAATAATCTAATGAAGTTTCAAATGCACCACCTGAACGGTAAACTTCCGCTAATCTTTCTGCTAGTAGTACACCAGCAATTAATTTTTCATTTTCATGCAACTCTTCATAAATTCGTACTGCTTCAGTGAATCTACCTGTTTCAAACAGCAGTTCTGCCTTTGCGAATTGTAATAAAGGTTCATGCGGTAAAAGTTCAATTGCATCATTAATTTGTTTTTCAGCTACTTCATAAAGACCTTGCATTTGGTAATAGTCTGCTAATAAAAGAAGACTTTGTGGATATTCAGGAGCTTCAGCATCTATGCTCATTAATAAATTTAAAGCCTCGTCCTCTTCTCCTAATTCTATTAAAACAGATGCTTTATCAATTGAAATTTGAGCTTCTTCTGGAAAAAGAAATTGCAAGTGATCTAAGACTTTATTCGCTTCATTTAAGTATCCGTATTGTATAAACATCTCAGCAATTTCATACTGTTGTTCAGGAGCTTCTTTTAAAAGAAGCTGATCAATAAAACCTTCTACTCGTTTTAAATCGCCTTTTTGAATTGCCTCAAACATTTCTTCCATAGTATTTCCCATTTTGTCACCTTATCTCTATCGTTAGTTACCTTCATGCTACATGAGATTAATAGCCTATTACAAGAAAAAACTCCCCTCTTTTGGTAGGAGAGTCAGTTCTTAATTAAGCTTTCATTAGTCCTGATAAATGTTCAAAGAAAGTTGGGTAAGATACTGCAATGCAATCGGCATTATCAAGTTCAATTGGAGAATCTGTAATAAGTGAAGCTATCGCTGCCATCATCCCAATTCGGTGATCTCCATAAGATTGTATACTAGCACCATGAAGTTTCGTTGGACCTTGGATAATCATTCCGTCATCAGTAGCTTCAATATCTGCACCCATTTTTTTAAGTTCTGTTACAACTGCAACAATACGATCTGTTTCTTTTACTTTTAGTTCTTCAGCATCTCGAATAACTGTTTTTCCTTCTGCTTGTGTCGCTAGAAGTGCTAAAATAGGAATTTCATCAATTAGGCGTGGAATAATGTCACCTTCAATTGTTGTTGCTTTTAAATTTGAAGTTTTAATTGTTAAAGTTGCAGTTGGTTCTGGTGCATTTTCATTATCAATTGCTATAGATAGGTTTGCACCCATTTTTTCAAATACTTCGATAATGCCGGCACGAGTTGGATTTATGCCAACGTTGTGCATTGTGATTTCACTGTCAGGAACAATTGCACCTGCCACTAAAAAGAATGCAGCCGATGAAATATCACCTGGTACATTAACATGCGTACTAGTTAATTGCTGTCCACCCTCAAGGGTAATAACACCATCTTCTACCTGAACACTTCCGCCAAATTGCTGTAACATTCTTTCAGTATGGTCACGAGAAACTTCTTTTTCACGAACAATAGTTGTCCCGTTTGCACGTAATCCTGCTAACAGAATCGCCGATTTTACTTGTGCACTTGCAACAGGCATTGAATAGTCAATTGCCTGTAGCTGGTTCCCTTGAATAGCCAATGGTGTAAATTGTCCGTTCGCACGGCCAGCTATTTTTGCCCCCATAAGACGGAGAGGATCTGCAACACGGCGCATCGGTCTTTTCCCTATCGAAGCATCACCAGTCATGACTGTATGTAAATTCGTACCTGATAAAATACCAAGCATTAGTCTAGTAGTAGTTCCTGAATTTCCAGTGTATAATACTTCTTTTGGTTCTTCCCATGCATCAATTCCTGCACTATTAATTGTTACATTTGTGTCTTCAACGTCAATTTCAACACCTAATCTACGAAAACAGTCAATAGTACTAAGACAATCTTCACCCAATAGAAATCCGCTAACCGTTGTTTTCCCTTTAGCAATGGCTCCAAACATAATAGAACGATGTGAAATTGACTTATCTCCAGGTATTGTTATCGTCCCTCTTAATGTAGGATTCTCGTAGTCCATAATTTTCGAATTCGACATTTGAGAATACTCCTTTCTAGCTTTTCAATTCAATCTTTAAGAAATATACATTTCGAATTTTGTTCGCTTATTTAAACAGTTTAATGCTTTTTCACGATCATCGCTTGTTTGGAAACTAATAACTAATATACCGAAGACATCTTCTCTTGCTTCGACAATCCGAATATTCGTTATACTAATTTTTTCTTCTGCTAAATAACCAGTTACTTCTGAAATAACCCCTGGATAGTCTGGGACATCAACATATAAATCATACGTTGTATAAAAGGCACCAGTTGTTATTGGAAGTTGATCACGAACGTTTTTAGCAATCGAAAAATATTGTTCTATTTGAACATCATCATTACTTATCAAAATTCTTTTTACACGTTCCATTTCCTCTTGCCACACATTAAGTTGGTCCACTAATTCATTGCGGTTTTGTAATGTTATATCACGCCAAATTGCAGGGTTTGACGAAGCAATTCGAGTAATGTCACGGAATCCACCTGCGGCAAGTAACGCCGTCATCGGATAATTTTCTTTTTCACCATTTAATTGATGAACAAGAGATGCAGCCACAATATGTGGAAAATGGCTAACTACAGCAGTCATATGGTCATGTTCCTTAGCATCTACTTTTACAATTTTGGCAAGAGTAAAGCGTAAAAGCTGTTCTAACTTTATAATATGATTCCCATCTTCATCATCAAAAGGCGTTAGCATGTAATACGCATTTTCGAATAGATACTGTCTGGCTGCTGTGACTCCGCTCTTGTGGGAACCCGCCATTGGATGCCCACCAATAAACGTGATTCCTTTTTCTTTCAGTTCAATAGCTTTACGCATTATTAAACTTTTTGTACTACCAGTATCTGTTACAATAACATCTGACTTTAATGACCATTCTTTTAATTGATCCATCCAAATTAATGTGGCGCTTACTGGTGTGCCAAATATAATAATATCAGCTATTTTAGCTGCTTCTTCTACATCTTCAACAACTTCATGGACAATGCTTAAGGCTGAAGCAAGTTCCCTTGTTTTTTCCTGTACGTCATAGCCGTATACTTTTGTTTCAGGTGCTTTCTGACATGAAAGCGCGATTGAGCCTCCTATTAGTCCCAATCCTATGACGAGAACATTACGTGTCATGCGAATACTCCTTGTTCAGTTAGCACTTCTTCTAACAAACTTAAAAATTTTGCATTTTGCTCTTCTGTTCCAATCGTCACACGAATAAAACCAGGTGAACCTAGTGCATTACCACTACGAATAATAAATCCACGTTTCATCATTTCTTTAAACACAATATCACTATCAGCCTTAACCTCAAATAAGATGAAGTTCGTTTGAGATGGGAAGTAACGCAGCTTATTTTTCTCGCAAAATTCAATAAATTGTTGTTTACCATTCTCATTTTTCACTTTACATTCTTCAATGAATTCCTGATCAGACAATGCTATAACAGCTACTTTATGGCTTAAAACTGTGTTATTGAAAGGCGCACGAACCGGATCTAATTTTTCTATCGTTGCTTCTTGTGCAATGGCATATCCTACGCGGAATGATGCAAGACCATAAGCTTTAGAAAATGTTCTCATTATAATAACATTTGGGTATTCGTTTACATAGTGAAGTGTACTTTTATATTCCGGTGAATTAATATATTCAAAATAAGCTTCATCTAAAACGATTAATACATCAGATGGTACTTTCTTTATGAATTCATCCAACTCTTCGTCAGCTACAATCGTACCGGTAGGGTTGTTTGGATTACATACCCATACAACAGACGTATTTTCGTCAATTGCTTCAAACATTGCGTACAAGTCATGTTTCCCATCAGTTAATGGTACCAAGCGTACTTCAGCACCTTCAATTTCTGCGTTATGTTGATATTGTGAAAATGAAGGAGAAGCCATAACAGTATTTACACCAGGGTATAGTAATGCACGTGTAACGATTGCAATTAAATCATCCGATCCGTTACCGAATAACAATTGTTCTTCTTTTACTCCAAGGTGACTTGCCATCGCAGTTCTTAAAGATTGAGCATAACCGTCTGGGTAAATAGCATGATTCGTATGGTCCGATTCTAAAAAAGCCTTCACTTTTTGGGAAAAACCATACGGATTTTCATTTGATGCAAGTTTAACAACTTCTTCTAAACCATATTCTCTTTTTACTTCTTCAATTGGTTTACCTGGTTGGTAAGCTTTCATCCCATTAATTTGTTGTTTCCATTTCATGAGTAACGACTCCCTGCATTAATAATTTGAATTATTTAACTAAATCAGGTCTTAAAACTACCGCACCATTTAAATAAACATGTTGTATGTCCTTTTGGCCTATATTTGTATTAACATGAATTAGCACGCGAATACAAAGTGGTAACGCACCTGGTACATTCATTTCATGCATACACATCGTCGGAACATATTGCCAGCCTTCTAATGTACGAACAGCTTTTGCAGGAAATGCAGTGTTAATATCTGGTGTTGTAGAAATAAGAACAGAGATGATGTCTTCAGGAATAAAATTATTCACTTTTGCAAGTTCTAGTACTAAGTTAGCTGTCGCATCATAAATATATTCTGGTTGATTTGCTTCAATAGTTGTTGCACCTCTTACTCCACGAATCATTTAGACACCTCCTCTATTAAATGGCGAAACTCTTTATCTACCTCTATGCATTCTGATAAATCTATTTGTTGGACAAACGGTTTACCTATGTCTTCTAATAAAACAAACTGTAAAACCCCATATTCAACCTTTTTATCTTTTAATAAAAATTCTTGTAATTGCTCAAACGCGAAGTTTGTTACTTCACTAAATGGATATCCATTTTGATAAGCAAATTGAAGGAAATCCTTAGTAAATTCTCGAGTAATTTGTCCATAACGTTCACTCAAAAGTAAAGCGTAAACAGTTCCAATCATTACGGCTTCTCCATGAGCTAGACCTCCATACCCTGCAGCTGCTTCAATCGCATGTCCATAGGTATGACCAAAATTTAAAAACTTACGTACAGATTGCTCGGTTTCGTCAGCTTCTACTATCTTTGCTTTTACTTCTATACCTTTTTTCAACTGTTGTGCTAAAAGCTCAGAATTTAAATCTGTTACAGACTCAAATTGCATTATTTCGCTTAACCATTCTTTATTGGAAATGAGCGCATGTTTTATTACCTCAGCCATTCCAGAACGAACTTCTCGAACGCTTAATGACTGTAAGAGCCGCGTATCATATACAACTGCTTCTGGTTGGTAAAAGGCACCAATCATGTTTTTCCCATGTGGATGGTTAATTGCTGTCTTACCACCGACTGCAGAATCGTGAGCTAATATAGTCGTTGGAATTTGGATAAACGGAATACCGCGCATATATGTAGCCGCTACAAAACCAGCTAAGTCCCCAACAGCACCGCCACCAAAGGCAAAAACAATTGACTTTCTAGTACATTTCTTCTCAAGTAAAAATGTTTGAGTGGCAAAATAATTTTCAAAGCTTTTGCATGCCTCTCCAGACGGCATAACAAAAACATCAAATTCGAAAGGAAATTGGGATCTGAAATAATCGCCTTGTGCCTTCCAAACATGATCATCTGTTAAGACAATTCGTTGGTCAGCTTTTTCAATGATGCTCGTTAAAGATTGCATCCCTTCACATAATATCCCATTACCTATAATCACATCATATGAATGAGAAGCGGCGTTGACAGGAATCCTCATAATTAAAACTCCTTTGCTAATTTACGCATTTCGTCAAGTTGAGCTTTTAAATGAGGAAGTTGATCACTATGGAATTGCTCAATAATTGCTTTAGCAATTTCCCATGCAATTACATTTTCAGCAACAATAGAAGCTGCAGGAACTGCGCAAGCATCAGAACGTTCAACACTTGCTTTAAATTCTTCCTTCGTTTCAATATCTACACTTCTTAATGGTTTATATAAAGTTGGTATTGGTTTCATGACTCCTCTAACAACGAGTGGCATTCCTGTTGTCATACCACCTTCAAGCCCACCTAAACGGTTCGTTGCTCGAGTATAGCCATTTTCTTCATCCCAAAGGATTTCATCGTGAACTTCCGATCCTTTTCGACGTGCCATTTCAAAACCAAGACCAAATTCAACACCTTTAAATGCATTAATAGATAACATCGCTTGGGCTAATTTCCCATCTAATTTACGATCATAATGAACATATGATCCAATCCCTGCTGGAAGTCCTTCGACAATAACTTCTACAACGCCACCGATAGAATTACCTTCTTTTTTCGTATCGTCAATAAGTTGAACCATTTTTGTAGAAGCTAAAGGGTCAACGCAATATACGGGATCTTGTTCAACGATTTCGCGAATCTCATCCGCTGATTTACCTTCAGTTATTGAAGTATCTGCTTTTATACCACCGATTTCAGTTACATGGGAAACAACAGAAATACCAAGCTCATTAAGTAACGCTTTTGCAACTGAACCAACTGCCACACGTACAGTTGTTTCACGTGCACTTGAACGTTCTAAAACATTACGCAAATCACGGTGTCCATATTTCATTCCACCAACCAAATCTGCATGACCTGGACGTGGACGAGTTACTTGTCTTTTTATTTCATTTGGATCAATATCTTCAGGTAACGGATCTGCACCCATAATTTTTGTCCAATGCTTCCAATCGTCATTTTTGACAACTAAAGCTACCGGTGATCCTAGAGTTTTACCATGACGTACCCCACCGACTATTTCTACAGTATCTGTTTCAATTTGCATTCTTCTACCACGACCATGACCACCTTGGCGGCGTTTAAGATCATAATTAATAGTTTCTGCTGTTATTGGTAAAAGGGATGGTAGCCCCTCAATAATTGTTGTTAATTGGGGGCCATGAGATTCCCCGGCTGTTAAATAGCGCATCAAACACTTTCTCCCTTCAACTCGTTAAAGTATGGTAATTTTTATCTTAACATATTATAACCAAAAAAACAGTGAGATTTTATGAAGTTTTCTCTAACTAGATTTATAAGAGAAATCATTCCTATTCAAAGTTTCGCTTCAAAAATGAAACACGCTCTTCGCAAAGATGTACGAAAAGCGTGACTATGTTTAAGCCTCTACCTATCTAATCTATGTAGTAGTTTATCTTCCCCATCATTATTCACTTCTTCCGATAGAAAAAGGTATCTTCCACTTCAAAGTCATATTTGGATGGATTGAAGATCTGTTCTGTTGAACCTACGAACAATATCCCACCCGAACGTAATGATTTACTAAAACTACGGTAGATTTGATCTTTTGCATCTTCGGTAAAATAAATCATGACATTTCGACATACAATTAAATCAAAATTAGTTTCATACGAATCTTTTAGTAAGTTATGCTTTTTATATGTAACAGTTCGCTTTATTTCGTCCTTAATCTTATAAAATTGTCCTTCTTGATGAAAATATTTTGACTTCATATTAGCTGGCACTTCAGCAAGAGACCTTTCAGGGTATAATCCTAACTTTGCTTTTTGAATTACATTCTCATCAATATCCGTTGCAATCACTTGGACTTGCGAAAGTGGTAGTAGATTCGAAAGAACCATTGAAATCGTATAAGGTTCTTCACCTGTTGAACATGCAGCACTCCAAATTTTCAAACGGTTATTTGACTTTAATAGAAGTGGGAAAATTTTGTTTTGCAAAACATCCCAGCGTTTGCCATTTCGATAAAATTCAGATACATTAATCGTCATCCGATCTAGAAATTCATTCATTAAGTCATTATTTTTTTCTAATGCTTGTAGAAATTCAACAAAGTTTCGAAATCCTTTTTTCTCATATAAAGAGGTTAATCTTCTTTTCATCTGTGCTTCTTTATATAAACTTAAGTCTATTCCGGTTTTCCGTTTAATACCTTCTATAAACTGTTCATAATCAGACATTTCCATCTTTCCCCTCATATGTCGTATGTTAATTATAGCTGAAAATTCATAATTTCAAAATATTTTTAAAAGATTTATCAAAATAATCGAATATTTCATGGCGTTTTTACGAAAGTCCTACGTATACGGTACAAAATTAGCATTCATAGGTCTTTGTTTTGTGTAAAATTGCATTCGTAGTGGTCATGATTTTAAATCGCGGTGTTTTCGAAGTGTGACAGCAAGAGAATTTAATTTTCTCCTGCTGCGTACTATTTAATAGGTAAAGACGTTCTTTCTATGCAATTCTATTTATGGGCAGTAAAAACATTTTTATTGATTTGATACTGAATTTTCTGATTTTGCCACAAAGGTTGAATCTAAACTGAGTTGTTGTCTTGTTTGCTCTATTTCTAATCGAAGCTTTTCGGATTCAATTATATAGCTTTCTTTACGAACTTTTTCTAACTCGATTTCATGTTTTAATGCTTCTAACTTTAATTTTGATTGTTTGAATTTATAGGTCGTAATGATCGCCGTAATCGGAATTGCTACACCAATCAAGATAATTCCTAATACTAGATAGACATAATCTGCCATATTGTTTAGCCTCCACGCTTTATATAGATATCTCTATCATTATCTATTAAAAGGAATCTTTTTAAAATAGGAATTTTACAAATTGTAGCAGAAATTAGTTAAATCCTTTTAGTTTTAATCATTACCATTAAAAATAAAAGCAATTACCATCTAGGGCAATTGCTTTTAGCTTTGATTATAAATTAAACTAATTCGTTATTGAACCATAAGTTGATTTCACGTTCAGCAGAAGCTGGTGAATCAGAACCATGAATAACATTTTCAGAAATTGTTACTGCATAGTCACCACGGATTGTACCAGGTTGAGATTCTTCAGGTTTTGTAGCACCCATCATGATACGTGCAAGTTTAATTACGTTTTCACCTTCCCAAACCATTGCAAATACTGGTCCAGAAGTAATGAAATCCACTAATTCGCCAAAGAATGGACGTTCTTTGTGCTCTGCATAATGCTCTTCAGCTAATTCACGTGGTACGTTCATTAACTTCGCACCCTTTAATACGAAACCGCGACGTTCGAAGCGGTCCATAATGTCTCCAACTACTTGACGTTGTACTCCATCTGGTTTAACCATAATAAAAGTTTTTTCGATAGTCATTTGTTTTTACACTCCTTCATTTCTTATAAAGTGAAACTTCAATCAGTGGTACTCCCCACTAATTGGTGTTTAACCAATCAGGGTGTTAGCTAACTTCCTCCTCAACACTTTGCGAAAGCTCTACAATATTTGCACATTGTAGTGTCGATAGTGTTATAAAAAGAAGGAGAAGCCAAGCTACACATTCGAGATGTAGTTTTTTCACCTACCGATAAATATTACCAAAATAATATAAATTCATCAACTATGATAAATTATTGAAATTAGAACTTCCGTTTTCCAATAAATAATGCAATGTCTCGTAATTTCCTTTTCATCGGTTTATTTGGTAGAGCCTCAACCTCTTTTAATGCTTTAAGTAAATATCGATTACTAATTTGCATCGATTGTTTAATTGCATCTGATTTTCGAACAATTTCTAGCATAGCTAATCTTTCTTCATCAGTTACGGTTCCTGAAGAAGCACGCTCAATAAACTGCTGAATCTGTGGTTGGTCCTTTAATAATAAGATTGGGAGTGTAATATTCCCTTGTAGCAAATCACTACCAGCCGGTTTTCCAAGTTCTTTATCTGAAGATGTAAAGTCTAACACATCGTCAATAATTTGGTAACTCATTCCTACATAATAACCGAATTTTTTAAGACGTTTCACTACAACTGGATCAGCTCCACCAACAATTGCACCTAATTCACAGCTTGATTCAATTAATAAAGCTGTTTTTCTTTTTATTCTTCTAAAGTAATCTTTAAGATTTTGATTTAAACGAAACTTATCTTCGATTTGAATGACTTCACCATTAACGATTTCAACCATTGTACGTGCTAATATTTGATGAACCACTTTGTTATCTATGGAGGTCACATATTCCAATGCACGAGCAAAAATGTAATCTCCAGTATACATGGCAACACGATTATTCCACTGTGCTTTAACAGTATGACTACCTCTTCGCATATCTGAATTATCAATGACATCATCGTGTACGAGTGAAGCAGTATGGATTAATTCCAATGGAACAGCAATGTTTTTAACCTCATCGATGTTATAGTTCCCAAATTTCGCACTTATTAAAACAAAAACTGGGCGAATACGTTTTCCACCGGCTTGTAATAAATGGAGAGAGGCTTCATTGATCAAGTGAGAAGACGAGTTCAACGCTTTTTCTAATTCTTTTTCGATGATGTCTATATCCTGTTTTAAGTCGGAATATAGTATTTTTAACTTCATCTTTTCCACACGTACACACTTCCCACTACAATTCTTTTTTAAAGCCCATATGCATAGCAGCAGCTCCACCACTATATCCTTTATAGTTTACCCGAACGAAACCAGCTTCTTCGAACATTGATGCTAATTTCTTCATTCCTGGAAAGTCGTTTGCGGATTCTTGCAACCAGGAATACTCTTTATAACTTTTTGCAAATATTTTACCAAACAACGGCATTATATTGTTAAAGTAAAAACGGAATAGTTGTCGATATACAGGTATTTCAGGCTGTGAAGTTTCTAAGCAAACCGCCATCCCCCCTGGTTTAAGAACTCGATTCATTTCACGTAATACTTGATGATAATCCGGAACATTTCTTAGTCCGAAACCAATCGTGACATAATCAAATGTATTATCTTCAAATGGCAATTCCATTGCATTTCCATGTATGAGTTCTACTTGAGGAAAATGTTTAACTTTCTCTTCTCCTACTTTCAACATGTTCTGACTGAAATCAAGACCTTTTACTACCCCAGTTTCTCCTGTCGCTTTTGCTAAAGCGACTGTCCAATCTGCTGTACCACAACAGACATCCAAGCATTTCGAGCCTGGTTTAACATTCATCCGTTTCATTGTATCTCCACGCCATTTTACATGCAGTTGGAAACTTATTACCGAATTCATTTTGTCGTAGTTTTCTGAAATATTTTCAAATACCTCGTGAACACGTTCTTCTTTTGATTTGGTCATGTTTTCAAACCTTTCCACATTAACGAACCATCGCTAGTTGTTGCATTATGTATAACTTAACTTCGTCTTGAAACAAAGTCGTTGTTTGCAGATATTGATCTATAGTAACTAACAGTGAGTGAATCTCTTGTCCAATGTATTGATCGAATGGTACATCATCATCTAAGCTTTGTGTAATCATTTGTATAAAGGACGTTACTATACCATTTTGATAATTCCATAGCTCTCTTTTCAACCTTAAGGCAAGTAAACTTTTTTTCATAATATAACTATACTTCTCAAAGTGATAGAAGAAATAATATTGATTGATTAATTCAGACTCAATGACCAAAAGATTTTCTATCCATTGGGAAAGTGTAAGTTTATTTTGTTCATACACTTTGACCTGTTGCTCACACCGATTAGCAATACCTTCAGATATTTTTCGGATTAAAAGGATATCGCCTGTTGTAGCTAAAAGCTGGTAATACCGGCCACTATAAAAATCCCCTGAAAGCACAGTTAGCTGTTGTTCTTTACTTATTGCATTCTCTTCATGAATTTTATCATGCTCACTTAAAGAAGCATGGACCATTCCTATCGTTGTAGCACTCATATGAGAATAGTCATCACAAGTTTCCCCATTAAAATAAGGTAACAGTAAGTAAAAAAGTTGATGTTCATCCAAAACTGGTTCACTTGTATATTTTAGTAACGTTCTATGTCGTAACTGATTTTTTATATTCGTTTTTAATTGATTTATTGCTTCCTGAATATATGTTGCATCCATCAAAATTACTCCATTCCATTTAAAATGCGAATGCATTCTAATTATTCCATTACGCCATAGCATAATTAAGGAAAATTAAGTATCATAATTAAACTCGATCTCCGCAACATTTAAAGCGGAAGAGCGTTCTAAGAGGTAAGTTGACCTTCGAAAAAATTATCTTAAGCTTCTGTTTTGGCGAATACTTAACAAATAAGATTTAGTTTTACATCCACTAGACTAAGTAACATTTCTAAATCATCAACTGATTTTATATAAATTTTCGATCTCTATTACGACATTATGCATCCGCAGGAGATTGTATAGTGTTTAGTTTCCATAAATATTTATATTGTAAATAATATCCACTATTATCTAACTTATTTATATTAAATAATTATATATTTATAATGTGCCAATACCAATTAATTTTACTTTTTCTTTCCGCTTTCTACAACACCATTCGCAGAATATATTTGTGCTTTTCCTCGTATTTTCATAGCTGATGTATGTTCTGTAAATTGGGCAATCATTACTTCACCAGTATCTAATTTTTCAGAATGATGGAATTTTGTATCTGTTCCTCGAGTTAAACCGATTACATGTACCCCATCTTCTTCCGCCCGAATAATAATATAATCTGATTGTTTCATTGTCTATTTCTCCTCGACTCGACATTTTCTTATGTCATCATAACATAATCAACTACTTAATTTAAGACATTTGAATAAATGAAATTACTTCCGAACGTTTCCCCTCATTATTTTCAAAGATTCCTCTAGCTGCAGTTGTAACCGTTTTCGAACCAGGTTTTTTAAGACCACGCATTGTCATGCACATATGTTCAGCTTCAATAACAACATATACACCATGCGGATTAAGCATATCAAAAATACTATCTGCAACCATAGCAGTAATTCTTTCCTGAAGTTGGGGTCTACGGGCAACGGTTTCTACACAATGCCCTAATTTACTTAATCCAGCAACGCGCCCTTCTTTTGGAATATAGGCAATGTGTGCTTTACCGTAAAATGGGACTAAGTGATGCTCACACATGGAGTAAAACTGAATATCCTTTACTAATACTAATTCTTCATGATTTTCATGGAACACCGTACTAAATATTTCTCTAGGATCTTCATTAATACCACTAAACATTTCTTCGTACATTTTCGAAACACGTTCTGGTGTATCAAGTAAGCCTTCTCGATTAACATCTTCACCTACAGCTTCTAATATCATTTTTACAGCTTCTTCTATCTTTTTTAAATTAACATTCGACACGACAAATCCTCCTAAACCACCAACTTTTTATAAGAACTCCCATGTTTCTAATTTTGAATCATAGAATTAATTAATAACGATTTTACTTACAATATAAGATAAGTTACCTTCATCCATTAAAGGTGCGCACTAAATGATTCTTTTATGTATGTTTAATGGTCATGAATGTAAAAAAGAGTAGCCATCAGAGGTTCTGACGGCCACTCTATGTAACTGCTCGAAGTGTATTATTTTACAGCATCTTTAAGAGCTTTCCCTGGTTTAAAAGCAGGAACCTTACTTGCAGCAATTTCGATTTCTTCACCAGATTGTGGATTACGACCTTTACGAGCCGCACGTTCACGTACTTCAAAGTTACCAAAACCGATTAATTGTACTTTGTCACCCTTTGCAAGAGCATCTTGAATTGCATCAAATACAGCTTCAACTGCTTTAGAAGCGTCTTTTTTAGAAAGAGCCGCAGCTTCAGCAACAGAGTTTACTAATTCTGTTTTATTCACACCATTCACCTCCTCTCAAAGGGTCATGAACCTAAATCATGTAAAAAGAGTAACATATAGAAAACCTTGGTGCAACTGTATTTATTCATGATTTAGCATAGAAAGGGGCATTTTTTTCATAGTTTACACAAAGAAAAGGACTTTTCACCTACTAAATGAAAAGTCCTGATAAAAATTTAGCGTGTAATTTACGCCTAGATTCAGTTTTTTTAAATAATGAACGTTACTAAACCACGGTCACCTTCGTTAACCATTCTTTCAATTGTCTGACGCATTCTTTTCTTAGCGTTACTTGGGACCGAATTCATTTTATAACGAATACCTTCTGTCAACACTTCGTGTAATGGTGTACCAAACAATTGTGTTTCCCAAAGTGCTTCACGATCATGTTGATATGCATAGTGTAAGTCTTTTAAGAGCTGTTGTGCATAGAATTCTGTTCCGATTAACGGAGCAAATTCTGTTTCCATATCAACGCGAATAATGTGGAATGACGGAGCTGCTGCTTTCATACGAACACCATAGAAATTATTTTGTTTAATAATTTCTGGTTCGCTTGGTTCAAATTCTTCTAATGTCGGAAGCGTTACACCATAACCATTTTCTGTTGCGTCTTGAATCGCTCCACGGAATCTAGCTTGTGCTTTTTTAGCTTCAGCAGCTTCTTTAATAAATAATAGCCAATCTTTCTTACTTTCAATTGGTTGGTCTAACCATTCATTACACACAGCTTTATAAATTTCCGGTTTTAATGTAATGCGAACAGTTGCAACTCCTAAACCTGCATCCACTCTCTCAATCATGCTATCCTCAACGAAATCAAGCTCTTTTAATAGCTCAGCTGCTTGTGATACATCACGTATCTTTGTAATTGAATCAAGTACATTACCTACTGATTCAGCTAGAGTTTGGTTTAAAGGATGCGTTTGGTCTAGCACATCTAACCAATCAGGTTTTTCAACTTCAATATCCTCGACTGGGAATTCATATAATGCTTCTTGTAAAATGTATTCCATATCTCGTAGAGACATTTGGTCAATAGAGACTGCAATTACCGGAACACCATAATGTTCAAACAATTCATTTCGAAGTGCCACAGTATTACTATGACTTGGAATACTACTGTTTAAAATAACGACAAACGGTTTACCAATTTCTTTCAGCTGCTCAATAATTTGTTCTTCTGCGACTTGAGCAGCATGTCTTGGAATGCCATTTACAGTTCCATCTGTTGTAACAACAATTCCGATATTCGCATGATCACGTATTACTTTGTCTGTACCAATTTTAGCTGCTTCTTGGAATGGAATAGCTTCATTATGCCATGGAGTATGAACATACTTAGGTCCATTCTCGTCTTCATATCCCTTAACACCATCGATGATATACCCGACACAATCAGCAAAACGAATTCGGAAAGGAATTTCACTTTCCCCAATCGTAATTTGAGTACCTTGCGCAGGAACAAACTTTGGTTCTGCAGTCATGATAACAGGCCCTGGAGAACTTTGAGGCAGCTCGTCCAGTGCTCTTCTGCGGTCTTCTTCATCAACGATGTTCGGGAGCACAACTGACTCCATCATTTTCTTCACAAAAGTAGACTTTCCAACTCTGACAGGCCCAACAACACCAATATATACATCCCCATTAGTTCTCTCTGCTATTTGATGAAAGATTTCTTCGCCTATTGTCGCTCCTCCTTTACGTAATATAGTCTATGAATGCCATAACCGGAATATGAAAACACCTTGTACAAAAATTGCACAAACGTGAGAAAAAAGTGGAAGGCACGCGTTTAGCTCTTGAAGGCACTAGAAACTTCCTCCAGCGCGTGTTCACATGCACTGGAAGAAGTTGAAGTGTCCGAAAAAGCTGGCGTTCGGAACTAGATTACAAAAAAAGTGGAGAACGCCCGCTAAGCTCCGACCACAACTGGAGAAACCGACAAGAGGGCGCTTTTTGCCCTTGAAGGCGGTTTTGAAGTTGTCGAGGAGCTGGCGTTCGGAACTAGATTACAAAAAAAAGTGGAGAACGCCCGCTAAGCTCCGACCACAACTGGAGAAACCGACAAAAGGGCGCTTTTTGCCCTTGAAGGCGGTTTTGAAGTTGTCGAGGAGCTGGCGTTCGGAACTAGATTACAAAAAAAAGTGGAGCGCGTTCATTCAGCCGCGACAAGCGCTGGAGGTATTAGCTACAAAGGTGTCTTTTTACCTTTGTAGCTAATATCGAAGCGACCTCGAGCGGCTAACGCGCGAAACTAGATTACAAAAAAAGTGGAGAACGCCCGCTAAGCTCCGACCACAACTGGAGAAACCGACAAAAGGGCGTTTTTTGCCCTTGAAGGCGGTTTTGAAGTTGTCGAGGAGCTGGCGTTCGGAACTAGATTACAAAAAAAAGTGGAGAACGCCCGCTAAGCTCCGACCACAACTGGAGAAACCGACAAAAGGGCGCTTTTTGCCCTTGAAGGCGGTTTTGAAGTTGTCGAGGAGCTGGCGTTCGGAACTAGATTACAAAAAAAAGTGGAGCGCGTTCATTCAGCCGCGACAAGCGCTGGAGGTATTAGCTACAAAGGTGTCTTTTTACCTTTGTAGCTAATACCACTTAAACTAAATTAAATTAAATTAAATTAAATTAAATTAAATTAAATAAAAAACCACCCAAAAGAGCGCTTTTAGGCTCTGTAGGTGGTTCTCGATATCGAATTGTATATTTTCAACTTTATGCACTTATTCTACTGATGTTTCGTCTGGGTTGTACATAAAGATAGGTTCATTGTTCTCATCGACTGTATAAGGTAGTGAATACGCTGGAACGACTGGATAAGCATCCACCAATAGCATGCGTATATCCTCTCCAGGTGTTGGAGTTAAATTGTTTTCCTGAAGGAATAAATTTAAATCAATTGAATAATCAACATGTACTACCCCATCAGTAGAAGCGATAAGGGGTAATTGATTATTGGAATATGGACTTGGTACCGTTAACTCCGTTTCCATCCCTAACTTGTCATAGTCAATTGTATAAATATAATTAGTAATAGGATCTTTATATGTTGGATATTTCGTAGCTAAGAAGCGAATATTTAGTTCTCGAATTTTCTCAGCTGCTCGTAAATCAACTAGTTTAACAGTTGGTTTTTCTTCTGGGTTCCAAATAATATATTGGAAAATACCACCTTTTTCATATGCATTACCAGGTATATTTGCTAAATATTTTGGTACTAATTTCGAAAAATCAATCGGATATTTAATAAAAATGTCTGTATCCATATCACGATTTTGAATTGGTAGAACGCCAGTATCTTCCATATATTCCTCAATAGCCCTTTGTACACCATCTAATTGAACATCATCAGGTATTTGGTTTTCTACCCTTTCCTCTTGTGGATACATACATCCCGTTAATAAAATCGATACGATTACAAATAATACACTAGCATACCATCTATTTTTCATCGTTGTTCACCTCATTTTCGATATTAAGCAGGCCATGTAAAGACAACAAGTACCATTAATAACGAACCTATTAAGAATAGTAGGAAAGCAAATAATTTAATGATAAATGCTAGGAATCCATTTTGAATCCACTTTCTTGTGGCAGATAAAATAAGGACAGAAATTAGCATTGCCCCAATAGAATAAAATGAAATCCACATGACGTCTAAAGCATGAAAACTTGCTAAAGGTCCACGTGCAGTATTTAGGATTAAAAATTCTTGATTAAATGGTGAGAACGCTTGCATATTGGTAACCACCTTTCAAAAAGTACTTCTATGTATGAAATTTTTTACACCATTAACAATTAATTATACCGAAACTATTGCAAAAAGAATAGGAGGTATAGAATACATACCTCCTTCGATTAAACTTTATTATACGGTCTTAGACAAATAATTTGCGCAAAGTTGTTCAAAAATGCAAGCTGAATGTGAAAAATTCATGAATTATTAGAGTAAATTATCAATTTCTCTTTTTTTCATTCGAATCATCAATTCATCGACTGCTTCTTTTGGTAATTTGTTGTTAAACAATACATCGTAAAGTGCAGCTGTTAAGGGCATTGCAACGTCGTATTTTTGGGAAAGTTGATGTGCCGCTTTTGTCGTTCGTACCCCTTCAACAACCATCCCCATTTTTTCTAGTACCTCTTCTAATTTCAAGCCCTTACCAAGCATATTTCCAGCCCGCCAGTTTCTAGAGTGTACACTTGTACAAGTTACAATTAAATCCCCCATACCAGTTAGCCCTGAAAAGGTGAATGGATTACCACCCATTTTCACTCCTAAGCGAGTTATTTCCGCTAAACCACGAGTTATAAGTGCAGCCTTTGCATTGTCACCATAGTTTAACCCATCGGAAATACCTGCTGCTAATGCAATGACATTCTTCAATGCACCTCCAAGTTCTACCCCAATCACATCTGTATTGGTATACACACGGAAGTATCCATTCATAAATAGATCTTGGACTTTCTCTGCTGAACGGATATTTTTGCATGCTGCTGTAATCGTGGTTGGGTGACGTAGTACAACTTCCTCAGCATGACTTGGCCCAGATAATACGACGATATCCTCCACAACATCACTAGGTAAGCTTTCCTCCAAAATCTCCGAGATCCTCATTAACGAATTCGGTTCAATTCCTTTTGATACATGAATAAATAATGCTTTATTATTTAAACTTTTCACCATATTAGTAGATACTTCTCTAATTGCTTTCGTAGGAACAGCAACAACAAATATCTTTGAATGTCTCACTGCTTCTGCTAAATCATTTGTAGCAACTAACTGATGAGGTAGAATTGTGTCTGGCAAATATTTTTTGTTCGTATGATGGTCATTAATTTCATCGGATTGATCTTTGCGATGAGTCCAAAGCAATGTTTGGTGGCCATTTTCAGCTAATACGATTGCAAGAGCGGTTCCCCAAGATCCCGCTCCTAAAACAGTTATATTTTCCATATGTCAAATCCCCTTGTTCATCATTTATTCTCTTGCGCGTGCTATTAAACGAATTGGTGTACCTTCAAAATCAAATGTTTCACGAATTCGATTTTCTAAAAATCGCTCATAAGAAAAATGCATTAATTCAGGGTCATTTACAAAAGTAACAAATGTTGGTGGTTTTACTGCTACTTGCGTAGTGTAGTAAATACGTAAGCGGCGACCTTTATCTCGTGGAGCTGGGTTACGAGCTACAGCATCTTCAATGACCTCATTTAAAATGGAAGATTGAATGCGCATTGAGTGATTCTCACTAACTCGTTGCACGAGTGCTAAAATTTGGTGTACTCGTTGTTTTGTCTTTGCAGAAACAAAGATAATTGGTGCGTAATCTAAAAATAAAAAATGTTCTCGGATTTGTGTTGTAAATACATTCATCGTTTTTTCATCTTTTTCAACGGCATCCCATTTATTGACAACGATAATAACCGCTTTCCCTGCTTCATGAGCATACCCGGCGATTTTTTTATCTTGTTCTTGTATTCCTTCATCGGCATTTAAAACAACTAAAACAACATCAGATCGTTCAATCGCTCTCATAGCGCGAAGAACAGAATATTTTTCAGTTGATTCGTAAACTTTTCCACGTTTGCGCATTCCAGCCGTATCAATAATGACGTACTCTTGTCCTTCGTAACTGTATGGTGTATCAATTGCATCACGAGTTGTGCCTGCAACATCACTTACAATCACTCGTTCTTGACCTAAAAAAGCATTCACCAACGAAGACTTACCGACATTAGGTCGTCCAATTAAACTAAACTTAATAGTATCCTCGTCGTATTGTGTTTCATCTTCTTTTGGAAAATGCTTCGCACATTCGTCCAATAAATCTCCAAGTCCTAACCCATGCGAACCTGAAATTGGGAAAGGCTCTCCAAACCCTAAACTATAAAAATCATATATCATTTCACGCATATCGGGGTTATCAATTTTATTAACCGCAAGAACGACTGGCTTTTTCGTTTTATATAAAATTTTCGCCACCTGTTCATCAGCGAGTGTGACACCTTCACGACCATTTGTCATAAAGATAATAACATCTGCTTCCTGAATGGCTATCTCAGCTTGTGCACGAATTTGATCCAAGAATGGCTCATCGCCAATTTCTATTCCACCCGTATCTATAATGTTAAATTCATGTGTTAACCAATCTGCCGAACTATAAATACGGTCACGTGTTACACCCGGAATATCTTCCACAATGGAAACACGCTCACCAACAATACGGTTAAAAATTGTTGATTTTCCTACGTTCGGACGACCTACGATGGCGATTACTGGTTTTGTCATCTGTACTTCATCCTTCCAAATTCTTATCTTTTGTATTATACACGAATTCGACTATTATATCACTTTATTAGCAAAATCAACCTATAAAACCTCTTTTCTGTCATGTATCGATAACTCTTAAACATAGTATTGTCGTATTGTACGGCATCTTATTACCAAAAGTTACATCAAGACAACATTCTCAAAGAAATCATGATATGGTTATTACCTTTTTAATCATAAAGGTAAATTAATAATAATTGGAGCTGAAATGATACCAAACAAAGGGATTCCGACAAGCTTTATAATAAAAGCAAATTTCGAATAGCTATTTTGAGTAGCATATAAAATAGAAAACACGTAATGAAAAACAGATTCGTTTTCATTACGTGTTGTTTTTATATATTTGAAATGAATTGGACTACGAAATTTTATTTAAAACCTTTTAATTTATCCCCAATTACATCACTTAATGAGAAGCCAGTGTTTTCTTCAGGTAATTCATAATCTAATTCTTCCACTTTATCAGGGTTTTCTTGAAGTTCTTTCACACTTAAAGATAAGCGTTTTTCAGCTACATTGACGTCAAGTACTTTTACTTCAACTTCCTGCCCTTCCTTCAGTACCTCATGTGGTGTATTAATATGTTTGTGTGAAATTTGAGAGATATGAACTAACCCTTCAATATTTGGTAGCACCTCAACAAATGCCCCAAAGGAAACAAGACGTTTAACTGTACCAGTTAAAACAGAGCCTTTTGAAATTCGTTCTTCAACGATTGCCCACGGTCCAGGTAGTGTATCTTTAATAGAAAGTGATATTCTTTCATTTTCAGGGTCAACCGATAATACTTTCACCTTAACAGCTTGACCTTTTGTAAGAACAGTACTTACATCCTCAACATGTTCATGGGATAATTGCGAAATATGAACAAGGCCATCAACTCCACCAATGTCAACAAATGCTCCAAATGGTGCTATACGTTGAACTGTACCTTCTAGCACATCGCCTTCTTTTATATCAACTAATACTTGCTTCTTTTTAGAATTCTTTTGCTCTTCAACAACAGCGCGGTGTGATAAGATTAACCGACCTTTTTCTTTATCAAGTTCTGTAATTTTAAAGCTTAACGTTTTTCCTTTATAATCTTCAAAATCTTCAACAAAGTGATCTTCTACTAATGATGCAGGAACGAAGCCACGTACGCCTAAATCAACAACAAGGCCACCTTTCACAACATCTTTTACTTCTGCTTCAAAAATTTCTCCTGATGCAAATTGAGCTTCAAGCTTATCCCAAGCCTTTATTGCATCCACTTTTCTTTTTGATAATACAAAGTTTTCTTCTTCTACTTTCGTGATGAGTAATTCTAATTCATCACCTACTGATACAACATCAGAGGCTTTCTCAATATGCAAGCTAGAAAGTTCACTGATTGGAATGATACCGTCAAACGGTGCACCTTCTATTGAAACAGTAACTGCTTTTTCTTCCACTTTAACAGCAGTACCCTTCACAATATCTCCTTCTCGAAATTCTTGGCCTAAGTTCATTTCTTCAGACATATGTAACCCTCCTTCGCATCTTCCAATTTCTATTTTATTAGAAATTCTCTCTAAAGACAAAAAATATTCCTTTTCTTTCTAAAAAATGTATCTATATATTGAAAATACGCTAGTATATATAAATTATTCCATTTTTTTCTTTGCTAATTTTAAAATTTCATTCGCAGCTTCGGCTATAGATAGGTGAGTTGTGTCAAGATAGATTGCATCATCCGCTTGAATTAAAGGTGAGGCTTCCCTTTCACTATCTAATTTATCTCTTAACATAATTTCATGTTGTAATGTTTCAATATCAGAAGGAATGCCACGTTTTTCATTGTCGATAAAACGTCTTTTTGCACGTTCCTCAACCGTAGCTGACATAAAGATTTTTAGTTCGGCATCCTGAAGAACGTGAGTCCCAATATCTCGTCCATCCATGACAATGCCACCATTAGAAGCTAGTTCTTGTTGCTTCCCTACTAGTATTTCCCGAATATTTGGGTGAGCTGAAACTTGTGAAACATTCGCAGTTACTTCATTCGAACGAATAGCGAGGGTTACGTCATCCCCGTCCACAAATACAAGTTGTCCAACTTCAGAAGGTTTCAACTCAATAGAAGTATTTCGTAACATTTCTTCTAAACTTTGATCATCATCTAATTTTATGTTTTCTTGTAATGCTTTATACGTGACGGCTCTGTACATAGCGCCTGTGTCGATATATGTAAAGCCTAAGTGTTCAGCTACAATTTTTGCGATTGTACTCTTACCCGCTCCTGCTGGGCCATCGATTGCAATTTGAATTTGTTTTGACATAGAATCCCTACTTTCCACCAACATTTTACCATAGAAATCTAATTATTCCTTTTGTAAAACACTCGTTCATCATCATTTTTAGTCTAACCTTATATTTATTGCTCTTATTCCTATAGGTCAATAATTCGAACTGTATTTACAATAGTTCATGTTTACAGCGCCTTCTAAGAACATACACATGAATGAAAAAAGCCACTATTTAGCATAGCGACTTTTTCACTTTATATTTTATTAAATTCTTTTCTTCGAAGTAGCAATTGTTGTTCGAAACAATAGCGTACAATTAACTGCTTTTCTAAATCGCCCATTTCTATAAATTGAATAGAAGCTAACCATATTTTTTGACGTTCGAAAACTCTTACTACTAAAGCTTCCGTTTTGACGTACCGTATTTCACCATCCGTAAATGGCAATACAATCGTTAGATTAATATGATCCTTTTCTTGGAATTGAGCTGGTGTTGGTAAAATTAACGCCAAGCCACCTGCACTAATATCCTCTGTTGTAAATTGATAAAATTGATGATCATATTCAACAGCAACGTCAACTGAAGTATTTACTCGTACGAATTCACGTCGTTGGATTTTAAGAATCTCCTCATTCGGAGGAAGTGATAACACAATCATTGGTATATTTGCCACTTTACGACCAACAACTTCAGTGTTAAATGCATAACTGTTATTGTCATCTGCTGTAAATGAAGCACGAAATTGTGATCCGTCTGTTAAAAAAGCCGTCTTTTTTGTTAACGTGTTGATTGGATAATCGATAAATACCAATCGTTCATTGTATTCTACTACCTTACAATGAAATTTTTCAAATCTATCTGCAGCTGGTATAGGTTCTAGTGTCAATGCTGTACCAATCTTTAGTTCCAATATAAACGCCACCTCGTACAATATCTTACAAATATTATTGCACGGATTGATTTATATTTCTATAGTTTTCATTACTGCATATTCTCGACTTTTAGCACTTCATGATTTTCTGCATCGACTACTACTCTAAATGTATCGTTATATTTATTGTCGAAACGAGCGATTACTTCATAACTTAAACGAAGTTCATATAATTCATTTTCTGTGTAAATCATACGTTCTTCTTCAACAACTGTACCAGGACGGAAGAATGTTTCCCAATCAATTGGATTTACTTTTTGATCTTTAATATTTTCTTTTTGCACATATTCCATTGCATTTAGACCCAATAATTCACCACTATCCTTTGCAATTTTCAATTGAATAGCATCAGGATAGACGAATGCTTTTTCGTCTCCGTACACACGAGCAAAAACAATATGATACACTTCATGGTTTTCACGGAATTCAACCATCTCGGTATCATCAAAGGCTGCACGATCCATGTATTGTTTTGCTATATCCTGGATATCTTGCTGAGTAACATCGCGATCTTCTTGTACTGGTCGGTCTGCTAAGAAGGATATAATGTGTCCTCCCTTAATAGTAATATCTGCATAGCCTACACGACTACCCTTAACAAATTGTACGTGGTAAAACGGATATGGTGCGTCTTCCTTACTTTTCGTTACGGTGTATGCTGCGTCTTTTATATCTGGTACGATGATTTCCAAGACAGCAATTGCTTCCTCTTTCGTAATTTCTTTACCTTCTAACAGTTGTAAATCTCTTTTCTTTAACCAATCAGATTCACTCGCTGTAAGTGGAAAGTCTGTTTCAGAATATGATTTTAAATTTGAAGCAAGGTTTTTAAAATGCTCTTGTTCTGTTTCATTATTCATTACTCGTTGCCATTTTGAAAAATCACCATCGTTTTCAAAATAACTTGCTGTAGCAACTGACCACTCGTCAGACAAAGCTCTTAAGTTTGAATTGACGACTTCCATTTTTTCATGCCAAGCTTTATAATTTCCATTTTCAGCTGCTAATCTAGCTTCTTCTCCAATATTTCCAACATATCTCATCCAGTTGTTAGCCATTTCTGGACTTAAAGGCAAGCCACTAATCGATCCGCGTAATTGATCACTTAATCGCCAAATGTTATCTAATTCTTTGTTTAGCGCATTTTCATCTTGAAATAGTAGTGACTGATTCACAGATGTTTGTAAGGTAGTTAATGTTTCTGATGCATTGGTTAACGCATTCGTAAATTGTGCATGTACTGTTCTTTGTAATTGTTCATTTTCATTTCGAACTTCATAAGAATATAATCCAAGTGCAAGTACAGCTATCGCCAACAAATAGACAGCGTTTTTCATGGTGTCCCCTCCTTTAGTAGCAGAATATATGTTCACCTATTTGTTTAATTTGAGGTCTTGACCAAATCCATTTACTAGTAGCAGTATTTGGATTGAAATAATATAATGCGTTTTCAGTAGGGTCCCATCCATTCATAGCATCAAGGACAGCTTGTTTTGCTCGTTCATTCGGTGTTAACCAAATTTGTCCGTCAGCTACAGCAGTAAATGCACCCGGTTGGAAAATGATCCCTGAAATCGTATTTGGAAAATCGGGTGATTCCAGACGATTTAATATAACAGCTGCTACTGCAACTTGTCCTTCATATGGCTCACCTCGTGCTTCTCCATATACCGCGTTAGCCATTAATTGTAAGTCTCGTTCGGAATATTTAGTTGGTAATTGGACTGTTGCTGAATTATTTTGACCTGTACCTCCATCAGTACCTCCAGCACTTCTTCTCGTTTGTTGAGCAAGTGGAGTTCCACCATAATGAGTAAATTTATTACCTTGTGCAATTTGTTGATGTACCCAATCGCGGTGGTATTCACTTGTTCTAACAAGAACACTTCTTGTATTTGGACCTAATACTCCGTCAATATCTAATCCCCACTGATCTTGGAAATTTCGTAAAGCCCAGTAAGTGCTGTAACCGAAAATACCATCAATTTTTCCATTATAAAAGCCTAACCACTGTAGTCGGGCTTGTAGTTCAATGACATCATCTCCAGACGAACCACGTTGCAATAATCTGTCCGAGAATGCATTAGCCGTATTTGATTGATCAATTGACGAAGCAATACCAAGTACTAAAATGACAGTGATGAATATGCTTCTTACCGTTCTTACCATCCATTTCACTCCTTTTTCATAGCATGTAAAAAAGTGTCGTTTTTATACGTTTTTCCATAGAAAAACGGCATATATTTTCATTAATTAGAAAATAAATGCCGTTAGTTCATTTTATTTTGTTCTATTAAATGTTCAACCAAATGCTGATGAGCTAATTTTACTTTCCTTAGAGCTAACCACCATAAATAGAACATAAATGGTGCAACTAAGTATACCCAAAATCCTTCAAATGATAGAATTGAATTGTAGATAAAATGTAGTATTAATGGGGTAATAAAGGCTAAAATTAGATATTCTGTTGCTTTGTCGTTTTTTGCAAATTTACTCTTTCCAAAATAATAGCCCATCACAACACCATAAAGGGCATGACTGGTTACTGGTAAAATCGCTCTAATAAATGCTGTATCAATTCCGAAAGTTAATAAGTAGAGAACATTTTCAACTGTTGCAAATCCTAATGAAACACTAGCCCCATAAAGAATTCCATCATACGGGTCGTCAAATTCGATATGTCCATATATGATAGTAAATATAATTAGCCATTTGAAGAACTCTTCAATCGTACTAGAGAATACAACGTTCGCGAAAAACGCCTGAGTAAAAACACCCTCTTCTTTTAGAACATATTGTATAAACATAATTGGAAATGTAATAAGGGCGCCATATATGAATGATTGTAGCAGTGTTTTGCGCGGTTCTGTTGCCATTTGGTTACGTAAATAAAAATAACTAAAAAGCGCTAACCCTGGAGCTATCGCAGAAGATAACAATAGAAACATGTCGATTTGCTCCTTACTATACGAATTGACAATATTATAACATTAATACAATGAAAATCAGCTTGTTTAAAGGAGAATTTACAATGAAAAAAAATATTTTACTTTTACATACAGGTGGAACTATCTCGATGCAAATAAATAATGAAACCGGTTCAGTCCAACCTACTTCTTCTAATCCTTTGATTGGATTAAGTGAAAAATTAAAACAATACGCAAATATTATGGAAAAAGAGGCATTCCATTTACCCTCTCCTCACATTACAACCAAGGAAATGCTTCTGCTAAGAAATATTATTGTAGAAACTGCACAAAACAACGTTATCGATGGGGTTGTAATTACTCATGGAACAGATACATTGGAAGAAACTGCTTATTTTCTAGACCTAACGACAGATTATGATTTCCCAATTGTATTAACAGGTGCAATGCGTTCTTCCAATGAGCTAGGTGCAGACGGTATATATAATTTAGTGTCTGCAATTCGAGTTGCGAGTGATGAACAAGCACGCAATAAAGGAGTATTAGTAGTTATGAACGATGAAGTTCATCAAGCTTTCAATGTAACAAAAACATCTACTTCATCCGTAAATACGTTTCAAAGTCCACAATACGGTCCCATTGGTTTAATTACAAAGAAAACGGTTCATATTCATCAGGCACCTATAAAAAGAAGATATGTAGAGGTAACGGATATTAAAAAAAGAGTCGCAATGTTGAAAGTATATGCTGGAATGGACCGAGATATATTAGAATCCATATTACAATTGAAATATGATGGCATCGTACTAGAAGGATTAGGACAAGGAAATGTACCACCAGAAGTTGCAAAGGGCATCAAAAAATTAATTGATGCAAACATCCCAGTAATTCTCGTATCTCGTTGCTTTAATGGAATAGCAGAACCTGTCTACGGATATAAAGGTGGCGGAAAAAGCTTAGAAGATCTAGGGGTTATTTTCGCAACAGGGATTAGCGGACAAAAAGCTCGTCTAAAATTACTTATTGGACTAAATTCAGAAAACAACACAGTAGATTTAAAGGAATTTTTTAATTAATTTGATATTCTCGAAGCTTTTAGTGTGTTAATTTTTGTGGAGTACTACCTTTATTGATTATTGAGTGCAGTAGCGTTTTGACGTTTGGGCACGGAAAGGGGCTCGCTGTTACCTTTTTCCAGTTTTCCTTTGGCATTTTGGAACTGAGAGCCACTCTCTGTTACCTTTCAGCAATTTTTCCATGCTGTATGGGCACTGAGAGTAGCCCTTTCTTACCACTTACCAGTTCGGGCACGGTAAACTACGTACTCTCCCAATTTAAAACTCAAATAATCAAGCTCTAAACCATCTTTAAAATAAGATGACTTCTCCGCAGCTTTTCCCCAACTTGACCTTATTTACTTGCGAGATAATTTGCAATGAATTTACCATGGAATTTTCCGTTTTCAATGAAAATCTCGTTCGCATTATTTCCTGCAGCAAGAACACCTGCAATGAATAAATTATCTATATTCGTTTCCATCGTTTCAGGGTTAAAAGTAGGCCGTCCTGTTTCTTCATCAATGCCAACGCCTATTGCTCGAATGAACTCATGATCTGGATGATAACCTGTCATTGCAAATACAAATTCATTTTGAATAACACGTTCTTCATCATTTACTTTTAACACGACTTCTTTTTCACGTATTTCTTTTACTGTACTTTGAAATATCATATCAATTTCTTGATTTCTTACGAGTGCATCAAATTCCGGTAAAATCCAAGGTTTCACGCTTGGAGAATACTGTGTTCCTCTATAAGACACTGTAACATGCGCACCAGCTTTATGTAATTCAAGCGCTGCATCCACTGCAGAGTTTTTCCCACCAATCACGAGCACATCAGTGTCAAAAAATGGGTGAGCTTCTTTAAAATAATGGAATACTTTTGGTAGCTTTTCTCCAGGTATGTTCATGTAGTTTGGTTGATCATAATAGCCTGTTGCAAGTACTACATAGGGTGTTTCGTAACTTGCCTTATCTGATTGTACAATAAATGTACCATCATTACGTTTTGTAACAGACTCTACTTTTTCAAACCGATGCACACATAACTCCTTCATCTTAACTACTTCCCGGTAATAGACTAGCGCTTGATTGCGGCGAGGTTTGCGTTCTTCAATAATAAATGGTACATCTCCAATCGCTAGTTTTTCACTTGTACTAAAAAACGTTTGATGTGTTGGATAATTATATAATGCATTTACTACATTTCCTTTTTCAATAATGATTGGTTTTAGCCCAATATTCTGTAATTCAATGGCTGCCGATATGCCACATGGGCCTCCCCCAACTATAATAGCATCTACTCTTTCCATGTTTGACATCTCCTTAATCTGAACCTAGTTTTATTATAGCGCGAATTTTTATGACGGTTTTACATTTGCCCTTTAATCTTTATATCAATGATATGACACTGCGGTTTCGCACCGAATCTTAAAGGTAATAAAGTTGTTCCATAACCATTGCTAATCAATGTTGGTACTCCCTTGTCAATAAAGAAAGACCCATGTGGATAAATTCCAAACGGCCCTAAGCGGATTTGGCCACCATGTAAATGACCACCCATTAATAGAGATACATTATAACGACTTCGCACTTTAGCAAATACTTTTGGATTATGAGAAATAAAGATGACTTTATCATGCTCCCCACACTTTTCGAAGGCTTTATCGTACCGCACATTTTTTGTTGTTGTATCATCAATCCCGCTTATCCAAATAATATTATTTGTTTGAGGTAACTGCATTGAACTATTTTCGATAATTCTCACATTATATTCGTTAAGAATAGCCCGAAGGTTTTCTTCTCCTACTTCACGGTCATTATTGCCCCAAATAAAATACAAAGGACCTAGTTGTTGTAGTAATCTCAAATTTTGTCGAATTCGTTCCTTGGGAGTTCTTTTATCGGCTAAATCTCCACCAATAATGACAGCATTGAATTTTCCTTTAAGATTAGTAATCATACCTTCATTAACTTTGCGTACATGAATATCAGAAATGAAAAATAGTTTGATAGTTTCATCTTGACCTTGTAAGGTAACCTCGTGGGTTAATACATTATTTTCAAAAGCTTCCTTTACCATATAGAGCAAAATACCGAAGCATCCAATTAGTAAAACGACAACAAATGTAATCATGAAATCACTCCCCCTTAACAAAAAGAAAAAGACGAGGCAATTGTACACCATTCGTCTTTAATAAATCGATAACATAGAATATGTTCATTATTTTAATGTATCCACACAAAAATGAAAACAAAATACACTTTCTATTAAGGAATGAGTAATTGTTGTCCAACTGAAATATTTGGAGATTCTAAATTATTAGCAGTCATAAGCTCATCAACCGTTGTAGAATTATTTGTTGCAATACGGAAGAGTGTATCTCCTTCTTGAACAATATGTATTCCAGGTTGCAATTCTCCATTTTCGTTACTTGTTGGTCCCTCGTTGTCATTTACTATTGGCTCTGAAGAAGGGAAGCCATTTCCTTGTTCCTGATTGCTTTGCTCTTTCGTTACAGGTACTACAACTGAATTACCGGAATTCAATTCGCTATCTTGATTAGACTGTTCATCATCCGCTACGTTGTTACTCTCTTCTTCATTATCAATCATTACGATTTCATTTTCACTATTATTCTTTGAAACATTTTCATTTGTTTCATATGCTATAGCACCTTCATTTTGTACCTGCTCTGCAGATCCTATTGGGTTCCAAATGCCCCATACATAAACAAGCATAGCTAATGGAATAAAAATGAAAATGACTAATAAAGTTGTCATTAACGGATCTCGACGTTTTTTCTTTTGTATAGTAGTTCCACGTGAGCGTGACAGTCTAGAGTTAGGTTTCTTCTCTAACTTAATTGATTGACGATGTTCTTCTATCTTTTCTCTGTAATCTTCTCTTACCATCGTGACCACCTCCAAACGCTTCTCTATCATATTATGCCGAAATTTGGTTAAAAAGTAAATGTCGACAAGACCTATTTTAATAGATTTTGTCGACATTTTGTCGAGTTATAAATGCTACGAATTTCCTAGTAATATACTCTCAATTCTTTCTTTCCAACTAATTTCTATTCTATCTCCAGATTTTTGAACTCTTGGATTAACTATTTCTTCATAATTCAAACCGCACGATTGACAGCAATTTTCTGGTCTTGTTTGTAAAGTTTGTCCAAAATAGTGCACAAGATCAGATCGCATACAATCGTCCGTACGAATTAAATTAATCATTTGATCGATGGCACGTAACTTTTCATGTTTCATTACATTGAGAATATGGTTTACTTCCATCGTCGTTTTCTCATTCATCCAGTAGTCTAATACACGAAATGCTGTTTCAGAGATTTCACCATTATGAATCATAGTTTTAACATTTTCATTATTAAGTCTATATTGCTCATATATATCTATATGATGTTTCGTTGGCAGATCATCTATAGCTAACAGTCTAGAAACCTCTTCGTCCCCTTCCGAGTATAATAGAACTGCTAGAGCATCTTGTCCATCTCGACCTGCCCTACCAATCTCTTGCATATAATTCGCAATATTTGATGGTAGCGAATGGTGAAGCACTTGTCGTACATTCTGTTTGTGCACACCCATCCCAAATGCATTCGTTGCTACAATCCAGTCAAGGGAGCCTTCAATAAACTGTTGCTGGATAAATTGTCTATCCAAAGCATCCTTTCCTGCATGATAGGCAGCAGCAGGAATGCCTAATTGGATTAGTCTTTCACTTATACTCTCTGTTTTAGCACGCGATTGTGTATAAATGATTCCTGGCCCTTCTGTCTTTTGTACATGCTCCAAAATCCACTCGAGCTTCTCATCCTGATTTTGAAAATATAATTTTCCTAAATGGATGTTAGGTCTATCGACAGAATGAATATATTCAAAAGGCTCTTTCATTTTTAAATAGCTTTTGATATCCCCTATTACTTTGTTCGTTGCAGTTGCAGATAACGCTAGAATGGGTGGACGATTTTTTTCATCAAACACTTCCCCTATTCTTAAGTAATCAGGGCGGAAATCGAATCCCCACTGCGATAAACAATGCGCCTCATCTATAACAATTAACGACAATTGCATGTGAGACAGCCGTTGCTTAACATGATGTTGTAATAACATTTCAGGAGATACAAAAATAAATTGGTATTGATGTAATAAGTTAAGTGCATCATTTTTTTGACCCAATGTTAGAAACGAATTAAGTGCCACAACACGTTTTTCACCATTTTGCTTCATTTGTGTTACTTGGTCCTGCATTAGTGAAAGAAGTGGAGAAATAATTAATACAGGCTTTGGAAAAATATATCCTGGTAATTGATAACAAAGTGATTTACCCATTCCCGTAGGTAATAAGGCTATGACATCTCGGCCCTCTACCAATTGTTCAATTACCTCTCTTTGCCCTGGGCGGAAAGTATGATAACCAAAATGTTTATATAATAGTTCTTCAAGTAGCATGAAATCAGTCTCCTCTAGCTAATACTAGTCGAAGTTGGAAGTATGATAAATGTGGAAGTACTTCGTGTAATACTTTTAATTTTCTAGTATCGTAACTTTCAATTGTTTGATAAACAAGTTCACAGTCTTTCGGTGAAACAAATTGCTCGATGGAAAAACTCGGTTCGTTCATCGCAAGTTCAACAATATGATCTTCGATTGTACTAAGTTTCAAATTACGGATTGAGCTAATTTGTTCCATTGAGTATCCTTCATTAAATAATTTCGCAGTTTGAAATGCTGAACCGGTTAAAGGAATTTCAATACGCAGTTGTGCTGCCATTTGAGTAAGTAATGGATATTGATTATGATTTTGAAAAATTTCATTTAACCATTTATGTAAGCACGAAATATATAATAACTGAATATCAATTTCAGAACGATTATCTAAAACGCTCAATTGCTGCCATGTATACCCAGGTAATTTATATCCAGCTAGCCTTTTCATGACAATCATTTTTACTTGTTCATCACACTGAACTATGTCTAGACTTGTAACAATCTCATCTAGAAGTTTCGATTGTAAATTACCAGTTTGATAGTTATTATCTAATAAGAAGCGTTTTACCCAGTTTTGTATTTCTTCATTTTGCTGAATTGGGACAAACTTCATTTCGCTTGCTTTTTGTTGCGATAAGCTTTGAACGATTAATGATAATCTTGAGAAGAAGGTATGTTCATTTCCACGGTAATGCCATCCGTCAAATACTATTGGCAATGAATTTTCTACAATATTTAGACCTTTTTCCATGAATTTATAATAATTATTTTGTACAATGGCTATGTATTGATTTTCTACTAAATTATGAATAAGTTCATTAAAGTTCGTCCTAGTTAACTTTGGTAGTATCCCAAAATACGAATGTAAGCGGAAAATCCCAACATCTTGAATTGTTTGTCCAGAACGTTTTCCCCTAAGTAAATGAAAAGCGGCTGAAACGGTTCTCTCACTATTTAATTTGTGAAGAATTTTTAAGACTATCGATTGAAATATCAACTGAAGCCCTCCATTTTCATAGTATTTATGTTGAAATGTCGTTTAAACCGATTTAGAATAGTAAGGAAGCTTCTTTGTAAGCTTATCGAAAAGGAGAGATAGAAATTGCCAAAGTTCACTATTGTAGATAAAGACACTTGTATTGCATGCGGTGCTTGCGGTGCAGCTGCGCCTGATATTTATGATTATGATGATGAAGGTATTGCCTTCGTTATTTTAGATGATAACACGGGGACTACAGAAGTTCCAGAAGATCTACTAGAAGATATGCAAGATGCATTTGAAGGCTGTCCAACAGATTCTATTAAAGTTGCTGACGAGTCTTTTGATGGAGATCCATTAAAGTACGAATAATGAAAAGGACATGGGCACATGTCCTTTATTTTTTTGCTTATTTTGCTTCTCGTGATTTCTTCAAGATATAGCTTGCTAATAAGAAGAAACACCCAAGTCCAAATGGAGTGTAATAAGAAATAATCAATCTTGGGCCGAGCGGTGGTAAAACCATTTGTACAATTAAGCTACTTAATAATAATACAAGTGCTAAACAAACAATAATTGTAACGACTTTACTGTTCTTCTTCTCTTTAAATGCATGTTTTCTAATTACTCTAGTCAATAAATAAACGATTAATAGTAAACTTCCAACAAGTAATAGCCCAGATATAATAATTGATCCTAAAAAGCCGATTTGGTCATTTTTTTGAATCATCGGCCATATACCCCATACAATTAAATACCAACCAAACAGCGACAAGATTATTTCTAAACCAAACTCTAATATTTCTTTATAAGATTCCTTAGGTAATGATTGAATAATATTATCTGCTAATTGCTTTGGGTCTGTTCCAAATAGTTCTTCTGCTGTTTTCCCATCGTTTTGACCTTCTAATAACTGATCGAGCACTTCCATCAATTTTTCTTCGGACGCTCTTTCATTTTTCAATGGACTCATTCTTATATAAATAAGTAAATCATTATAATATTCTTCGTTTTTAGGAGTCAGTTTTTTTCGTTTTTCATTATTTAGTTGAATAATTTGTTTAACGGTTAATTTCAATAATTTCCCCTCCTTACATAAAGGTACTATAATCATGTTGATATTTACAGAGATAACTGTTAAAATCAAATTTAGTAGTTGGTACTAATAACTGATATAACAATAAAGTTAAAGGGGTATCTGAAATGGACATTTTACAATTAAAAGATAAAAATATCGTCGTAATGGGCGTTGCTAACGAACGTAGTATTGCATGGGGAATTGCCAAAAAGCTTTTAGAAGTTGGTGCAAATGTCATTTTCACATATCGAAAAGAACGTTCAAAAGGAAAAATCGATAAAGTCTTAGAAAATTATCAAGATTACAATACTGCAGTTATTCAATGTGATGTAAATAGTGATGAAAGTATTGCAGCTGCATTTAATGAGATTGGCGAAAAATATGGTGTCATTCACGGGATCGTTCACTCAGTTGCCTTCGCACATGCCCAAGATTTACACAACCGTTTTGTCGAGACAACACGTGATGGCTATGCATTCGCTCAAGATACAAGCGCTTACTCATTAATCGCTGTTGCAAAAGCTGCACGACCTTTCATGACAGAAGGTGGTTCCATTGTTACAATGTCTTACTTAGGCGGGGAACGAGTATTAGAAGGTTATAATGTGATGGGGGTTGCAAAAGCTGCACTTGAAGCTTCAACTAAATACTTAGCATTCGATTTAGGTGCTGAAGGTATTCGTGTCAATGCTATTTCTGCAGGTGCAATTCGTACGTTAGCAGCTAAAGGAGTTCCAAGCTTCAACACAATCCTTCATCAAATTGAAGAAAAATCTCCATTAAAACGAAATGTTACGCAAGAAGAAGTAGCTAACATGACCGTAGTAATGTTAAGTAACCTTTCGAGCGGAGTTACTGGCGAAGTAATCTATGTCGATTCTGGTTATCACATTATGGGATAACCCATTAGCAAATTGAATTTCCATTGGTTAAAGCACGCTCCATTCCACTTTGGAACGTGCTTTTATTAGTTAAAAATATTGTACTTTAATTTAACTCTTTTTAACTTCTCCCCAATGGGTTTAGTTAAAAGGAGTAAAAAGATTACATTTGAAATGGCATACATCACTGTAAAAGGTAACGCAGTCGCCAATGCTGCAAGATAGGCTTCCATAGAAAATAACCCTGTAATGGATAAAACGCTCCAAACATCCATTCCAATTGAATAAAACACCCCTGTAATTACACCGAATAATATTAATGCTAGCTTCCCTTCCATTTTACCAGTCTTCCCGAGTAAGCCTGCGACAAATCCAATCAATCCCCATGTAAACATTTGAAAAGGTGTCCAAGGCCCTTGTCCAAAAAACATATTTGAAACGATTGCACTTAAAGCACCTGTTAAAAAACCGGCCTCTGCCCCTAAGTAAAAACCTGTAATGGCAGTTACAGCCGCAACTGGTTTGAACCCTGGTGTTACAGCAAATAATACACGCCCCGCTACAGAAATTCCTGCCATAACTGCGATTAATAAAATTTCTCTAGGCTGTGGCTTTCGCATTTCAAATCTTAAAATAAATGGTATACAAGCTAAAAATATTATAATGACTGAAATAATATAATACTTTCGATCTTCTAATAATGTCACACCTATATATAACACTAACGGCATGACGATGAAGATAAGGATTATTGTAACAATTAAACTAAAGCTGCTTTGTCTGCCTTCTTGCATAACTTCATCACATCCTCGACGGTTATGGCATTTTCAAATATCTTTCTCGTCATTCGATGAGCTGCTGTTGTATAAAATGTATTTCCACAGTAAAACTGCCGAGGAGGATCACTAGATATGATTTGACCATCAAAAAATAATGCACATCGATCACTATATTCTGCTGAAAACTCAATATCGTGAGTTACCATTAAAATAGTGACCCGTTGTTTTTGCAATACTTTTAGAGTCTCTGCTAACGATTGTTTTGCAAATGCATCTAGTCCTTTTGTTGGTTCATCAAGCAACAAAATCCGTGGATTTAGTAATAACAGCTTAGCTATTGCAAGCTTTTGTTGTTCACCACCACTTAAATCATAAGGATGCCGCTCTAATAATCCACCTAATCCAAATAATTCAATAATTTCCTCTTGTTTCGATATTGAACCCGTCCCTTTTGCCACGGACTGTAATTCCTGACTAACCCTTTTTTCAACAAATAATACAGTCGGGTCTTGCGGTAAAACTGCCATATATTTTTGATATAATTCTGTATTTGAATACTTTTGTACGTTTCTACCATATAGAAATACATGGCCTCGATACGGTTTTAATAACCCCGAAAATACTTTTAATGCTGTAGACTTACCAGCACCATTACCACCAATAACTGATAAAAATTCACCATCATGAATTTTCAAATTAAAATGCCTTAGTATGTCTTCGCCATCTTTATCGTATCGGAAAGCTACATCCTTTGCCTCTAAAACAATATCTTGATTACCATGGTGTTTAACGTCATCAATTTTACCATTTTGAATATTTATTTTTTGCAACCATTGCCTTCCTTCTTTTATCGTTAATGGAGAGTCAACCGTACCACCAATTGATTGATAAATTCTCATTGCTGAAGGTAACGCTTTAAGCATTGCATGTCCATTCGGTAGTCCATGTAATAAATTACGTGGTTTACCATTATAAATGATAGATCCTTCCTCCATCACAATAACACGGCTAGCAATAGGTAGTACTTCTTCTAAACGATGTTCTGCCATGATGATTGTTAATCCAAGCTCTTCATTTAATTTGCGAAGCATTGTCATAAACTCGGAAGCCGCTATAGGATTTAATTGTGAAGTAGGTTCGTCAAGTAATAATATTCGTGGTTGCATTAACATAACAGAAGCCAAGTTTAAAAGTTGCTTTTGACCACCGGATAAGTCGACTGTACTTTTTCGAAACCATTGTTGTATACCGAAAAAGTTCGCCATTTCAGCAACACGTCTACGAATAGTAAGTGTATCTAAACCAAGGTTTTCTAACCCAAAGGCTAGTTCATGCCAAACTTTATCGGTTACAATTTGGTTTTCTGGATTTTGCAAAACGATCCCAATCTCAGAGGATATCACTTGTGCTTCTAATTCATGTAAAGGTGTATCCTCATAGAAGATTTCACCTGTCAACTGACCATGTGGAGCAATCTCTCGTTTTAGGTGCTTAAGTAATGTACTTTTCCCACAGCCTGATTGACCGATTAGAACGACAAATTCACCTTCTTCAATTTCAAGATTAATAGAATGCAAGGCATAATTTTTTTCTTCTGGATATTGAAAACTCAAATCTTTGATTGTAAGTACCGCCATTTGATGTCCTCCTTTACATTCATCATAATTGGAATGGACAATAAAATTAGATAGATAAAATAAAAAAGTAAATGATCGATAGACCAATAAAGTGTTGTAAATGTTGGATAATAATAATAAGTCATGTAACCAGTAAAAACACCATATAAACACACAGCGATTAGAAGAGTAATATAACTAATCATCTTAATATCACGTATCTCTATGACAAACAATGAAAAGGTTGTGCGTTTTTTCACCCCATATCCCCTTGCTTTCATAGAATCTGCAGTTTCTATTGCGTTTTCTAATGCCCAGGTTATGAGTATTGACAAGATTTTCATACAACTCTTTACACGGTGTAAAGGTGAACCTACTGTAAAATCCATCCCAATTGTTTTTTGTGCATCAGAAATAACACGTAGTTGATGTTTAAAACTTGGAATTAGCCTCATTGTAATAGAAATCGTTAGAGCCAATATAGGCGAAACTTTACCAAATAAATAAAGAAACTTGTCAGAAGTCATGGCTATGTTATAGCAACTAAACCAAAACATGATTGCAACAACCATTAAGGCTATGGCAAACCCATATACAATGGCTTCAATTGTAATTGGATTATCGTTGATATATAAAATAACAAGTTTTCCATTGTGACTAATCAGCGGATTCACAACTGCCATTACCAATAATAACGGAATATAATACCAACTGGATTTCCAAAACTGACCCCTTAACCACATCATTCGTAGTATCGTTGCAACAAGAAAGGTACTTCCAATATAAACCGGATGCATAAAAAACATCGTCATACACATTACAGAAGAAAAATAATAAAAAATTACAATTGGATGATATGTTTCAAATCCTTTCATTCGTCACCATTCCAATATTCACCTAAATCTCGACCTAAATCTACGGTATAATGCCATTCAATGACATCCCCGTCCTTTAGTATATATTGACTACTCCCGTAATTAGGAAAATCACCATTTACACTATACATCCAACCACTTAATTCACCAGCGCTAAATTCATATAGGTGATTAATACCTTCAACGTACACACTGTTGTAAATATTTTGGTCAACACCTTGGTATTCCATTTGTATGTTATGTTCTTTTGTGGCCCGAACCAGAATATCCCACACCGTATCATTTTCAGTGAGTAACTCGTATCGAGTTGCGCCTAAAATAACGCCATTACTTGGAACATATTGTTCACTTCGTAAAGAAGGATGGAGTAAATCCATATTATTTAATAGTGATTTTACATAAATCCCAATCGTTACATATCTTTTCGGTGTCGCAGAATCAGTTAATTCTTCATCGGCTTCCGTTTGTTTGGTACTGATGTTTTCTTTCGGAGTTGTAGAATCTGTCTTTTGATTGTCTTCTGATTTTGGCACTACTGTTTCGCTTGAATTGTTATCTACTGTTTTATTTTCATTTTGAAGTTTTATATTACTAGATTCTTTACTCTCTTCTTTCGAAACGCTTTTCAATTCTTCTTTCGAATTCTCTTCTTCATCATGCTCATTTTCTTCTATTACAGATTGATCAACCGGCTCACTTATCACCTTTTGGTCTTCTATATTTTCTTGCAGCTCACTTTTATCTACCTGCTCTACACCAATACTCTGTTCCTCTGAAGTTAGCTTTTGGTGTTCTTCAACCGTTTCTATTTTACATCCAGCTATTAAACAACTGAAAAGAATTACAATAATAAGAGGTAGCCATTTACGGGTCATAAGTTATACCTCACTTTTATTGAATTTGCTTGTAAAAATTCACAAACATTACAGATGAATGGGCACGTGTTGTAAATTGTGTAGGATTGAATAAACCGTTCGAGCCCGTAGCAATTTTCAAATCATATAATAAGGAAATCGAATTTTTTGTTTCATCATTGTATTGTTGTATATCCGAGTAAGGCGCTAACTTTTTTGGTATATGAGCTGAACCATTTTTATATGTGAACGCTCGACCTAACATTTGAGCTAGTTCTACTCTAGTAATTTTTTCATTTGGTTTATATTTATCATTTTCATATACTATAATCCCTGCTTCAAAAGCAGCCGCAATTCTACTTTGGGCTCCTTCATCTAAAGAGGAAATATCTTTATATGGTGCATCCTCAGTTGCTGTTAAATCTAAAATTTGTACGATAATTGAAGTTGCTTGTAACCGTGTCATATACTGATTCGGTTTAAAACTCCCATCAGGAAAACCATTAAGTAAACCTAAATTCGACGCCTCTTCAATGAATTCTTTTGCCCAATGGTTATTAATATCATAAAATTTTGTTTCGTTTTGTTCATTTGGTATTTGATTACCTTCAAAGTGAGATGCAGTTTTAGTATCTAACATATCATAAAGTTTTGTTTTGTTTGCAATTTGGCGATGATAGCTAGCTAGTGCATAACCAGCTTGTTCTGTAGCCATACCATCAGTTTCCCTATCTAATACATGTTTAAATCCACCTGTTGTGTCATCAAAGTAAGTTAGCAGTTGAGGTACGACATTTCTAAATCGAGTATCCTCTGTTGGATCAATACCAACACTTGTTAAAGCAACAATCACTTGAGCAACACTTTCAGAATTTGTAACACCCCAACTTGCATAGCTTCCTTCAGAACCTTGAATACTTACTAAAGTTCCAAGCGCTCTATCAATGGCTAATTTTACTTCTGGTTGATGACTATATGTCGATAAAGCTTGCACTGCCATACTTGTTATATCAGGATCCGCCTTTGTACCTGAGAGAGCGAATCCACCATCATCCAACTGCTTACTTAAAATATAATCAATCATCTTCTTGCGACTGTTTGAAGCTGTCGCAGGAATTTCATATTTCCAGCTATCAAGAGCAATTAGCGCAAAAATAGGACCATTAATGCCTTGCATAATCACATGTTCAAAATCGTAAAGCTTTTCGACTAAGTTATAACCACCGACATTCGTAGCATCTTTCCCGATAGCAGATAAAGCTAACACCACCCTTGCATACTCAGTAAATTTTCTACTATGGAGTTCACCCTTCATGTCCTGTACTGTTCTCACTAAATTTTTGTAGTATGTGTCATAATAACTTTTGGGCACCTCATAATTCCCTCTAGCTAAAGCGATAATAAACCATTCATTACCAAACTTTGGGTTAGGTACCGTATCGACCATATAGCTTGCAACCTGATTGTAAACTTCTTCCGAATTTATTGGTGCAGCATACGAAACTTCTACTGATACTGAACTTGTTATCACTATCATCAACAGTAAACAAAGAATCCATTGTTTGATTAAACGCATTTTTCCACTCCTTTTATGGTAAAAAGAGGATCGCCCCATCAACTTTTGAGACGACCCCACTTCACTGAGTCAGAATTAAAATATCTATCTATCAACTAAGAAATCTATTACTATAAGCTCATTACATTAAGCCACCCATCTTTAAGGTACGCGTTAAAATTTTTGCCATTTGTCCGCGCGTTAACTCTCCTTGCGGATCAAATGTGCCATCTGCTTTCCCATTCATTATGCCTAAGCTATTTAATAAAGAGATACTTTCCGCAAATGACTCATATATTTGATCATTATCTTTAAATGTAAGATCTGTTGTCGTTTCTGAATTATAAGAAACATATTCTAAAACTTTTGCCATGAGGGCTGCAGACTGTTGGCGTGTAATTTTATCATCCGGGCTAAACGTTGTTGGAGAAGTACCTGCAGTAATTCCCGCTTCATATAAAGCTTGTATATCTTGTTCATACCATTTGCCTTCTGTATCAGTGAATTGCCCAGATCCTTCTGCGTATAACCCAAGTGCATTAGAAATTAAAGCCGCAAAATGAGCACGTGTAATGGGCTCATTTGGTGAGAATGTTCCATCTTCGCGACCTGCAACAATTCCTCGTTTCGCTAAAAACTCAATTTCTTCTTTATAGGGTGAATTTGTTAGATCTTTGAACGTAACATCATCTGTTCGAACGACAAATGTTCCACTAGATTTCGTTATAATAATTACTTGTCCATTTTCAACTTTATGTGGAACCGCATGATATTCTCCATTCTCTAATTGAAGAATAACCGCATTTTTAGGTAAGTCGGTAATTGGAAACGTCACTTTCAAGTATTCTTTTCCCGTTTTAATAGATTCGGATGTACCGCTACTTGCTTTCACTTCAAGTTCAACTGTAAATGCTACCTCATTGTTAACGGTTGTTGGTTTCGCTCCTATTACAATTGTCGAATCAGTTGGGAATGAGTCGATATCCAAAGTTGTAGGTACTTCAATTTTTGTTCCAGTTTCATCTGTAATGATTACTTTTTCACTTGTTAGATTTTGTGCCTTTACTATCCAATCACTCAATGTAAGCTGTACTTTTGTTTCACCATTTTGACTATCAACTGTAATGGTTGATTCATGAGGATCTAATTCATTTTGTTCTTCTGGAGTTTTTGAGCCACCACCAGAACCAGAACCTCCTCCACCACTACTTCCTGAGTTTCCAGGATTGGTTTTTGAATCATCAAATCCACCACCAATGTCATTACCTAAATCAGTTGTATATAACCATTCAATTCGATCTCCTGGGTCTACTTCATATTTACTTGCACTAATATTCGGAAAGTCCCCGTTCACTTTGTACATCCAACCACTTTTTGGACCTTTATCGAATTCATACAGGCCGTCAATGCCTTCAACATAAACGCCCATATCTGTATTGCGAGCAGATAAGTCTATATTGTATTTATCTGTTGCACGTTTTAATACATCGTAGACTGTGTCACCATCTTTTATTTCAATTTCTGTAGACTGAAGTGGTATTTCTGATCTTGAAATTTTTATCAATAATCTTACTGTTTGTTTAGTTTCTGGCTTATTCCCTACGTTTGAACCTGATCCCGGGCTGGAGCCTTGACCTCCTGAACCATTTGAACCTTCATTCGAATCCGGTTTAGATTCTTCTACTTCAAAGACTGCAAATTTACCGGATTTCGTAGTTGTAAAACTCAATTCATTAGTTAACTCATCAAATGATCCCGCTAATTTGTCCCATGAATGAGTACTCTCATTATAAATAAAGGCTGCTAATTTACTTGTGTCATCCACATTTTTTAACTCGTCTTCACTTAATTTGAGTGCAACGTTCATATTTCCTAAACTATCAATTGAATTTGTCGCAACTGATTTAAACGCATAAGGAAGGGAATATGTCATTGCCACTGGATCACTAGTAGGTATTAATAGAAACTCGTATATCTTTCCAACCGGTTTATATTCACTTGGAACTTCGAAACCTTTCACATCTAACTTTTTACTAATAAAATTAATAGATGAAAAAATAGAATTAGATGTGATACTTCTCGGTAGTTCAAACTTATAATTGCTAGACTTTATTTGTAAACTGACATTATTATCTGCAGCTAATTTTAAGGCTTCAAAATCAATCGAAATTGACTCATCAATGATTGGTGAATCCGTATTAATTAAAGTAAGGTAAATCGTTTTGTTTTCTTGTGATTTTGCAGCTTCAACAAGACCTTCAATCTTTACTTTATTAACTTGCTCACCATTATTTACTTCAGCCTCACTTACTTCTGTTGGGGTGTCAAATTCGACATCAGACATGTCATATAAAGATGTTTGTCCCTTTACTAAACGGTTGTATGCTACAAGTGCATAAGTTGCTTGTTCTGTTGCAATAGGGTCGCTATGTCCATCTTTATCATGCTTAAAGCCACCATCGGCAGATTGGTAATCTAAAATCGCAGAAATGAGAGTTGCACCGTTATCTTGAATAAAACGTTTATCTTTTTGTGCGTCTATACCTAATGCAGATAATGCAGTCAATACTTGTGCTGAACTCTCTACATTTTCAGTGCCTAAAGATTCAAAACCGCCATTGCTTAACTGCTTAGAATCAAGTATTGCCAAACCTCGATCAATGACAACTTTTACTTCGGGCTGATTTTTATATGGTGCTAAAGCTTGAATAGCCATTGCGGTTAAATCAACATCAGCATCAGCATCTTCACGCAATGCATAACCGCCATCACTTAGTTCTGCGTTTACAATGTATTGAATTAAATCGTTTTTAGTTGACTGAACCGCCACATTTTTAACTTGCGGAATCTCATAATCAAGTGTATCCAATGCTATTAATGCATAAATCGGTCCATTAATTCCTTGCCAAATTACCTGATTAAAGTCTGCTAGTTTTTCCAGTAAGTTATAACCTGAAACATCACGTGAATCCTTCCCAATTGCACTGAGTGCGATAATTAAACGAGAATATTCTGTGTATTTTCGCTTGTGTAGGATACCATCTTTTGATTGTAATTCCGACGTAACGTTTTTAAAGTAATTTTCATAATACCCTTTTGGTACGTTAAAACCAGAACGAGCTAAAGCCAAAATGTTCCATTCAGAAAGAAACTGAGGATTCGGATATTTTGAAACAATATATTCTGATGCTTTCGCTAAAGCTTTGTCAATATCAGGTGATTCATTTCCTGGATTAAGAACTACTATTTTAACAGTATCTTCGACATCACCACTTTTAGCTGTAATCGTTGTTTCTCCAGCTGCAAGAGCTGTTACATTACCGTTGACCACTGTTGCAACCTTAGAATCACTTGTGCTCCAGATAATTGTTTTATCTTCTGTTGTATTTTCAGGGGAAATTGTTGCTGTCAGTTGGAGCGTTTCCCCAACTTTTACCGTTACTGTATCGGTTGCATTTAACTCGATACTAGTTATTGGAGTACTTGCTACTTCTTCAACAGTTACTGTGATAATAACTGGAATTGCTTTGTTCCCCGCTGCATCTTCTGCTGAGTAGATAATTTTGTATATACCCGCTACGGATGTATCAATTGTATCTATAATAATTCCTTCATTATTGGTAATTTCAAAAGTCACTCGCACTTTACTATCAACATTGTCTGTAGCTGTTAATGTTGGAACTTTATATTCAGCTCCATTTACAAGTTTTTGCTCAGATTCTTCATCACCTAATTCAATTACTGGTGCTTCAGAATCTTCAGGAGCTTCCATTACATATATAAGGTTATCTAAAGCCGAATCTACACTTACCTGTGTGCTTTCTAGATTTTTGAGCACTACATATGCATAATCATAAACAGTTGTAAAACCTGCCTTATTAAAAAGTTCATCTTTATTTTGAGAATTGTTAATGCTAGCGATTTTAGCTGTTAAATCATCCTTGTTCGCAGGGATATGGATGGAACTTCCCCAACCCCCACCTAGATCGGAACCATATCCATATAACGAAAATTGGACTCTCAATACATCTCCATCTTCAGGATAATAATCTGAAAGTCCGAAGCCAGGAAATATATTATTTACCGCGTACGTCCAACCAGACATGAAAGAAAAATCAAATTCTTCAAGCCAATCATTATCATTTGGAAGCAATGTGCCTAACTTATCTAATATATATTTCGGTGGAATTACTTCTGCATTACTTTCAGGATTATATATTCCACGTATATAGAAAGAATTTACGATAGAACCAGAATAATCGATGTATTCCTCTCCAATTAAATCAATTAATATCTTCGCCCCGTTGTCACCTTCATAAAACGGCACTTTTATTGGTTCTATAATATATCCTTGACCTAAAGTAAATTTTTCTACTGATATAGTTATATGACCCTTTTCCACATCTGCTTCAGTAGGTATTATCTGATTCACTATTACCTTTACAGTATCATTAACTTCGCCAATTGAAGCTGTGATTGTCGTTTCACCTGTTCCAATGGCTGTTATATTTCCGTTAACCACTCTAGCAACATCAGAATTACTAGAACTCCATACGATTGTATTATCTACTGTTTTATTTACTGGTAAAATTGATGCTACGAGTTGATGTGTCTCTCCAATATTAAGAGTTATTATATTTGGCCCACTTAACTCGATGCTTTTCATCTCAAAATCCACAGTATCAGGGCTGGTACTTGCCGACTGATTCAGCACTGTCATTCTAGCACTCTGCTCATAATCACCTTCTAACGACAAAGACAATGTTTCAGTTGTTTCGGATGCTAGAATAGTTACTGGTGAAACTAATGAAAACGATAATATCAACACAAGTGTGATATTTAACCATTTTTTTAATAAACCCATTTGCTAATCTCCCCCTTTTATTAACCCCATTATCAAGTGAATTTCATGCAAGAAATAAAGGCAATAAAAATACCGCTATCTCTATTAATGAGAAATAGCGGAAAATAGGTAAGAAAAGTATAAAAAATATAATTATACCCGTTCGTCTATTTGCCGTAAATTCTCCTAACTTCCGAAGAGAGTTGTACGATCAGAGAAAGGTAGGTCTCCTGGCTTGTGCATCAGTTTACTTTAAGAGCCTTCCCATCTACTAAAAGCTTTCGCTTCATTTGACAGTGGCCAATTCTTATTTCATCAGCACTTACAGTTGCGGAAACAGCTTCGGTTTTTCACCGAATTCCCTATTAAGCTATAATATAGCACCTTAATCCTGCAATTCTATTCACTTACAATTGAGTATAGTCTTGTGTACTTCCATAATCAAGAAGTGTTTACTAATTCTTGAATTTCAAATCTCCTTTTTGATTAAATCAACACCAGTTTACATTTCTGTTAATAGTTCATTTAACATAGCATCTGTAAGTGGCCCGGTGATTTGTTTTTCAAGTTTTCCTTCTTCGTCGATAATGTACGTTGTTGGTATCGTAATAATATCGTAGCTTTCTGTAATTTCACCTGTTTCATCAAGTAATATAGGGTATGTGATACCATAATACTCCCTAAAATCATGGATTACATCAATTCCTAAATCTTCGCTTGTTATATTAAGCCCTAGCAAAACTACATTATGTTTTTGTGCTGAAGTCTCGTAAAACTTTTGCAATTCAGGAATCTCTTCTTGGCAAGGTGGACACCAAGTTGCCCAAAAATTAATAATTACTTTTTTCCCTAAAAAATCTGAAAGTTTAACTGTTTGCCCATCTAATGTTTTAGTGATAAATTGAGGCGCTTTTTCTTGAACTTCAACAACTTCAGTATGATTGATAACATGAGAATGACCACCATCCCAAACATGACCAACACCGTTTTCATTTATCTCAGAAGGGTGTTCCTCATCTTGGATTTGCCCTTGTTCGCCGACGTGTTTTTCATCATAATCATCCCCAGGTTGATCTTGTCCACTAATATTTGTATCTTGACTATATGTATCAGCTTCTATAGACAACTCTTCCTCGTTGACTAGGTCATGACTACCAAATACAACATCAGAATCACTTATTTCGTTTGCTTTAAATAAATTAGCATAGATAGTCCAGCTAAATGCACATATAATCAACGCCAATAGACATAGCGTTAAACCCTTTTTCGGCACATCCTCGCTCCTTTACTAATAGAACTACTAAACATTTAACTCTTTAACAATATATGTTTTTATTCTTTTAACATGAGGAGTTTACTTTGGATTTGGAGAGCGTTATAAGATTTGACGAAAATTTATATCCTTGATAAATTCGGGGACTAGATTACGATTATCATTAAAAAATAAAAAGATGCATGAGTTTTAAACTCTAGCATCCTTTCATTAATTATTGTATTTGTTACAGATAAGCAAAACATCTTAATACATTTGTAAGTATTGGTCACGCTCCCATGGGTGTACAGCGATACGGAACATGTCATATTCAATCTCTTTTGCCTCTTTATAATTTGAATAGATGTGTTCACCTAAAGCAGCTTTAATCACTTCATCGTTTTCTAATTCAGCTAACGCCTCCGCTAATGAAGATGGTAAGTTTTCAATACCATTTTCTTTTAATTCACCTGCACTCATGACATAGATGTTGCGGTCCACTGGAGCTGGAGGTGTTAAACCATTGCGAATTCCGTCTAAACCAGCTTCTAATAATACTGCCATAGCTAAGTAAGGGTTCGCAGATGGGTCAACTGAACGTAATTCAATACGAGTTGATAGTCCACGGGATGCTGGAATACGGATTAAAGGTGAACGGTTACGTGCAGACCAAGCGATGTAACATGGTGCTTCATATCCTGGTACTAAACGTTTATATGAGTTTACTAATGGATTCGTAACCGCAGTAAAGCCACGAGCATGTTTAATAATACCAGCCATGAATTGACGAGCAGTTTCTGATAATTGTAAATCAGCAGTTTCATCCCAGAATACGTTAGTGTTGCCACTGAATAATGATAGGTTGGCGTGCATACCAGAACCATTTACGCCGAATAATGGTTTTGGCATGAATGTAGCATGTAAGCCATGTTTACGTGCAATTGTTTTAACAACTAGTTTAAAAGTTTGAATATTGTCACATGCTTCAATAGCATTTGCATATTTGAAGTCAATTTCGTGTTGACCAGGAGCTACTTCGTGATGGGATGCTTCAATCTCAAAGCCCATTTCTTCAAGTTCTAACACGATATCACGGCGGCAGTTTTCACCAAGGTCTGTTGGTGCTAAGTCGAAGTAACCACCAGCATCGTTTAATTCCATTGTAGGTTCGCCTTTTTCATTTAACTTGAATAAGAAGAATTCTGGCTCAGGCCCTAAGTTGAAGCTTGTAAAGCCTAACTCTTCCATATTTTTTAATACACGTTTTAAGTTAGAACGTGGGTCACCAGCAAACGGTGTTCCATCTGGGTTTGCAACGTCACAAATTAAACGAGCTACCTTTCCTTTTTCGGCAGTCCATGGGAAAATAACGAAAGTATCTAAATCTGGTTTAAGATACATATCTGATTCCTCAATACGCACGAAACCTTCGATTGAAGATCCATCAAACATCATTTTATCGTCCAACGCTTTATCTAATTGACTTAAAGGAATTTCTACGTTTTTTATTGTTCCTAAAATATCTGTAAATTGTAGACGAATATATTTAACGCCTTTTTCTTTTACGATTTGTTTAATGTCCTCTTTAGTGTATTTACTCATCTTATCCACTCTCCTATAAAATTTTTAAACTATGTCTAAAAAATATTATTTACTCGCTTTTCATTGAGAAAAAGCGTGATAAATCTCCTTGACGTAATGACGACTTCTGCATAATTTGTGCTTGTTGCATTTCTTCACGTAATATGGATCGTAGTTCCGTATCTGATATCGATAAGCTGTTAGAATTGTTTACATGATTGTACTTTTTCATTGCAAATACTTTCTTTATCCCTGCCATGTTAATACCTTGGTCAAGTAGTTCACGAATTTCTAACAATGCATCAACATCATCTAGTGAAAACATTCTTCTGTTACCTTCTGAACGAGCAGGTTCGATTAGTTTGTGTTCTTCATAATATCGAATTTGTCTTGCTGTTAACTCTGTCAATTGCATGACCATGCTAATTGGGAGTAACGGCATTGCCCTTCGAAACTCTCGACTCATCGACATCTCCTCCCTTTCATGTTTCCATTTTATTCTACGTCATCTATAATTGCAATATGATGTTATAAAAAATAACATACAAATATTCGATGCAATTAATCTCATAATAAGATGCAAAACTTGTTAAAAACAGTAGGTTAATAGGCCTAAATAAAATACAAATGTGATATCTTTTGACATTCATATCATATCCAACTTACCAATAATACTGATACACATCAAAAAACCACGAAATTTATATGACACAAATTCCGTGGTTTTAATTAATTATTCAGTTTAGGAATAATCATGTACTTTCAATCTTTTTAATGACAGCACGTACCGGAGCACCATCAGCACCTACAATTTTTAATGGCAAACCAATAAACTCATATAAACCTGCTATGACATCTTGTAGAACTAAATTTTCAATAATATGAATTCCATGTCGATAAAACGCATGATGGGTTTCTAACGTTTTGCTATCCAATGCATCAACTGACGGACAATCTACTCCGATTAACACAATACCCTTTTCCTCTAAAAGCGGAGCAATGTCAGGATGGATGACTGGAACTTGATCCGGAAATTTCTCAAAATCAACTTTTGCTTGTAGTTTAAATAGTACACGCTTGGCTCCATATAAGTTTAGATCCTTCACATCTTCCGTAGTAATCGACCCTTTATCGCTAAGGTCAACAACTAACGCTTTCCCAATATAGACATTGACATCAAGTTGTTCAATCGTTGGAGCGGTTGCTTGAAAATGATAAGGGGCATCAGCATGCGTGCCTGTATGAGTACTTGTTGAAAAACGACCTATATTAACTGAACCTGTTTCCGCTTTAGTAAAAGCTAAATCAAAATAAAATGGTGTGTCACCTGGCCAAGTTGCAATTGAATTTTGAAATGGTTGTGTAATATCTATCCATTTATTTGCCAAATTAGTCACCTTCTAATAATTCATTAAGGAATATACCAAAACGATTATAATAACGAAAGGAACAACAAATGTCATTAACGATCTATATAACTTATAATATCCTTCACCTAGCGTACTTCCTTGTAGCAACTCTTCTTTCACCAACTCTTTTTTCATTACATGAACTAGGAATATGGCAATCAATAGATTTCCTAAAGGTAGAATCATGTTCGAAACGAAGAAATCCGTTGCATCAAAAATATTCCTTCCATACAACGATACATCGCTGAATACACTATATGTTAACGCAGAAGGAATCGATGCGATAAAGACAATAACCCCTAGGATAACAGTTAACTTTGTACGTGAAATCTTCAACTTCTCAATCAATGCTGCAACAATAATTTCATACATACTAAATGAAGATGTTAACGTTGCAAATAAGAATAAAATTAAAAACATCGCTAAGAATACTTCACCAAATGCCAATTGCCCGAATGCAGCAGGCAAAACCATAAAGAGAAGTCCAGGTCCCTCCGCAGGCTCCATATCGAACGTGAATACAACCGGGAAAATAGCTAGTCCCGCAAGTAATGATACAAAAATATTTAAAGCTACAACTGAACCAGCTGACTGCGGTAAGCTCACATCCTTCTTTAAATACGAACTATACGTTACAAGACAAGAGAATCCAACAGCTAACGCAAAGAAAGATTGACCTAATGCATATAATAATGATTCACCTGTTGTTTTTGTAAAATCAGGCCACAAGAAGAATTTAAGCCCTTCTGCTGCACCTTCTAATGTTAGCGCACGAATAACTAGGATAATGAATAGAACAAATAAAAGTGGCATCATAAATTTATTCGCTTTTTCAATACCGTTTTGAACACCTAATGCAATAACAATAACGTTTGCAATGGTAAAGAGAGCAAGACCGACTAAAGTGATCCACGGCGTTCCAATCACTTGGTTAAAAAAATCACCGGGATTTACATTCGGGTCAATAACTCCACCAACGACAGATACACCACTATAAACGAAAATCCAACCACCAACAACACTATAAAACGATAAAAGTAAGAAACAGCCAATTACTCCTAACTTCCCTATCCACGACCATGCAGGTTTATGTGGAGCTAATATTTTATAAGCTGTAACTGCTTCTTTTTGAGTACTTCGCCCAATGATATATTCAGAGAGTAACATAGGTAAACCTATTAAAAGAGTAAACATAACAAAGAGTAAGAAAAACGCTCCTCCACCACTTTGCCCCGTTACATAAGGCATCTTCCAAATAGCCCCTAACCCTATTGCAGCACCCGCAGAAGCTAAAATAAATCCAATTTTACTAGACCATTGTCCGTTATTCATTTTCTAACCTCCTCTTCCTTATCTACAATGAATTTAGGTAGCAATACTCAGTTTCTATCATAATGTTAACTACTGAAAGAAACTAAAACATCTAAGATCATATGGATAAGAAGTTCTTCACTAAACTTTTCATTCTAATCTAAACTTACTCACATTTTTGTATAACGTCATTGTATGTGTTGCATTCGATAAAACAATTTCTGGATATTATAAACTTGTCCGAAGATCCCAAAGTTCCGGAAAGAAACGGTGATCTAGTACTTTCTTCAAATAATTCACACCAGAGGACCCACCAGTACCAATTTTAAAACCAATAATTCGTTCTACCGTTTTCATATGTCGGAATCGCCATTGTTGTAACCAATCCTCAATATCAACTAGTTTCTCACCAAGCTGATAAAGGTCCCAATACTTATCTACATTTAAATAAACTTCTTTCCAAGCTGCCGCAACAGAATCGTCCCCACCATACGTTATACTAAAATCTCTATTTAGTAAATCCTTATTTACAGGTAACCCTTCCCTTGCCAAAGCTTGAATAGCAACATCATATATACTTGGCGCTTTATAAGCGTCCTCCAATTGTTTAGTAAGTTCCTTATCTTTTTGATAAATTTTCAATATATTATTCGTCTTATAACCTAGAGCAAATTCTATCAGACGATATTGATAGGACTGAAATCCCGATGCTTTTCCTAACGTATGACGGAACTCCAAATATTCGGAAGGTGTCATAGTTGCAAGAACATCCCAGGCTTGGATAATTTGCGTTTGGATTTTCGATACACGTGAAAGCATTTTAAATGCTGGTTGCATTTTGTTTTGCTGAATAGCTGTAATTGCACTTCTCATTTCATGTAAAATCAGTTTCATCCACAGCTCACTAACTTGATGAATGATGATAAACAGCATTTCATCATGATGATCTGATAATAACTTTTGACTAGATAATACTTGATCTAGCGCTAGATATTCCCCATAGGTCATATCGTTATTAAAATCCGTATGAATTCCCTTTTCACTTTTCAATTTCTCGTGCAAATCAGAAATTGAATGATTCTGCATGAAATTCCTCCTTTTATTATTTATGCAATAACATCCCTTTGATTTTCAAAACGTTGATACTTTTTCTCTTCCATAATAGATTTTAAAATTCGAACCGTTTCCCATACATCCGTAAAAGACGAGTACAAAGCAACTGGAGCTAAGCGTATACCATTTGGTGCACGAAAATCAGGAATGACTCCTTCTGACTTCAGAGCTTTACAAATACGCGCCGCATCGTCATGAACTAAAAATATATGTCCACCACGTGAATCCTCACGAGTTGGATTTCCAAATGCAAATCCATACTCCGAAAGTTGAGCATTGATTAACTCCATCATATACGTTGTTAACTTTAAAGATTTCTCACGAATTGCTTCAATTCCTACCTCGTTGAACATTTCTAAAGCACCATATAAAGGAGCTAAACTTAAAATATGTGGTGTTCCTAACTGATAGGCTCCCGCAGTTACTGCTGGAGTCATGTCAATTTCCAAATCAAACTGTTTCGTTTTATCAGACCCAAACCACCCTAATAAACCAGGTGTTCTGCCAAAATGCTTTTCATGTACAAAGAGTCCCGCTACCGAACCTGGCCCACCATTTAAATGTTTGTAGTTACACCAAAACGCAAAATCTGCACCAATGTCATGTAACGAATGCGGTATGGAGCCAACCGAATGACATAGATCAAATCCAATCAAAATCCCTTTTTGATGAGCAGCTTCCGTGAGCTTTTTCATATCCAATATTTGACCACTACGATATAAAATTGAAGGTAAAATAACAACAGCTACTTCTTCGTCCAATGCTTCAATAATTTGATCTTCTATTAATGTATGACCATCATCACTTTTCACGAGAATTAATTGTTCATCAGGACTCAAGCCACGTAAGCTAATTTGACTTTTTATGGCATAAAGATCTGAAGGAAAATTCAATTCGTCGGCAATTATTTTAGTTCTTCCCTCTTCAGGGTGATAAAAGGTTGCTAATAATTGATGTAAATTGCTAGTAGTAGAACCAGTAATGATGACTTCTTCAGCTTTTGCACCAACTAAAGGAGCACACATTTCACCTAATTTTTCAGACAAGTAAAACCATGGATATTCCCCCTTAGACCAACCATCAATTCCATACTCCTTCCAAGAGTCCAACAAAGCTAACAAAGTTCGCTCTGATCGTTTGGACAATAACCCTAACGAATTACCATCCATGTAATATACATTGTCTTTCATATAAAACTCTTCTTTATAATTTATCAATGGATCGAGTTGATCGAGCTGTTCCGCATAATTACGAGACAATTGATTTTGTTCCATCATAGACACCGACCTTTTTTCTGTATTTTTAAATTTTATGTTGACACGATGTCAACATATTCATAAAATGACTCCGTATAAGTTCTATTTTGGGGGTAAATGGATGGAAAATAAAGTAGTTTTTACAAAAAAGCAACAGCAAGCTTTCAAAACACGAAAAAAACTATTAGATGCTGGCCGTGAAATGTTTTTACAACATGGATTCCAGAAATGTACGATGACTCAAATTATTAAACACGCACGTGTTGGTTACGGTACTGCTTATGTTTACTTCCCTAACAAAGACACTTTATTTGCTGAAATAATTGATCATATAGTAGAAGAAATGATAGAAGTTGCAAATATCCCTTTTCATCCCGTATCGATAGATGAGGCAATTGAGCAAATTCATCATCAAACGAATCAATTTTTGTCTGCAGGATTAAGAAAAAAGGAAGTGTTTCTTGTCATTGAGGAAGCATTAGGTCTATCACCAATTGTTTATCAGAAATGGCAAAATGTCCGAATTGAATTTATCAAAAGTATTGAGAAAGATATCTGCTTTGTACAAGAAAAGGGACTAGCGAGAGACGAATTAACCCCAGCAATCATAGCGAGAAGTTGGTTCCAACTAAACGAACAAATGCTTTGGGATCTTATTAAGCATGAGGAACTAGATGTGGCCGAAGTTGCACAGAATATTACTGCCCTTTATACAAAAGGCCTTTATAGATAGTTTTGCAGAGATTCGATATTTCCTTTCGCGCTTAAGAGGTGTGGTTAGAGTTTCGAACTTACTAATTGGATATATTAAAAAAGGTCGTCCCTTTTATGGGCCGACCTTTTGAAATGTAAATATTTTTATTTTTGGAATAAATATTGAGCTCTTTGGTTTTCAATCCATTTTTTCATTGTACGGAATAAAACTAAAGCAACGGACATTAATAGTATTCCCTTAATAATATTAAATGGTAATATTCCTAAAATAATTGTTTCTTTCATATCAAAATTACCCCATCCTAGTAAGTATGTGTACATAGGAAGGAAAGCGATATAATTTAATATACTCATACCAACTGACATTACAATAGTACCAATGACTAAACCAGATACTAGCCCTTTGATTGATGTATATTTTTTATAAATATAATAAACAGGTAAAATAAATAAAATACCCGTTGCAAAGTTAGCCATATGTCCTACCGGTATACCTGTCGGTGCACCTGAGAAGATCCAATCTAATAAGTTTTTAAAGAATTCTACTAGAATACCAGCCACTGGCCCCATTGTAATTGCAGCTATTAACGGTGGTACATCGCTAAAATCAATTTGTAAGAACACCGGGAACCATGGTAGCGGGAATTTAATAAGCATTAATAAAAATGCAATGCTACTTAACATTCCAATTGTGACGAATGAACGTAACTTCATATTTTGATTACGCATAGATATCTCTCCTCTTTGCTGATTCAACTCGCAAGAAGAAAGGACAGATTCGTTTTCGTTTATTAAAATGAAAAACCCTTATGCAATGATGCGCATAAGGGAGAATAGGTATAGTAAATAAACGTCTATTCGAAGAAATTGTACGTTAAAAGATCCCTAACTAGTAGTTAGACATGCTTAAATAAGCATGGTTTTGTGGCTAAAAATGACAAAACGATACTTAACGTACAGTTTTCTTTCATTTTGTACACGAAAGACGACCGTACCTTCACCTTCTCCCATCCAGACTATACTGTCGGCTTTGGAATCGCACCAAATCCTGCTCATACTAGAGCTCGCGGGCTGAAGAAGTGATATTGCATATTCCTCCAAGAGAATGGTCAGAATTGCACGCTTCTATTACCGCCGATCGGGAATTTCACCCTGCCCCGAAGATGAATCATATTTAATTTTATTTTGACTTCATTATATCTTGTTTCTAAGTTTCTGTAAAGATTGTTGCTTGTATTCAATGGTTGGGAGATTAATAGTATTATGGGTGGGTTAAGCCTAGGGAGTGGATTGATGGTACTTATTGCATTTGACTGCACAGGGCTATTGTACAATATGCTATACGAGACATTTCTGGCTTTATTCCCATTCGGTTTGTCCCGTAGAGCGCTTCTATTAGACATTATAGGCTTTATCCCCATTCGTTTTGTCCCGTAGAGCGCTTCTATTAGACACTTTAGGCATTATCCCCATTCGGTTGTCCCGTAGAGCGCTTCTATTAGACATTTTGGGATTTATCCCCATTCGGTTTGTCCCGTAGAGCGCTTCTATTAGACATTTTAGGCATTATCCCCATTCGTTTTGTCCCGTAGAGCGCTTCTATTAGACATTTTGGGCTTTATCCCCATTCGGTTTGTCCCGTAGAACGCTTCTATTAGACATTTTGGGATTTATCCCCATTCGTTTTGTCCCGTAGAGCGCTTCTATTAGACATTATAGGCTTTATCCCTATCCGTTTTGTCCCGTAGAGCGCTTCTATTAGACACTTTAGGCATTATCCCCATTCGGTTTGTCCCGTAGAACGCTTCTATTAGACATTTTGGGCTATATCCCCATTCGGTTTGTCCCGTAGAACGCTTCTATTAAACATTTTCCCCTCAATTTCCATTCGGTTTGTCCCGTAGAGCGCTTCTATTAGACATTTTTAGCTTTATTCCTATCCGGTTTGTCTTGTACACGTAAGAAAGAAATTAACTCTAAAAACACAAAAGAACCCACTAAAAAGCGGGTTCCTCGAAAAGCTCATCAACACACATTACATATCTTTTATTGGGTAAATAAAAGGAAGTTTGTTCGCACCGACAGGGATTGGTAATGGGTTTGTGAAGTTAAAGCCATTCCAATCTGTTTGTACAACATTTTCAAACTGAACAGACATATCAAAGCTTGCAGCAGTTAGTAATATCCCTTCAATCATTTGCATTGCATCCACTTGGTCGTAGTTTAGTAAATCTACTTGCGATACAAACTCTACTGTCACAGTTTCTCCTTCGACAGAAATTGTATAGTCAACATCAGGTAATATTACCGACTTATAAATATCATTAATTTCCACTTTCATGGATTCAAGTGCTTCTTCGACCGTCGAATATGTTTCAGCATTTCTAAAATTCGGTACTAAATATTCAGTTCCATCCGACTGAACATGTAAAAAATAGCTATTTTTAGATTTTTCCCCATGCAAATCTAACGGTTGTCTTGGTACACCTTCTTGATCGAATGTAATAGGATTACCATCCTCATTTAAAAACACTGCTTCTTCATAGGAAGGGAACGTATCCAAAATCGAAGCTTCATATGCTGCAATCGTTGCTGAAGCTATATCATACGGATGACCCTCAGGTAATGTATGAATCACTTGGTTCCCTTGTTCTGATATAACACCTACATATGGATGAAAGTCTGCAAAACCGACTGCACTTTCATCGAACAATGGAGCGTAATAATTATATAATTCCACCTCAGTCGGATTTGGTTTACCAAGATCCTCCATTACTTGCTCATTTGGTATTAAGATTGTTACTGGTACACTATCTGCAGCATCGCTTGCTAGGCCTAATCTGAAAATAGTGTATCCTTCGGTATCTTCAGGATATACGGCTGTTTTTGTACTACTTCCTATATCAGAGCTAATGCTCATTTCTGTTTCAGACATTCTTGAATCAATTGAATTTGAAAACATATTGATTTCGGCGGCAGCATCATCACTATTAGTTATTTTTGCTGCTGACTCTTCGCTTCCACCATTATTAACCTGCTTCATAAGAGAAGGAACCATAATTGCTAACAACACTAACGCTGCAACTGAAATAATTGGAGGGAGCCAATTAAACTTTTTCTTCTTAATGACCTTAGATGTTTCAGAAGGCTCTTCGTCAAACAGACCGTCATCTTTTAATCTTTGTAGGATATCATCTTTTGATCGAGTGTCTTTTATTTTAGGAGCACTTGATAATAGTTCTTCTATGTTTTTTTCATCCCACTTTTCATGACTCATAGTGAATTCGCCTCCCTTTCGTTATTTGTAGTTAGTATGTCTCGTAGATGCTTAATTGCTCGATGTTGTGTTGTCTTAACTTTCCCCTCTGTCCAATTTAAAATAGCGGCTGTTTCAGCAATAGATAGTTCTTGAAAATAGCGCATCACAATGACCATTTTTTGGTCGCCCGTACATTTTTCAAGTGCTTCTAATAATTGACGTAAATCATCACTTAATTCTAAATAAGCATCAGGTGATTTACTCGGTGATACTAGTTGAGTTTTTTCCCAGTCAAATGCGTCAAAGGTACGGGCAGAACGAACTGCATTCTTACGAAAATAATCTATCGCTACATTTTTCGCGATTGCGAAAAGCCACGTTTTTTCAGAGCTTTTTCCTTCGAAGCGATCATAAGATTTTAACACTCTGACATATACCTCATGGGATAAATCTTCAGCAACAGATCGATTCTTTACTAAATAAATCAAAAACTGAAATACGTCTTGGTGGTAAGCATCATATAACCGATGGAAAATGGATTCCTTCATCCATAACCACTCCCATTCTTACTTAATTTGTCGTATGAAATTAAAAAATGTTTCGTCACAATCATATTTAACATAATTCACCAATTCATTTATTTTAAAAACAATTCAGTTTTTAGAAGTTTCCCAACTATAAACTGTTTGATGTATGTAAAATCTAATTGTTTCGAAATGGATAAAAAGCAGGGAAATAAATATTCCCTGCCTATTGTAATCGATATCCTTATAATGGTAAATAGAAAGTGAAAGTTGTTCCTTTTCCTACTTCGCTCTCGACTTTAATGTGCCCTTTATGTGCTTCAACGATGTTTTTAGCAATAGCAAGACCAAGACCTGTCCCACCCTTTGAACGAGTTCTTGCCTTATCCGCTTTGTAGAATCGTTCGAATACAAATGGTAAATCATCTTGAGGAATCCCTTCTCCTGTATCTGATACGGTAATTTTTGCATATGACAGAACAGCCTCGAGACCGACAGTTACACTACCATTATCAGGAGTATGGCGAATTGCGTTGTCTATTAGATTCGTTAAAACTTGTTCTATTCTATCTTCATCTAACTCGACATTTACATCGTCTGAAAATGTTGTTTCAAAATCAAGGTGAACATGTTTCTCTTTTGCTACTTGAGCAAATTTCTGCGTAATCCTTTCAACGACATGGACAATTGGCAAATTATCTTTGAATAGTGTCATATGACCAGATTCCATCCTCGCTAGGTCTAACAGATCTGTTACAAGTCTACCCATTCGTTGTGATTCATCATAAATTATTTTGATCATTTCATTACGTTCTTCTTCAGTTGATACCACATCGTCTAAAATTGCTTCAGAATATCCTTGCAACATGGCAATTGGTGTACGTAACTCGTGAGAAACATTTGCAATAAAATCAGAACGTAATTTATCTAACCGTTTCTGTTCAGTCATATCACGGATAACCGCAACTGCACCGCGGATTGACTGGCCACTATTTTTTAATGGGCTTATTGTTAAACTATAATCGGAGCCATTGATGACTAAATCTTCTTCTATTTTATCTTCAAAATCGAGCACATGATCTAACATATGATATAATGCTGCAGGAATTGGACTTTCACTATCCTTATCCTTGTTCAAATACCATTTTTGAAGTAAGCGCTCTGCAGGTGGGTTACTTAGTAAAATCGTACGATCACGGTTAAATGTAATAACTGCATCTGTCATAGAAGTAAGGATACTTGAAAGTTGTTCTTTTTCTTGATTGATTACTTCTAAATGGTTTTTTAATTGGCGTCCCATTTGGTTAAATGCAACAGCCAGTTGACCAATCTCATCGTTTTGAGTAGATGGTAACTGTTCATCGAATTTACCCTTCGCCAATTCAAATGCATGCTCTCGCATTTTTCTTAATGGTAATGTGATTTTATTTGATAAGAAAAATGCAAAGAAAGTAGTCAATAATAGGGCGATGAAAGCAGATAGAAATACAATTTGTGTCGTTTGATTGGTCGTCTTATGGATGGCATCTGGATTTTGATAAATAAAAATTGCACCATGATTTTCGTTTTCACTTTTAAGTGGATATCCTAAAACGACATATGATTCCATCTTATCTTTTTCTTTTTGAGAAGGTAAAATTAATTCTTCTATAATTGGCTGATCCGTTTTATAAATATTATTGAAAGCATTATTGCTTAAAATACTTTGCTGAATTTCCGTTTGGTTAATACCTGTTTGAAAAGCAGATTGGACTTCCGAAGGATTTAATGCTATAAACGCATTCGTATCCTCACTTAATAAATCCTGTATGATATCGTTAGAAATCACCGGTAAATCATAATTATCTACAATACTAGCTATAGTTGAGGCTGTTTGGCTAATCGATTCTCTTGCTTGTTCTCTATGATAATTATCTAATAGTTCGAGCATTAACACCGTGAAGATAAACAATACAAATGAAACGAGAAGCAATATGGTTGCCCATAGCTTCCCGACAATACTATTCCATATTCTAGTCATTGACTACCTCAAATTTATAACCAACTCCCCAAACCGTTACGATCATTTTAGCGGCATTTTCAGAAACACGATTTAGTTTTTCACGTAGACGTTTCACGTGTGTATCAACTGTTCGTAAATCACCGAAGAAATCGTAATGCCAAACTTCTTTAAGTAACTGTTCACGGTCAAATACTTTATCAGGCGATTTTGCTAAAAAATAAAGTAATTCATATTCTTTAGGTGTTAGGTTAACTTCTGTACCATCAGCAGTAACTCGGTGTGCATCATGGTCAATCGTTAAATGTGGAAAAACAACTAAGTCTTTTGAGCTCGATGGATTTGAAACAGTCGAAATTACTGTCGAACGACGTAAAATTGCTTTTACACGTAATACAACTTCTCGAGGACTAAAAGGTTTTACTATGTAATCGTCTGCGCCTAATTCAAACCCTTGAACACGATTCGCTTCTTCACCTTTAGCTGTTAATAATATAATGGGTGTTGTCTTTCTCTCTCGTAATTCTTGACATACTTGAAGACCATCTTTTTCGGGCATCATAATATCCAATAGAATACAACTATAATCTTTCTCGAAGGCTTTTGAGAGAGCAACTTCTCCGTTTTCAGCTTCTTCTACTTCATATCCTTCACGTTCTAAATACATTTTTAATAAACGACGAATGCGATCTTCATCATCTACAACTAAAATAGAAATATTCTCAGTCATAGGTTTACCCCTCTCATTCTTCTCTACTATTATTGTACTATTTACAACAAAAAAATTAAAGATTATATACTGAAACTTCAAAATATGAGAGTTTTTGTAGTATATAAAGAAAGCTCTTCTAAAAATAGAAGAACTTTCTAATTCTTATTTTATTATGCGTAAGAGTGTAAACCTGCAATAACAAGGTTAACAACTACAAGGTTGAAAATAATAATAGCGAACCCAATTAAAGCTAACCAAGCACTTTTTCTACCTTCCCAACCTTTCGATAATCGAAGGTGAAGAAACGCAGCATAGAATAACCATGTTATAAGCGCCCAAACTTCTTTTGGATCCCAACCCCAGAAACGACCCCATGCTTCTTGTGCCCAAATCATAGCAAATACAAGAGCACCTAATGAAAATACAGGGAAACCAATTAAAACTGAGCGGTAGCCTATTTCATCTAGTAAATTTGTATTAACTTTCTTAACTAATGGCTGTAACATCGCAGCAATTCGTCTTCTTGTAATTAACCGAATTAAAATATATAAAATAGTCCCTACAATTAAAGACCAAACAACAGTCGTTAGTTTTTGAGCATTAATTATTGCTGGCGTCTCAACTAATGGTTCCATTACACCATCAGTTAATAATGTAGATTCGTTCATACCAAAAATGGCTGGCATATCATATATTGCTTGTTGTTCTATACCCGTTTTGTCAATATAAGTGAATTGCGCCTCATAGCCAATTGATCTAAATGTAATTGTTACAGCTATGTAACCTATGATAATAACGATGAAGAATAGGACAGCTTCAAGCCAAAAGCGCTCTTTTCCTTTTTTCTTTACATCTACTTCTTTTAATAGATAGATTAAACCAGCTACTGCACTAATCGCTAAAATCGATTGTCCCAGCGCTGCAGTAATAACGTGAATTGTTAACCAATGACTTTGTAACGATGGTACTAACGGTGTTACTTCACGTGGGAACATTGCAGCCCAACCGATGATTAATAATGCAATCGGTAATGCAACTAATCCAAGCGCAGTTACACGATAGATAAAGTACATTAAAATAAATGCCCCTACTAAAAACATACCAAACGCAGTGGTAAACTCAAACATGTTACTTACTGGAGCATGTCCCGAATAAATCCATCGAGTAATAAAGTACGATAAGTGGGCAAGGAATCCTATAATAGTAACGATGATTGCAAGGAATCCCCATTTATTTGTTCTTTTGTCAGCTCCATCAGTATTTTTGCTCTTAATGGAACCACCAATTAATAATGTAGCAACTAAATATGCTATAAACGCGGCTTCTAACAAATTGCCACTAAGATCAATTAAACTCATAAGGTGTTGTCACCTTCCTTTTTATTTTCTACCTTTTCGTCTGCATCTTTTCCTTCTGCATCTAGTTGGTCGATATATTGAGGTAAATGTGCATATGTTGTTAACGCATCTAAATCCTTTTTAATACCAAACCAGTTTTTATTTGTATGAGCAGCAAGTCGCAGTCCACCATCCCCTAGTAACTCTACCCAGATACGGCGATGATTTAAATAAGATCCAATCGCTAACCCTAAAAGGAAAATAATACCACCAACAAATAAAATCGGAATTGTATTATCTTTACGTATTGTTAAACCAGACATATTGACTGTTTCGACACCTGAGAACTCCATCTTATATGTGTTCTCACCAGCGGGAACCGTTTGTTGAATTGCAACAAAGCTTATTTCTCCTTCTGGCTTCTCAGGTGTAATCATATTAAAGATGAATGCTGGGTTATTAGGATTTGGTGTTGCCGTTTGTGGCTCACCCTCATCATTAAATCCAGAAAAGTCCGGATAATAGCCCATTAATTTTACCTTTGTATTGTCATCGATTATATATTCTGGCTTAGGGTTTCTTAAATCAATCGAAACATCCCCAAGTATGTCACCAGTCTCTAGATTTGTTAATGAGAATGTCATGACTTTTAACTCATTTAGACGGAAATCCATTTGATAGATAGCATAGCCTTCATGTTTTAAAGGATGATTCACTCGAATAGAATAATCTTGAACAAGTTCTAAATTATCCGTTTGTCCTGGCAGTGCATTTTCCGCTTGCTTAAATAATTGTACATTTGTTTGATAGTTTTTCGCAACGGCATTGACGCCTTGTTGGATTTGAGCTGTTGTTGGGTCATTGTCATGCGTTTCAAAAATAAACTGTTCGTTTTTCAAGAAATATCCTTCCATACCTGGAATTGCACGTGTCTCTCCTTCACGTATCCAAAGAGAATCATCTACATACATACCAGGAATTTGATGAAGCATAACACCAACTAAGAAAATAATTAAACCTACATGATTTATGTAAGGGCCATAACGAGCAAGTCTTCCTTTTTCCGCAAGTAAAGCGTTTCCATCAAGCCGTACTTTATACCCCTGTTTTTTCATTTTCTCTTCTAATAAATTAAGGGTTTTATAAGTATCACCTTCTGTGACAGGACCTTCTGCAATCAATCGTTGACGACGCATGAAGCTTTCGTGACGTTTAACGCGTTGATTTTTTAAAGACTTGTGTAAAGGAATACCACGGTCGATACTCGCGACAATAATAGATATACCTAACATCCCTACTAACGCCATGAACCACCATGAACTATATAAATCAGCTAACCCTAATTCATAATACAGGGTACCAATTGAGCCATAATTATCTTGATAGTATTTGGCTCTTTCTAATTCTGTTCCTGCTGATACATAAAATTCTTGAGGAAAGATTGTACCAATCGATGCAACAACTAAAGTAATAATAATTAATGAAACACCGACTTTTACGCTAGAGAAGAAATTCCATACTTTATCAATGATAGATTTATTGTATGTTTTAGAGCGAATAGCTCTACCATCATAGCGCATATCTAATACTTTTTGAGATTTTACTTCTTCAGTTAGTGGTCGGCCACATTTTTCGCAAAGATTTGTACCAATCGGATTTTCATGACCACAAGCGCAAGTGATTTTTTCCATTTTTAAAACTCCTATTCTGGCTTAATTGACTCCATATAATTAGCGATTTTCGCCTCGGACATTTCACCAGTAATAATATCTTTTACAGTACCATCAGGACTAATTAAGATAGAAGTGGGTAAAGGGTTAATATTGTAAGCAGTCATCACACTTTTCGTATGATCAATTGCCGTAGGGAAATCTACCCCTAAATTATTTAAGAAGTTCGTCACTTCAAATTCAGATTGTGCAATATTAATTGTTAATAAGTGTACACCTTGTTCCTTAAATACATCATATTGACGATCCATCGCTGGCATTTCTCGTTTACAAGGTTCACACCAAGTTCCCCAGAAATTTAGGAAGACACCTTCTCCCTTAAAATCTGATAATCGATATGTGTTCCCATCTAATCCTACAAGTTCGAAGTCAGGGGCTTTATCACCTTTTGAAAGGACTTCTACTTTTTCCTTCGTGAAAGAGCTGAATATTGTATATCCAATTGCAAGAACTAATACCGCAAGTATAATTCCACGAGTAATAGAGCGTTTTCTTTTTCTATCCATTAACTTGTTGCCTCCCCCAAATTCTATGAAATCTTCTCTATTATAGCAAATTTAGTATATAGTCCTTTTTCTGATTATGAATGATTTTTGAACTTTTACGCCCATAATTACTTATTTAATCAATTTTTCCAGTTTCAGCCAGAACTCTTAGTAATTTCACTTCATGTTTAGTTAGCTCACGATATTCACCTGGATTAAGCCCAGCTAAATTTAAAAACGCATAACGTTCTCGTTTTAATTTCACAACTGGAGTACCAATTGCTTCAAACATACGACGTACTTGTCGATTTTTACCTTCATGAATTGTGATTTCACAAATAGCTTTATTTGCTTTTTGATCGAAAGAAGTCATACTAACTTTTGCCGGTGCTGTTTTTCCATCTTCTAACATTATTCCACGCTGAAGTTTTTTCAGCCCCTCAATTGTAGGAACCCCTTTTACTCTTGCTATATATGTTTTATCTATTTTAAATTTCGGATGAGTCATTTGGTATGCAAACTCACCATCATTAGTTAGTAAAATAAGACCTGAAGTATCATAGTCAAGTCTACCTACAGGGAAAATACGTTCCGGAACAAGTTTAAAGATGTCTGTCACTGTTTTACGTCCTTTATCGTCTGTAACTGCAGAAATAACCCCTCTTGGTTTATATAGTAAGTAATAAACTTTGTCCTCTTTTTCTAATTTAACGCCGTTCACTTCTATATCGTCAGAATTCGACACTTTCGTTCCTAGTTCTTTTACAACTTTGCCATTTACTTTTACTTTTCCCTCTAATATTAATTGTTCTGCTTTACGTCTTGATGCAACTCCTGCATATGCAATTACTTTTTGTAATCTTTCCATTTTATACGTCACTCCGCCCTAGTTAAATCCTTATATTTTATTACTTAATAATATAAGCATTCTTTAATCTGTTGAAAATTATGTCATATTTTATCAAGTTATGAAAGGAAATAGCTTGAAATGTTATGATTTCTTGATATATAATGACACACTTTATACAGATAAACTACTTTAAACAAAAAAATAAGAATTCGCACAATTTCAGCAAGCCATTCGTAAACCAAGATACTATAGTATCAATGGATTTTCCTCGAGTCGCTATTCCGCTGAAGTTCGCGAATTCTATTATTAAACTTACCGATAAATAATTTTTAATTATTCCAATTGATTAATATCTACTTTCGTTGCAAAAACACTTCGATTTCCTAAGAAGACATGCCAAATACCAAATTCATTTTGTTTCCTAGAAAGATATAATACATTCTTTAATTCGTCTTCTTCGCTTTTCGTTAATAGAAGTTGAATTGGTTCTTCTAACTGCACTGATACACCATTATTGACATCATACTTTCCTTCATCAGCAATTGTCACAACATTGTATTCATCAAATACTTTCTTTGCAAGATATTTATGTACTTGCCAGTCGTTTGATTCATTTAATGTAACAACAATAACTCTTTTACCATTCTGTTCAAAATAAGTTGCTAATGTTCTTCCAGCAACTTTTGTGAAACCAGTTTTACCTGCTATCGCACCTACTTTTTCTCTTAATAGGCGATGTTTATTTAACCAATTTGTGCCATTCATTAGTTTTCCACTTGAATTATAGGTGATCGTTGTTGCAATCTCACGGAAAGCTTCATTTTCCATAGCATACTTTAGCATTAAAGCCGTATCGTAAGCAGTGGATATATGATAATCATGATGAAGGCCCGATGGATTTGTAAAATAAGTTGATTCAAGACCATAATATAATGCCTTTTCATTCATCAGATCAACAAAACCTTCGATTGAGCCTCCGACACTTTCCGCAATGGAGTATGCAGCATCATTACCAGAACGAAGCATTAGTCCGTACAGAAGGGTTTCTAGCTTTACCTTTTCTCCAGGTTCTAAGTAAATAGAAGAACCTTCAACTGCAGCTGCTTCATCTGATACAGTAATGTCCATATTTAAATCACCGTTCTCAATAGCAACCAATGCCGTCCACATTTTCGTAAGACTAGCAATCGGCATCTTTGCATGTGGGTTACTACCATATAGAAGTCTACCAGTATCTGCATCTACTACGGCGTAAGATGCTTTTGCAGCTTCTGCTACTGTCAAGTAAAACGTTAAAGAAAATGACAAAACGAAAAATAGTTTTGCAAATTTTTTCAACTAGGCACTCCTTTTCACACTTAATCCCGCATTAACTGCGAGTCAAGGCCCCAAAAAGCCAGAGGGGCAAACACAAGCAAACAAGATGGTTATATTCAATTATTGTTCGTTGGTAAATGTTTCTTGGAATTTTGTCATAAATAAGTCTGCGTCTTGATCATCGTCTCTTAACACTTCATCAGGAAGTGGTGGTAAATCATCTAGTTTATTTAATCCAAAGTAATTTAAAAATTCTTTTGTTGTTCCATATAGGATTGCACGACCTGTCCCCTCTGCACGTCCAACTTCTTGAATTAATGCACGGGAAACAAGTGTTTGAATAGGACGATCACTCTTGACTCCACGTAAATCTTCAATTTCTACCCTCGTGATTGGTTGTTTATAAGCAATAATTGCTAGTACCTCTAAGGAAGCCGTTGATAATACATGACTTGTTGGATTTTCGACTAATTTTTTAATCGTTTCAGACATGTCCGCTTTTGTTGTAAGTTGGTATGTACCTGCTAAGTTTTTTAATGTTACGCCTCTTATTTCGGATTGATCATAATCTGTTTTTAATTCACTTAATGCAGCCTCAATTTCCATATCGTCTGCTTCAAGAAGTTGCGATAATTGTTTAATTGTTATACCTTCGTCCCCTACAACAAACAGAAGTGCCTCAATTTTCTTCATCAAATTGCTCGAGTTCATCTTGGGGTTCCTCCTTGTTTAATAGTACGTATAGTTCTTCGAAGTTATTTTGTTGTTCGACGACAATAACTTGACGTTTCATTAATTCTAATATGGATAAAAATGTAACAATAATGGTTGTTTTATCTTCATAAGGGAAAAGTGATGAAAATGCAGATTTACCTCCACTTAATTTTAATGAACTTACTACTGCAAACATTTGGTCTTTTACCGAAATTTCTTGTCTTGCAACTCTAGTTGTAAGAGGTTTTTTTAATTGTTTTCGTCTCAAAATCTTTTGTAGTGCACCGAGCATATCGTATACGTTTACTGTAGCATCAAATAATGCTAACTGCTCGTCCGGTGCATAATCAGACAAATCACCCGGAGGACGAGTATATACTAATGAACGATCAGATTCTAAGTTTTTCAATTCTACTGCAGCTTCTTTATATTTTTTATATTCAATAAGCTTGTTTACTAATTCTTCCCTTGGGTCTTGTGCTTCTATTTCATAATCAGCTTCTTCTATCTCACCTTCATGAATTGGTAATAGCATCCTGCTTTTTATGGCTAGTAAAGTGGCTGCCATTACTAAGTATTCACTAGCTTCATTAAGCTCTAATTCTTTCATTGCATGTATGTGATCAATATATTGCGCTGTTAATTCTGCCATTGGAATATCGTATATATCAATTTCCAAACGGTGTATTAAATGTAATAATAAATCTAGAGGCCCTGAAAAGGCATCTAATTTTACTTCATAGGACATAAGTTACCACCTGATTCGTTTTATAAAATGTTTGAAACTCAGACTATTTTTTAGTCATTTCGAACATTCTAAATGTGACTTTGCTATTTTTTAGGATTACTAGGTCTAGTAAAACACGTATATCTTAACTTATAACATAAATTAATATAAAAGAAAGAGGAATTCTATGCATCATCCACTATATCATCCGTTATTTGTTGATTATTGTACATATTTCAATGGTAATCGAGATTATTTTGAATGCCATGAAGTATTAGAAGAATATTGGAAAATCGTCGCCCCTGGCAAAAAACATCACCCGTTAGTAGGATATATTCAATTAGCTACTGGTATGTATCATTGGCGTCGTCGAAATAAATTAGGCGCTACTAGAATGTTAAATAAAGCATATCAAATTTTTCGAACGAACACAGACTCTATTTTTCTAGAATTTCTAGATGTCGGTCAGTTGTGTGAGCATTGTTTAAAATGTATGGCTGATATTAAGTCAGATTGTCCATTTAAAGAGTTTGATTTACCTCTTAACAATCAACAACTCATCAATCTTGTTGACAAGCAAATGTCTTTGCTCCCAAAAGTTTTAGATGACTTTCTACTTAATAAACATATGCTACGCGATCGTTCAGATATTCTAAAAGCTAGAGAATTAAAAAAATCAATGAGAAATAAAGAAAAATAGGATGTTGCCCTCAATTGAAAAAGCAGACGTACATTAATTTGTACCGTCTGCCTCTTGAATTAATGGTAAACATTTTCTAATAAAAGGTTCTGTTGTTTCGTTTGCATAAAGCTTTTCAAACTGATTTGAAAGTTCCTTAAGCATTGCCATCGCAACACCTTCTCCCCTGTGAGAAGGAATAACTGTAATATGTTGAATGGTTGCTTCACTTCCATCAACTAATAAACCAACAATACCTATATATTCTTCGTCCTTTTTCCATAGAAACAACTGCCAATTCTCTTCGCGATCATACTTGTTCATTGTTTCCATTAAGTGCTTAACGTCCTTTTCTTGAGGCATGAACGAAAGCAGTCCCATTGCTATTTTTTCAAATGTTTTTTTATAGCGTACTAACATGTAAACATTCCCTCTTTTATCATGTCTCATCTATAACAATCTTAACATATCCTACACGATTTATCTTAAGTAAGCAACATGATATTGACTTTAAAAATCTACTACTAGCCGCCGATTTTAAGGATTTACCGGTAAGTTCGGTGAGATAACATATATAAAAACTAATGCCCAAATGAAACAAAATACAATTAAGGCAGTCAGAAGCCACCATTTTGATATTCTTCTCATTATTCAACGCTCACCTTTGATAAAGCAAATGGAAGATCATTTTGAACAATATCTTCGTAGCTTTCTCTTTGAATAGCGAGTTGGTGTTTTCCTGATTCAACAAAGACTACTGCTGGACGTGGAATACGGTTATAGTTTGATGCCATAGAGTAGCCATAAGCACCTGTACAAAATACTGCTAAAATATCACCAGCATCTGCTTTTTGTAGCGCCGCATCAATAATTAATTTATCACCTGATTCACAAAGTTTGCCCGCTACAGTGTATGTAAAGTTTCTTTGTTCATTCACCTTGTTGGCAATCACAGCTTCATATTTCGCGTCATAAAGTGCAGGGCGGATATTATCACTCATACCCCCATCGACAGCAATATACTCACGGATATTCGGAACTGTTTTTTTCGCGCCAACCGTGTATAACGATGTACCAGCATCCCCCACTAATGAACGACCAGGTTCAATCCAAATTTCAGGCATTGTTAGTTTATATTCTTTTACATGTTCTTGCACTGTTTTAATCATTTCTTCAACATACACTTGTGGTTCTAAAGGTTGGTCTTCATCAGTATAGCGAATACCGAATCCACCACCTAAATTTAACACTGAACATTCGAATTGGAATTGTGTTTTCCACTCGCTAATTTTATTCATTAATTTGCCTGCAGCAAGACTAAAGCCATCTGTCTCAAAAATTTGTGAACCAATATGACAATGTAGTCCTAATAATTGTAGATACTCATGGTTCACTACTTTTTGAAACGCTTCGTCAGCCTGGCCGTTGTTTAAATCAAACCCAAATTTCGAATCAGCTTGACCAGTTGTAATGAAATCATGCGTATGTGCTTCAACACCTGGTGTAACACGAAGTAATATACGCATAGGTTGCTGTTTTTCTTCAGAAATTTGTTTTAATAATTCAATTTCATAGAAATTATCAACAACAATACAACCGATTTTTGTATCGAAAGCTAGCTCTAATTCCGCATATGATTTATTATTGCCATGGAAGTGGATTCGATCAGCAGGGAATCCGGATTTAATTGCCGTAAACAACTCGCCGCCAGATACAACATCCAAAGAAAGTTGTTCTTCATTCGCCAGTTGATAAATTGCAACACATGAAAAAGCTTTAGAAGCATAAGCGACTTCTGCTTTAACTCCTAATTTTTTAAACGTATCTATAAAACCTCTTGCCCGATTTCTAATTAGCTCAATATCATAAACAAATAGTGGAGTACCATAGTTTTTAGCTAATTCAACTGAATCTACCCCACCAATTATTAAATGACCATCATTTGAAATTGTTTGAGTACCATACAAATGCATAAACGATCTCTCCTTAAGTTCACACAAAATGGATCATTCCATTTTATATTAACAAAATGTATATGTGAACTTTAACATAGGAAACATCGTTTACGCAATGGTACAATCATGAACGTTTTCGATATTTTGCACCGACAATATATGGTCTGAGTGCATCGTCCGCCATTGGGAATCGAATAAAGACACGTGAAAATGCATTCGGAAAGAATGGTACAAGTGGCCACATATATGGTATGTTCATCGGTCTTAGATGACAGATGTAAGAAAAAGTTAAAAATGCAGCGATAAAGAATCCATTTGCTCCCCAAAGTGCAGTTAATATGATGATGAAAAATTGGAAATATTTTAACGCAGCACTTAATTCATACGTCGGGATTGCAAATGAGAATATTGCAACTACTGCTGTATAGAGAACAACTTCATTTGAGAATAAACCTACTTCTATAGCAATTTGACCAATAATTACACCTGCGACTAATCCCATCGCTGTTGAAAGTGGTGTCGGTGTATGAATGGCGGCGATTCGCAAATATTCTATTCCTAAACTCGCAATAATGATTTGTAAGAATAGAGGAATATGCGAATCCTCCTTGGCCCCTATAAAGGACAGCGCCTCTGGCAGATGATTGTCGTGGGTCGCTAATAAATACCAGATTGGGAGTAAGGTTAAACTGAAAAAAGCTGCAAGATACCTTAATAACCGAGTCCCTGTTCCGATAAATGAAGCCTGACGAAATTCCTCCGCATGTTGTAATAAATGGAAAATGGTAATTGGAACAATAATAACGGATGGTGAGGTATCTACTACTATGGCTATATGTCCTTCGAGTAAATGTGCAGCAATAATATCAGGCCTTTCCGAATACCTTACAAAAGGCATCGGATTGAACTTTTGCTTAAACAACAATTCTTCGAGCTGTTTATCAGCCATTGTTAGTCCGTCTTGTTTTATTTGTTCAAACCTTTTTCGTATCCAGGCTAGATTATTTTCATTCACAATGTCGTTCATATAAACGATGGCGACATCTGTTTGCCCTAAATCAGATAACTGATGAAGTTCAAAGCGTAGCTGAGGACTTCGGATACGACGACGAATTAACCCTGCATTAATGATAATATTTTCTGCAAAGCCGTCGCGTGAGCCTCTAATTACTTTTTCATTGTCAGGTTCTTCAGGTGTCCGTCCTGGGTAATTTCGTAACTCCAGGTTATATGCATAGCCGTGTAACGTGACGATACCAACTGTGCCACCTAATACTCCTAATAGAAACGATTCTTTATCTGTTGGCTCTGATTTTCCAAAGAAATTAAAATGCTCATCAAAATAAGCATCTTCGTCGTCAACGTGATCATTTAATTCAATTTTTTGATCATACTCTCGTTCGAACAATAGTGGTGTTAGTTGTATTGTTAAAGTATTCGAATCTACAAGCCCACTAACATATACCAATAATACTGGTAAACTTCTTACATAAACTTCTTTGATACAGACATCAAATGATCCGTCTTTTCCAAATTGACTTTCTATATACTCTTTTGCATTATCTATAGATGTAAAAATCTGATTTGTCATTTATTCACCGTCTTTTTAGTAGATCGTGCTGTATTATTTGTATCCATCCATTGTTTTAACTGCGCTAGTATTTTCTTCTCAAGCCGTGAAACTTGTACTTGAGAAATTCCGAGCCTTTCCGCAATATCTGTTTGCGTTAAATCTAAGTAATACCGCAAATAGATAATGGATTGTTCTCTTTTATCAAGCTTAGCTAGCACTTCTTTCAATGGAACGTACTGAAAAGGTAATTCGGACTTTTCGTCTTTCATCTGATCCATTAAAGTAATGGAATCCCCTTCACTTTCAAACAATTGTTCATGTAATGAAGCGGGATCTCTCATTGCATCAGTGGCTACAAGAACCTCATCTTTTGTAACACCTAGCATGTCGGCTAAATCAGAGATTGAAGGAGGCTTCTCGTTCGTCTTTAAAAATTCATCTGTTGCATGACGAATTTTATAGTTCAACTCCCGTATCGAACGACTTACTTTCACCATTCCATCATCTCGTAAAAAGCGTTGAATCTCTCCGATAATCATTGGAACAGCATAAGTTGAAAATTTTACATCATATGATAAGTCAAACTTATCAACGGATTTCATCAGTCCGATACACCCAATTTGAAATAAATCTTCAAGCTCTACTCCCCTGGAAGCAAAGCGTTGAACAATCGACCAAACGAGCCGCGTATTGCCTTCAATCATTTGTTTCCTTGCGTCAATATCACCAGCTTGTGCTAGAGCAATTAGCTCACGCATCTCTTCTTGCGTTAACAAAACATTGGACGGCTGTTCGATTGTCCTCATCCCCCTCACTTCTATCAAATACGCCTTAACGTATTCGCGCCCAAAATTAAGATATTTGTGGCATTTTTACAGTTTGAAATTTTTTAGAAAATGTCACAACTGTCCCAACGCCAGGTTCTGATTCAACTTGTAAATTATCAGCAAAACTTTCCATAATGGTAAAGCCCATACCAGAGCGCTCCATTTCAGCTTTGGATGTAAACAATGGCTCCATTGCCTGCTTCAAATCTTGAATTCCATTTCCTTCATCCTTAACCGCAACCGAAATGACGTCTCCTTCTCGCACAGCGTGAACTGTAACAAGCCCTTTGCCATCTTCGTCATATCCATGAATTATTGCATTCGATACAGCCTCCGACACAATCGTTTTAAATTCAGAAAGTTCGTCAATTGTTGGATCTAATTGAGCAACAAAACTTGTTACCGCCATCCTCGCTAAACTTTCATTTTCACTGATAGCTAAAAATGAAAGAGTCATTTCGTTATCCATTCACAATCCCCCTTGCATGCATTATTGCGTCTTTTTCATCGCCATCCATCATATACGCTCCCAACCCTGAGAATTGGAATATTTTTTTCATCGTATTCGAAGGATTTAATATAATTGTTTGTCCATTTACAGCACGCAGTTCTCTCATGCGTCCTAGAATTAACCCTATTCCAGAACTATCCATAAAGTTCAATCTCTCTAGATTCCAAATAAGTGTATTTAGATTCCCTTGCATAATAGTTCTAGAAATATGGTCTCTAATTTTCTCTGTTTCGTGGTGATCAAGTTCACCATAAAGTCGAATAACTGCGATCGTATTCAAGTGCATGTTAATTTCATAATTCATGAATGGTATTCGCCTCCTCTGACATGGCTAATTCCACATGACACTTCATATTCCCTTTTCGTCTGACAATAGTAGAAATAATTCGTTGAAACTAGTGAAAATACGACAAATATCAATAATTTGTTACACTTACTCCTCTAGCTACTTCTAACATTATGACGAGACTTCGGAGGCTCCTAAATTCTTTGTTAAGATGAATAAAGGAAAAACGTTACCATCACTTAGTATGGAAAAAGAGGAAGATTTTTAAACATAAAAATAGATTTTCTGATGGAGGTTTTTATCTTCTGATTAGTTTTAATTTGAAGTGTTTTGGATGGAGATTGAAGCGATAGTTGAGATGTGGGGTTTGAGTTGGTTTTTGGTGAAATGAGCGAGTTTAACGGCGATATGATCGACTTTATCGGTTATATGATCAACTTTCACCTCGTTTAGAGCAACTTCGGTTTACGGTCAATCGATTTTTACAGCTAAAACACTCATGAAAAATAGGCACAAAAAAACTATCTTTCAAATCCAGTATGACCAAATTTAAAAGATAGCCTTCACACTTATTTATTATTTTACATGTATGAAAAAGAGTTCTTGTTCCCTCATATATTCGAATAATTACTACCCGATTTTTGTTGTAGATAGATCCGCGCATTCCCGAAAAGCAAGATGTTTACAGCCTAAGCAGGATGTTCGGTTAACACAACCAAGTGCTCGGGTGATTGCATCGCCCGTATGTTCATAGAAATTGCCCTCTCCAATTTCTATTGTAAGTCCATTTTGATCAAGTGCTTTCTTCAAGAGTGGATTTACACCCGTAACAAGTAGTGTGTCTCCTCGACTCTTATAATCTTTCACGATATTACGGAAGTACTCCTCACCTGTTGTATCTATGAAAGGCACTTTACCGAGGCGTAAAACTAATACAGTTGGCTTATGGTTCACCGTCGATAAGATTGATTGCTCAAACGTTTGGGCTGCCCCAAAGAACAATGGTCCCTCTACTGTATAAATACTTACTTGCGGACAATCGTGACTTGCATTTACTACGTGCGGTTGCACTTTACCACTAGCACTTTGATGATCGGGTAGTACCTTAGTAACAACCGACAGCTCGCTCATTCGTTTTACGAATAACGCGACAGCTAGTAATAAGCCAATCAAAACGGCATTCGTTAAACTAGTAAATACCGTTAATAAAAATGTAATCATTAGAACGAGGGAATCCCCCGATTTTAATTTTACAATATGCGCAAAATGTTTTCGTTCACTCATATTCCACGCGACCATCATCAAGACTGGTGCTAAGCTTGCAAGTGGAATATGAACCGCAAGTGGCGCAAAGAGAAGTAAAGTTAATAGCACGAATAAACCGTGGATAATTCCTGACATTGGGGATACAGCACCAGATTTTATATTCGTCGCAGTACGTGCAATGGCACCTGTTGCAGGAATACCACCAAACAATGGTGTTACAATGTTCGCAATCCCTTGACCAATCAATTCTTTATTACTATTATGCTTACTGTTCGTCATACCATCTGCCACGACTGCAGAAAGTAGCGATTCAATCCCACCGAGCATGGCGATGACAAAAGCAGGACCCAATAGCAAATAAATTTTTTCTAAAGTAATTTCTGGAATATGAAATTCAGGTAAAGCATTCGGAATAGCCCCATAGCTTGAGCCAATCGTTGCAACATGGCCATTTAGGAAAATAGCTGCTAGTACTGATGAAATGACAATCCCTACAAGAGCCCCAGGAACTTTGGGTAAAACCTTTGGTGTTACTAACATTACGGTAAAACATATGATGGCAATTACCACGCTATAAAAATTAACCGTATGAAAATGCGAACTGATTTCATTAATGTTATCAATAAAATACTCATGTGACTTCATTCCTGTTAAACCGAAGAAATTACCGATCTGACCCGTAAAAATAATAACAGCAATTCCGGCCGTAAAACCAACCGTTACTGGCCTTGGAATAAATTTAATTAACGCTCCTAATTTAAATACACCCATTAAGACGAGCATAACACCAGCCATTAAACCCGCAATTAATAAGTTTTCATAGCCATATGCAAGAACCACACCCAATAATATTGGTACAAATGCTCCTGTTGGGCCCCCAATTTGAAATTTTGAGCCGCCTAATAAGGAAATAAGAATTCCCGCAATGATTGCTGTGTAAATACCGTACTCAGGTTTCACACCAGATGCAATCGCAAATGACATAGCAAGTGGTATCGCTACAATGCCAACAATCGTCCCAGATAATAAATCCTTTTTAAAATAGTTGAATGAATAGCCTGTAAATCTCCCCGACCAAAAATCCCCCATAAGATCCCTTCTTCTAGTAAAAGTTCTACTATTTATCATCCTTGTGTTAAGATCTTTATCTTAATTTCAAGTAATATAAATTATCCCTATTCTAACATATTTTCCAAAAATGAAAAGAGAAAAAAAGTTAGTAACATATAAATAATTTTATACGCTACTAACTTATATAAGTTGTCTTTTAAATTTGCTTTTTACGGGAGTGTCTGTCTGCCATATTTATTTAAAATATCGCAATACCCTTACCCTTGATTTACTTCAACTAGCTATCGACTAAGCTACAACTTATTAAACGACCGCATTATAAGTAAAAATTATTGTGTGATTATTTTTTTGATTAATTGTGGAGCTTCTACTTTTTCTTCGGTTATTTCTATATGTGCATATAACTTTTGAATGACGTCGTCAATATCCATATGATTCGTATGAACCGTAACAAGCGGATCACCAATTTTGACTTCATCGCCAACTTTTTTACGAAGAACCAGTCCGACAGCTAAATCAATCGTTGATTCTTTTGTTGCACGACCTGCTCCAAGTAACATTGCTGCAATCCCGATGTCATCTGCTTCAATTTTGCTAATGAACCCTGATTGTTTTGCAGCCACATCAATTTTATATTTCGCTTGAGGCAATAATGAAGGATTGTCGACAACTGAAGGATCGCCACCTTGCGCTGCTACAAACTTTTTAAATACTTCAAGGGCTGAGCCGTTTTTAACAACATCCGTTAGCATCGTTCTTGCCTGCTCGATAGATTCAGCTTTTCCTCCTAATACAACCATTTGTGAACCTAATGTATAGCAAAGCTCTTGTAAATCCTTTGGACCTTCACCTTTTAACGTATCGATTGCTTCTTGAACTTCTAACGCGTTACCAATTGCAAACCCAAGAGGCTGGCTCATATCTGAAATAATGGCCATCGTTTTACGACCAACGTTATTACCAATTTCCACCATCGCATGGGCAAGTTCTTCCGCTTCCGCAATCGTTTTCATAAATGCACCTTCACCTGTTTTTACATCAAGTACAATTGCATCTGCTCCAGCAGCGATTTTCTTAGACATAATAGAACTTGCAATTAACGGGATGCTTGGAACAGTGGCCGTAACATCACGTAGTGCATATAATTTTTTATCAGCTGGTGTTAAATTTCCACTTTGCCCAATAACAGCCATTTTTATTTCGTTTACTTGTTTAACAAATTGCTCACTTGATAGCTCAACGTGGAATCCTTCAATTGATTCTAATTTATCAATCGTTCCACCTGTATGACCGAGCCCACGACCACTCATTTTTGCAACAGGAACACCACAAGCTGCAACCATTGCAGCCAGTGATAGAGTTGTTGTATCGCCCACACCACCTGTTGAATGTTTATCTACCTTAATACCTTCAATTTGAGTTAAATCAATTTGATCTCCCGATTGAACCATAGCCATCGTTAAATCTGCACGTTCCCGTTCAGTCATATCTTGGAAGTATATAGCCATCATTAATGCACTAACTTGATAATCCGGAATCTCACCGTTTGTATAGCCTTGTACAAAGAAACGAATTTCTTCTAATGATAACTCTTCCCCATTTCGCTTCTTCTCAATAATATCTACCATTCTCATTTTGAGTGGCCTCCTCATTACATCGTTTTTGAGTTGCTGTTGAACTCAAATTTTACATACTATTATTAATTGAAAATCGGACCGAATTATAATTTAAGATTAGATAAGAAACTTGTGCCGAATGGTGGTGCTTGAACACCAAAGTTTTCAGCAATTGTTGCAGCAATATCTGCAAATGTATTACGAAGTGGCAGTTCTTCGCCACCATTAAATCTTGGTGAATAAATGAGTAATGGAACATACTCACGTGTATGATCAGTACCTGGGAATGTAGGATCGTTTCCATGATCCGCCGTAATGATTAGTAAATCATCTTCACCTAGTTCAGCTAATACTTCTGGTAGACGGCGATCAAATTCTTCAAGTGCTTCACCGTACCCTATCGGATCTCGACGATGACCATAGTTTGCATCAAAGTCAACTAAGTTTAAAAAGCTTATACCATGAAAATCACGTTTCACCACTTGCGCAAGTTGATCCATTCCATCTGTGTTATTTTTTGTACGAATAGCTTCCGTTACCCCTTCACCATTGTAAATGTCAGAGATTTTCCCAATTGCAATTACGTCAAAGCCAGTATCCTTTAATTCGTTCATTGTTGTACGACCAAACGGTTTTAATGCATAGTCGTGTCTATTGGAAGTACGAGCGAAGTTACCTGGAGTTCCAATGAATGGGCGCGCTATCACCCGGCCAACAAGGAAGTCTGGTTGCAACGTCAATTCACGTGCAATTTCACAAATTCGGTAAAGCTCCTCTAATGGAATAATCTCTTCGTGTGCAGCAATTTGAAGCACTGGATCAGCCGATGTATAGACAATAATCGCTCCTGTTTCCATATGCTCTTTGCCTAACTCTTCAATGATTTCTGTTCCACTTGCAGGTATATTCCCAATGACTTTACGGCCAGTTCTCTCTTCTAACTGGTCAATTAGCTCTTTAGGAAAACCTTCGGGGTACACTTTAAATGGTTTGTCGATATTAAGCCCCATGATTTCCCAGTGACCAGTCATTGTATCTTTTCCAACTGAAGCCTCCTGCATTTTGCCGTAAAATGCCTTCGGTGTGGCCACTGTTTTAATTCCTTTTATTTCCCGAATATTCGATAAACCAAATGCTTCTAGATTCGGCATAGTTAAACCATTCATTTTTTCTGCGATATGGCCTAGAGTATCTGAACCTTCGTCTCCAAATTGATGAGCATCTGGCGCCTCACCGATACCTACTGAATCCATGACGATTAAATGTATTCTTTTAAAGGGTTTCATATGAATATCCTCCTGTTGATCAATTCGTTATAGCTTTTTACTTTTTCATAAATTCATATTTCAATATGAGTATTTAAGTGTTTAAAATGGAGCATTTCTATATATTGATTACTGTTGATTCTTACTAGTAACCAACTCAACCAAAAGACATTTTATTACTGCTGCCAACTAAAAGTTAAGCCCTCGGATGAAACTGCTTATAAACCTCTGATAATCTTGTTTTACTAATGTGCGTATAGATTTGCGTTGTTGATATATCTGCATGACCTAACATTTCTTGAACTGCACGTAAGTCTGCACCATTCTCTATTAAATGGGTCGCAAAACTATGTCTCAATGTGTGTGGAGTAATCTCCTTTTTAATGTTTGCCTTTTCAGCATGTTCTTTTAAAAGCTTCCAGCAACCCTGCCTAGTCAAGCGTTTTCCTCTTTGATTGATAAAAAACGCATCTGTTTTTGGATATTTCCCTTGCAATTTATCCCTTGCGATTTGCAAATATACGTCAAGAGCAGAAATAGCGGTTTTACCTAGTGGAATTATCCGCTCTTTGCCACCTTTCCCAAATACCCGGACGAAGCCCATTGTTAAATGGACATCATTTACATTTAAATCGATACACTCGCTAATTCGCATTCCAGAAGCATAGAGCAATTCTAACATAGCCGTATCGCGAATTCCTTGAGGCTTATCACGATTCGGTGCAGCAATTAAGGCATCAACTTCCTCAATCGATAATACTTTCGGTAGCTTTTGATCTATTTGTGGCATATCCAAGTGCACGGTCGGATCAGTATCCGTAACTTTTTCTCGCAATAAAAATTGATGGAAGGAACGAATAGACGATATATGCCGCGCAATTGTACGAGCGGATATACCATTTGTACGCAAAGTATCCAAATGCATTAATATATTTGTTCTTTCTACTTCGTTTAAATTATCAATCCCTTGTACATTATGTAAATGTTCCACGTAACTTTCTAAATCTCTACGGTAAGAAGCTAACGTATTATCGGAAAGCTGACGTTCTACTCGTAAAAAATGAATGTAATCTAACATGGCATCCTTAGTACTATTCACCGTCATCACCTATCCTTCACAATAATGATAGTGTTTTCCAATAAACTGCACAAGGTTAATCCCTTGAAAATCGCTGAAAACATGAATAAATGTAAAATTCAGACACCCACTTTAACATACTTCCATTTGCACTGAGTTTTCTTTGAGGATAGTAAAAGACGGCCTATAAGACCGCCTTTACAATGCAATATTATTTTCCTAATACTTTTCTTAAATATCCTCCACCATAGAAGCATAAAGCAGACAAAATAAAAGCAAAGAGTAATGTACTAATTAAATCAATTTGAACGGCTATTGTTTCAACATCATAAATATAATCTATTACAAATTTCATATTAAATGATTGAATAATAAAGAACTGGATTACTGCAAAAAGTAAACCGAAAATCGCTATATCTTTTATTTTTAATTGATGCACATGGAACATAGCGTAACCGGCAGCTGCAATTAAAATAAATGAAATTAAGAATAACAAAAATGTAGATGAAAACAATGCTTCAGTTCCTAACATATCCATCATATATCCATTTTGGTCACCATTAAACAATAATCGATACGATAATGTTTCATAACTGTTCGTCATTTGGAATTGACCTAATAATGACATAAGCCATGTGGCCATACTTGTGTAAATTGACATAATCCCATATGGTAATTCAGGGCCTTCATCCATTAACTCATTCATGACAAAAAGATATGAATACAAATAGTTTAATACTAAACCTGTAAATGTAACGGTAACTGCATAAAAAGCGTATTTAAAAGTTTTCGGTAATTGTAAATCATTTTTAAAGATAGATTTACCATAATACGAAACGACAGCAAAGAAGCCAAATACTAAAGTTGATAAAATAAGTGAAGTAAACAACATATCGATAATGGATGCGGATAAATTAATTTTCAACGTTGCATCCATAAAATACGCTTCAATTTTTTCATTAATGGACGTTCTTGCAAATAGCGAAAGTACGAACATCACGACTGTATACGCAGCGATTGAATATCCAATCCCCTTAAATAATTCCCAATTATTTTTCTTAGCCATTCGTCCAAATAGTACTCCACCAACTAAAAGTGCAATTATTGGAATAAAAATTAAGCCAGTAAACAAATTATCTACTTGAAATTTAATACCCTCTTCTTCACCCATCGAACCAACCGTCATATTGAATTGCAAGTTGGCATTATGCAGAATCCCTACCATTGTTGGTAGTTTAGTAAAGTTTGGAATGTCAACATCAACATCATATTCATAATATATTTGTTCTTCTAATACATCAGGGTTAAGTAATGCTGCCAAAATCAATGCTTCTTCATCATAATAGTCAAGTTCATCTCCTAACGCATTAAGCGCCATGGATTTGACTAAGAAAGAACTCACAATTAGTAAAATAATTGAGATAAGAATAGGAACAAAAACAATTTTATTGCGTTTAATATAATTGAGACTCTCGGCAGAAGTAGTTTTAAGTCCCTCTTTACTTATATTTACTTTCGCCGGGATTTTAATATTAGAAATCGTATTCTCCAACATACGATTAATTGTATTCTTCTTTTGATTTTTAACTAAATGGGATTGTCCACAGTTAGTGCAATAAGAATAACCTGCTTCATTTTTCACACCACATTGTGGGCAAAATTCATTTGTACTGTATGTAAGGTTAACTTCTGCTGTTTCGATGCGCTTAGAAGTATTTGGACAATAAACATAATAGCTCTGATGTTGCTCACTACAATGACTACAATGCATTATTTACCCTCCTGTATGACACCACAGCAAGGACAGTATGTTAATTGCGCCTCAATTAATTGCTCGCAATGATTGCAAAGCACCTGAGATACATTCGGATCTTGATAAGACGGATTTAATGTACCACAATTTCCACAGAACTTTGCTTCATCGCCGACAGGCTGTGAACAATTTGGACACTGATGGCTACTTGCTGATAATTTCGAAATTGTTGCTTGACTTTGATAAATGATGATGTCTTTTTGTAATATTTCATTTGATAATGTTCGTAAAGAAGAAATATCCTCTTTTTTTCCCCTTAAACTTTCGTATGCTAATTCCCCTAGTCGAATGATTAATTCCATACGTTGATCCTTTGTATGAGTTAGACGTTGCTTTACCTCACGTAAATCAGGACCCGGTTGTTGCTCGAAATTTGTCGTCATTAATAATTTCCTCCTATTCAATTACTACAATTACAATTCTACGGGAAAAATTAATATAATATCAAGATAATTTTATGTTAATTTTTTACATGAGCCATGGTACTATTATCTTATTGTTATCATTTTGAAAGGGGTCGAATTATGCGTTTTTGTATCAATTGCGGTCAACAAGCCGTGAATAACGAAAAATTTTGTCAAAACTGCGGTGTGCAACTTCCACTAATAGAAAATGAGAAAGTGCCTCAACCAACAACAAGTTCAAGTTCTCAAAATCAAATTTCGACAATCAAACCAGAACAAAACGAGCAGCAAAGAAAATCAGATCATGGAGTACCACCAAAGGAGAAGAAACCATTAAGTCTTGGTAAAAAAATAGGAATTATTTCAGTAATTGTGTTGTTAGTATTAATAGTTGGAGCACATCTATACATACAAACAATGGTTGACCCAACAAGACAATATGAAGGAATCGTCAAGCACTTTGAAGATGAAAATGCAGAAGAGTTTACAAATTCATTTGTATTCTCAAAAAATACATATGTGAATGCGAAAGCATTCTACGAGTACGTAGATGAAAATGATTGGTTGTTGGATGATTTAGAAGTTGCTGTCAAAGAAGCGAAAAAAGAAGGAAAAGCTGAAATTTCAAATGATTTCGGAGAAGAACTTATTACTATTAGGACGGAACCATATTTATTCTTTTATAAAAAATTCACATTTAAAGTTTCCTCAGTTGATGTAGTGGCCTATAATTATTGGCCTAACTTTGAAGTGAATTTAAAAATCGGTGAAGATGAAGCCGTAGCTCTAGATAAAGAAAAAGTAAATGTCGGATCATATGCTCCAGGAATTTATGATTCCACCATTTCTTATAAAGATGATTATTTTAAAAGCGAGTTAAAAGAACAAGTAAACATTGAAGGAAATGAAGACAATGAATATATAATCGATGTTGATTTAAGTGCGAATGTCGTTTATTTAAGTTCTGATATTGAAGATGCTACTGTTTTTGTTAATGGTGAAAATACTGGTAAAACAGCATCCGAGATCGAATTAATTGCTGCACCACTAGATGGTTCTGTTGAAATCTATGCGGAATCAACCAGTGATACTGGAGAGTCCGTTCAATCTGAAACACTATATCTAACACCATATGATACACATATTATTTTTGCAGGAGTACAAGAGGAAATTGCTAAGCAGGATTTCTATGACTGGTATGCAAATGAAGCAGCAAGTATGTTTGAAAGCTTTCGTTACGACTATATGTACGCAGTTAATTATGGAGATTTCAGCTATGTAGAAGATTACTTTATCGATGATAGCCAACTTAAGAAGGATTACGAAAAATTTGTAGTCGAACATGACGATTTTGGTGACTATTACTATAACTTCATTTCAAATTCTGTATTAGATGTTCAATCACTTACATCAAATAGTTTAACATTAGATTCATCAGAAATATTTGAATTTTATTCAGAAGATGATGGCACATGGAACTATGATCGCGAAAAGCGTTATACGTTTGAGTTAGTAGATGGCGAATTAAAAATTGCTAATATTGCAGACATTAAAGAAGTAAGTAAAACGAAACTAGATTAATTAAATCAAAGTGGTTATAAGGAGTAATCTCTTTATAGCCACTTTTTACAAGTAAAATAATATAGTCGTGAGTTGAAATGAAATTCGTGACAATATAGGTGTATCGTAGTTATAGGAAATTAGTTAAGTAAATTTAATTCTAGTAAAATACAAAAACACTGCATCTAAAAAGATACAGTGCCAACCATTTGATTATTTTGTGTTGTCAGATTGGTTATCTTGGCATCGATAGCAAATTCCGTGGAATGTTAAACGATGATCCTTGATGATGAAATTCCATCGTTTTTCAACGACCAGTTCAACATCATCTAATAGGTCCTCTTGAATTTCATCGACTGCACCACATTCAATACAAACTAAATGATGGTGGAAATGCTTTGCACCCTCTTGTCGCAAATCGTAACGAGAAACACCATCGCCAAAATTAATTTTGTCGACGATTTTTAGTTCTGTTAATAGCTCCAACGTACGATACACTGTCGCTAAACCGATTTCCGGCGCTTTGTCTTTCACTAGTAAATACACATCTTCTGCGCTAAGATGGTCTTCTTCATGTTCTAATAGTACTGCAACTGTCGCTTCGCGCTGTGGCGTCAGTTTATAGCCAGCACTATGCAATTGCTTTTTAATACGATCGATACGGCTCTCCATACGACGCCCTCCTAAACTCACTCTATTATACCAAATGAGTAAAAAGGAATACAAGAGAGTGTTTAGCATAATTCGCTAACCAAAACACGAGTCGAAATTTAGACACAAATTCAAAAGAACCGTATGTAATTTAAATAACGGTTGACATGACGAAGATTTCTAACGAACAAACAGCGGCAAAGATCACCAAAAGGGCAATTAATAAATTTTTAGCAAAGAAATGTTTCCGATTGCCACCTACTTTTCTAGTAGAATAAACCGAGCATAACACTAGAAGTAAAATACAATAGACAAGTTGGAATGGGAACCACCACAAACTATATACAGTCATTGACTCCTGTTGAGTCAGTAAAAATACCGAACTGAAACCGAAGAATGTTGCTCTTATTGCTACAATGAACTGAGCAAATAAAGCGATGTAAGGATGTGTCGCTAAAATAAGAACTACCACAATGGAAACAGCTAATGGTAAAATAGATTGCCAAATTGTGACATTAGTCGGATCAATTACTCTTGGGTCAATTAGTTCGATTAGTTGGATAGACTTGTCCAATGAAAAAGCTTGAAAACAAACAACACCGCTAACAAAACCAATTGCTAAAATTAATGCATATTGTATAAGGATAGTGGAACGAAACATAAGCATTCTCCTTTCGTTGATACATCTTATGCTCGTTCTCTATCAATATTCATTTTTTAATAGGTTTAAATTTTAATATTTTCTATTAAATTTTAGATTACTTTTTACAACTGGTGCCCCTTCATCCATAGGACAGCAAAAGCAGTTTTTGCATCATAAATTCTTTGATCTTGTACCATTCTTTCAGCTTCTTCAACGGATACTTCCATTAAAGAGACAAATTCATCTTCATCTAAATCAGCTTTATTCTCTATTTTATAAAGGTCCTTCGCAACAAATAAGTGAATGACTTCATCCGCAAAGCCTGGAGAAGTAGCAAACGATTGAAGATAAATTAACTCATTGCAACCATATCCAGTCTCTTCTTCTAGTTCTCTTCTAGCAGTATGTTCAGGAGCCTCCCCCTTTTCTAATTTTCCAGCTGGAATTTCAACAATTGATCGTTCAAGTGCTTTACGATATTGCTCTACTAATACTAGCTTTCCATCAGCAGTGATAGGAATGATTGCAACAGCACCCGGATGGTTGACAATTTCCCTTTTTGCTTCTTTCCCATTTGGTAAAAGCACATCATCGACTTTTAGAGATATGACTTTCCCAGTAAAAATAGCCTCTCTTCGGATGGTTTTTTCTTCAAATTTTTTCATGACTGAGCGCCTCACTTGTCCTTAAGTTTTGTTTCATTGTACCATTAATAAGAAGAATAAACAGAATTGGAAAAGGGGCTCTTTTAATGAAAAAAAGAACATTGGGGAAAAGTTCTATTGAAATTTCGGAACTTAGTTTAGGGTGCATGTCTTTACCAACTAATTTAAATGAGGCAAAACCAATTATTGAGAAGGCTATCGAACGTGGCATTAATTATTTTGACACAGCAGATTTATACGATAAAGGCATCAATGAAGAAATTGTTGGTGAAGCTTTAAAGCCTTACCGCGATCAAGTTATTATTGCTACTAAAGTTGGTAATGTATGGAATGAAAAGGACAACGGTTGGCATTGGGATGCCTCTCCGAAACACATCGAAGAAGGCTTAAAGGATAGTCTTCACCGGTTAAAAACAGATTATATTGATATCTACCAATTACATGGCGGTACAATTGATGATCCTTGGGATGAAATCATCGCTACCTTTGAAAAGTTGAAAAAAGATGGTACCATTCGCGAATACGGTATCTCCTCTATCCGTCCGAATGTTTTTAAACCGTTTTTACAACACAGTCATGCCGTGTCTAACATGATGCAATACAGCATTTTAGATCGCCGCCCAGAAGAATGGTTTGATGTCATTGAAAATGCCGGAGTATCAGTTGTAACACGTGGTTCCATTGCGAAAGGTTTATTAACAAAGGAATGGAAAGCTCGCCTTGAAAAAACAAATGGTTATATAAGCTATAACAAAGAAGAGTTACAACAGGTTCTACAAAAAATAGAAGATGAATTCGTAGATCTTCATGCTGCAGCCATTGCATTTAACCTGAGTCATCCTGTCATTGCTTCTACAGTTATTGGGGCAAGAACGGTAGAACAACTAAACGAAAACCTACAGGCATACGAAAAATCACAACAACTAAGCAATCTATCATTAATTAAAGAATTCGCGAAACTGGATGTGTATGCTGAGCATCGATGAGGAAATATTTCGTTCTTGTTGTAGCAGGGTTACTAATCGTCTTTTTGATTTCAAGTATGTCCTATCAACAACAAACACTGATTCCAACTTTAAGAAAAGTACTAGAAAATAGACCGTTTTATGAATTCTTAAGTTCTTTCGAATTTACTTACTGGGGTAGAACCATCTCTGTCGAATCCAGGGGATATTACTATTTTGTTGAGTTTCTAATACGTAAAGGAACACATTTTATCGGCTATGGTCTTATAGGGGTTTTATGTTATCTGTTTTACCGCAAATTCAACTTAAAGTTTGCAGTCGTCTATGCGATTAGTACGACATTTATGGTTGCTTGTCTTGACGAATATCACCAAACATTCGTACCGGGACGTACTGGAGTATTTCAAGATGTACTACTCGATACAGCAGGTGCGATTACGTTTGTGTTGTTATGTAAAATGATTCTTTCCCTAAGAAGCTTTTCGAAAAATAGAAAACACTCTGCTACGAACTGACATTTACGTGTCAGTTTTTTTCTTTGAATTTTCAGCTCCATTATTTCAACATAACGAATTTGTCTTTTTATTTATAAAATTTCTTATTACTGTATTTTTCATGCTCTAATTAACACTAGTTTTCTATTTACTTATTTGATAATAACTATTTTTTTCTTGTTTGTTCGAAAAAAACTTGTTAATATTCTTAAATAACATCTTGTATTAGTTTTACAAGAGTGCTAATCTTCCATATACGAGATTAAATTTCTCGTTTGGACTATATGTAAGAATAATTGTTTCTTACATTTCATAACTACATATAGGCGATGAATGCTATGGATCAAACTATAGCAGGAGCAGTTTCTGGAGAGTTCGCAATTGATGCGGCGCCGAAGGGTTCATAATCTCAGGCAAAAGGACAGAAAAGTGACAAAGTACAAAAGAATTTTATTTTTTGTATTTAATTTGTTATTCTTTTCATTCTGATTGAGATGGTATCCCTACCATCTCTTTTTTTATTTTTAGACAAGTCGACATTGCTAAAAGGCGATGCCCTCTTCCTAGATACCTGAGGTAGTTTTACAAAAAATCTATCTTTTACTGGGGGCTTTATTATGGCACAAGAATTAAAACGTGATTTAAAAAACCGGCATGTCCAATTGATAGCCATAGGTGGAACAATTGGGACTGGATTATTTTTAGGTTCAGGAGCTGCGATTGAAAAGGCAGGTCCATCTGTACTACTAGTTTATTTAACGATTGGGTTAGCTGTATTTTTCGTAATGCGTGCTCTAGGGGAAATGCTGTTATCGAATTCCGGATATCAATCATTTACCGACTTTGCAACTGACTATATTGGAGATTGGGCTGGATATGTCACAGGCTGGACTTATTGGTTCTGTTGGATTATGACCGCCATGGCAGATATTATTGCAGTCGGTGTATATGTTCGCTATTGGTTTGATATCCCGCAGTGGGTACCAGCTATTACATGTTTAGTGATTTTACTAGCTTTGAATTTATTAACTGTTAAACTTTTTGGAGAATTAGAGTTTTGGTTTGCAATCATAAAAGTTGTCACAATTATTGCGTTGATTGTCATTGGAATTGTAATGATTGTAACAGGATTTCAAACGGATACTGGCTATGTGACAGTTTCTAATCTTTGGGAACATGGAGGATTCTTCCCTAATGGATTTTCCGGATTCTTATTCGCCTTCCAAATGGTGGTTTTCTCGTTTGTAGGGGTTGAATTGGTCGGTGTTACAGCTGCTGAAACAGCCGATCCAAAGAAAAACATTCCATCAGCAATTAATAAAATTCCAGTGCGTATTTTATTATTTTACGTAGGTTCAGTTTTTGTTATTTTATGTATTAATCCTTGGACTCAATTAAGTGCAGCTAGCAGTCCATTTGTACAAGTGTTCACCTTAGTAGGAATTCCTGTTGCAGCGGGCATTATTAATTTTGTTGTCTTAACATCTGCTGCATCTGCTGGTAATAGTGGTTTATTCTCAACAAGCCGTATGATGTACAACTTAAGTAAACATAAGCAAGGTCCAAAAGCATTTTCTAGATTAAATAGTAATCACGTTCCTGGTAATGCGCTATTTACATCAGCAATTGTCGTTTCAGTCGGTGCGTTGCTCAGTTATGCCCTTCCCGATTCTGCATTCAGTATTGTGACGACAATTAGTGCCATCTGTTTCATTTGGGTATGGAGTATTATTTTAATTTCTCACTTAATCTATTTGAAAAAACGCCCAGATTTACATCGCAGATCTTCATTTAAAGCGCCGCTCGTACCATTTATTAACTATGTAGTACTTGCTCTTTTTGTTGGAGTACTTGTGGTAATGTTTATTTCAGAAGACACACGTAGCGCTTTATTGTTAACACCTGTTTGGTTTATTATTTTGTTCTTTTTATATGGGATGAGAAGAAGTGCGAAGTAGTGCGGGGTTTCGTTTGTGAATAGAATTGTTTGCGTGCTATGGGGATTTTGGGAGTGTATATACCTATTTTCGCGCGATCTATTTATAACGTACGCTACTAACGGACGGTTTTGTTGGTTGGGGTTGTGGTAATGGCGTCCTTGAGGGTGTTTCTAACGGTAGTTAAACTTCTACTTGGTTTGGGTTGCCTTGAGGGCGTTTCTCATGGACAGTTCTCTTACTTTTCGGTTTGTTTTGTCCGTAAGGCCGCTTCTCCTGGACAGTTCTTCTATCTTTTGGGCAGGTATTGTCCATGACACCCTTTCTCATGGACATTTCTTTTATCTTTTCGGTTAGTTTTGTCCATGACACCCTTTCTCATTCATGGACAGTTGTTTTATCTTTACAATTCGTTGTGTCCATGAGATCACCTCTCATGGACATTTCTTCTTTCCTCACTTCATTGTTTTTTCCGTGAGGCCGCGTCTCCCGGACAGTTCTTCTATCTTTTCAATTGGTTTTGTCCCGTAGAATGCAGCTACTAGACATTTTGGCAAATCACCCTACCTATTATGTCCCAAAGAACGTGTCTACGAGACATTTTGGCAAATTCCCTACCTGTTTTGTCCCATAGAACGCTCCTACTAGACATTTCGCCAGACTCTTCTACCTGTTTTGTCTCATAGAACGCGTCTACTAGACACTTTGGCAAATTTCCCTACCTGTTTTGTCTCATAGAACCCTCCTACTAGACATTTCACCAGACTCTTCTACCTACTTTGTCCCATAGAACGCGTCTACGAGACACTTTGGCAAGATTCCCTACCTGTTTTGTCCCATAGAACGCTCCTATTAGACTTTCTGGCAAATTTCCCTACCTGTTTTGTCCCATAGAACCCTCCTACTAGACATTTCGCCAGACTCTTCTACCTACTTTGTCCCATAGAACGCTCCTACTAGACATTTCGCCAGACTCTTCCACCTACTTTGTCCCATAGAACGCGTCTACTAGACATTTTGGCAAATCTCCCTACCTATTATGTCTCATAGAACCCTCCTACTAGACATTTCGCCAGACTCTTCTACCTACTTTGTCCCATAGAACGCGTCTACTAGACATTCTTCCAAATTTTCCTACCTACTTTGTCTCATAGAACGCTCCTACTAGACATTTCGCCAAACTCTTCTACCTGTTATGTCTTATAGAACCTAGCTACTATAGACTTTACCCAACCCTTGATAAACCTGCCTAAAGGAAATCCAACCACAACCGACTTCTACCTAAAACTTCGACCCCTTATCGCCATACTTCTCTAATAACTCCTCGAAGCTCATGTTTTTTTCGCGTTGTTTTCGTTCGAATGCAAGTTGTGCTTGGCGTTCAGCTTCTTTTTCTTGTTCTTCTTCAACTAAGTTTTTTTTCGCTGCTTTTAATTTTGCTAGCACATCGCCGTTTAATTGATCTTGTAAAGTTAACGACTCATTCGTTAATTCGTCTTGTCGTTTTGCACTTTGTTGAGATTGTTTTTTATTTTTTGCCATCCTCTTCACCTGCTTAATTTTTTCTGTGACAAATTCGAGTCACTTTGTCATCTTTAAGAACTTATTAGTAACTTTTTGCGTAAACTAGAAATAGATATGAATTATACGCAAATACGCTAATAAGTTACTTTAGCATCGTCTCGTAATGCGATTTTATCAAAATTTCAGCTCCATTTCGAGACGATTTTTATTATTGTATAACATAACGATGCTGAACTGATGGTTCGAGCTCATGGAATCTAAGAGAAATGAGGTGTTTTTATGAAACGACGAAAATTACTTCTCTTCTCCAGTGTTCTCACCACAGTAGTATCCGCAGCAACTACATTATTCGGTATTTTCGTTACGAATCAGTTAATGTATATCAAAAAGAAGGACGATGAATTTATTTACGACCGTGAAATAAAAGCACAACGTTTTGACGAACAATGGTATAACAATTGCCGTAAGGAAGAGATGTTAATTGATTCTCCAAATGGTTATCAAATTAAAGGCGTTTACTTAAAACCATTGGATACGAAAAACACAGTTATCATTTGCCATGGTGTAACAGAAAACAAAATCAATTCCGTTAAATATGTACGAATGTATGAGCGTCTTGGATTTAATACATTTGTATTTGACCATCGCCGTCATGGAGAATCTGGTGGAAAAACAACAAGCTATGGATATTATGAAAAATTCGATTTAGAAGCTGTCGTCAATACAGTAAAATCCATTGTTGGGGATGAAGCTGTCATTGGCATCCATGGTGAATCAATGGGTGCTGCCACAACTTTACTTTATGCGGGTGCTATTGAAGATAACGCAGATTTCTATATTGCAGATTGCGGTTTCTCTGATTTTTCAAAACAAGTTTCACACGTCATCAAAAAACAGACAGTTCTTCGCACGCAACTTCCTGTTCACTTAGCAGATATTTTCCTTCGGTTACGAGATGGCTACTCATTAAAAAATGTCACGCCAAAAGAAGCTGTTTCTAAAATCGAATCTCCAATCCTCTTCATTCATAGCCTACAAGACGATTTTATCTTACCTGAAATGACAAAAGAAATGTATGAAGAGAAAAATGGACCAAAAATGCTGAAGCTATTTGAATATGGTGCTCACGCGCAATCTTATAATATGAATCCTGTCGAATATGAACAAACTGTAAGAGCTTTTTTAAATCAGTATGTATGGGACAAAGAGCGCGAAAAAGAAGATTTAAAGGCAGAGGAAATTTCTTAGAAACAAAATGAGTGTTCCTGTTTCGGAGCACTCATTTTTTGTGCCTCCCGAACTCACACATAAAAAAAATATACAAGCACCGTAACTACGACATTTAAATAACAAAATAAAAACAACAGCTTCTTTAAAAACTGTTGTTATAGTTGTTTATTTTTGTAATTTGTTCATTTGAGACATCATTTGACGAACTTGTTTTTCTGATGGTTTACGTCCCATTTGCGACATCATCACACGAATCATTTGTTCATTAATTGGTGGGTTTTCTTTTAGATATTTCATCATATATTGACGGGCAATAAAGAAACCTAAAGCCGTGCCCCCTATTAACGCTACTACGATAAGTAAAATTCCTAACCATAAAGCCATAAAGACCAACCTCCTCCACAATTCACTGTATACCGAGAAAAACTCTCCATGTGGAATTATACACTATAACCTTTATGGTTTCTAGCTTTTCAAAAGTTTTTTCTAGCGGATGCTAAAAATTTAATCATTTTCCCTCTAGTAAGTCAAATGCTTAATAGGTTTTAACCATCCGCACTCTGCCTCTTCTTTATTAAAAGCTAAAAACGAATCATTGATTTGACCTAGAATTTGGAATAAGTCCAAATCTAGCATACGTGACCCTTCACAAGCTGCCTCAATATAATAGGTAAATAATTTAATTTTAATTTCTCCTTTTAACTGGTGTTGAATATTTATATAGTCTCCCACCAAATGTACATTCGGGAACCGATCTTGTAATTGATTAAATATATCTCCTTTTACACAACTACTATTAAAAGGTTCACAAATAAAACTCAGTTCCTTACTAACAGAGGACTCTTGTGATGAATGTTCTCTAGTCGCGACCATTTCTAATAACATGCGTTCTCTACCAAAAATAAACGATTGATATTCTTTTCTTATATTAAATATTGAATAAATTCTCATATATATGTCCTCCTTCCATCTAGAACTTATTATAAAACAAACTTTCTGAATATTTTGTCACAAAGTGTCACGCCATCAGTTCTATTTTTGTCAAAATACCGTAGAAACGTAAGATTAGCACTCTGTTCCTAGTTCGACTCAGTCTCAAGACCTAGTTAAAAATGCAATTGAAGGCCGTTTTGATAACCAAGTTCAACAGGTAACATAAAGGTATCAACGAAAGGAGTTAGAAATAATGAAAAAACTTTTAATAATACTTGCTGGAGGGGTTTCCCTAATTATTGCACTTAGCATGGTAGGACCAATGATTGGTTTAGCATTTTCAGCCTTCATCGTTTTTGCTGCAATGCACTTCTATTTGAAAAGTAATACAACGTTTTCAAAAGTGATGTGGATACTTCTAGGGATAATTGGTTTATTCTCAGCCATTGCAAACATCCCTGCCATTATTGGTATTGTCGCAATCGTTATACTCTTTGTTCTTTATAAGAAATGGAAAGACGAAGATGTCAAATTTAATTTTAAATCCAGTAAAAACGATGATCCATTTATGAATTTTGAACAAGAATGGACAAATTTAACAAAATAAGGAGAGACTAAAAATGACAAACTTATTCAACCGTTTTAAATATCAAATTCAAGCAGATTTACATGAGTTTTTCGATAAAAAAGAAAGCAAAAATCCAATAGCCATGTTAAATCAATACATCCGTGAGGCAGAAAAACAAACTGAACAAACAGGCAAATTGCTACAACGTCAAGTTGAACTGAAAAATAAACTACAACGTGAGCTAGATGAAGCAACAAAAATGCTAGAAAAACGCACCGTTCAATTAACTCTTGCAACGGAAAGCAATGAAGCAGATTTAATTGCTTTTGCCAAACAAGAAGTGGAAACTTATACAATTCGTCAAACAACTTTATTAACAAGTATTGAAACAGCAAAGGTTCAAGTATATGAACTTGAAAGTAAATATGAAACAATGAAACACAAAATTAAAGATATGAAAGTTCGCCAGCTCCAATTAATGGGAAAAGAAAACGTCGTCCGCGCTCATTATAAAATGGATCATGTGATTGAGACGAATAACGAAACAAACTTTAATGATATTTCTGCATATATCGACCATCTGTCAAATAAAATCGATAAAAAATATGAAATGACGATGTTAGAATCAAGATTAGCTCAGTTGGAGAAGAATAAAAATATTATTCCGAGCAATCACACAATAGAATCTTCTGAAGAAAAAGCTATGTAATGGTATACTAGGTAATATATGGGGAAGGCAATGCATTTGCTTTCTCCGTTATTGCGTTTTGTAGTATGACAACTTGAAAGGAGGTTACCAATTTGAACAGGTTTACAACAGATCAGCTAACAACTGCAATCATTATTTTGCTTTTAATTGTATTTGCGGAACTCACGATTTTTAATAACGGTGGTGCCTTCTTACTAATCATAAGTTGCTTTTTACTTTATTATAGTTTCAAAAAAACGAATCGCCCGTTATTTTGGCTCGGTTGTTTTTTCCTCTTTTTAGCTATTTTATCTGTCTTTACTTTAAGATTATTTGTGGTTGCACTTTTAATTTATATGCTCTGTAAACAATCAAAAAAATCACAAGATCATATTGTTTTAAGTAATGAAGCTTTCGAAAAAGGTTCTATACATAAAAATGACTTAATCGGAACAACCACTGCCCCCCTAGAAGCATATAAATGGCAGGACGTACAAATCCAAAGGTTTCTTGGTGATATCACAATTGATACAACACAAACCATTCTACCAGTAGGTACTTCAGTTATCACCGTACGCCAATCTATAGGAAAAGTGACCGTGATTGTTCCTTACGACATCCCGTTCCGACTTCAATATTCAACCATCCTAGGAGAAGTAAAACTATTGCAAAATCCTTCTAAAAGATTAATGAACGAGCATCTCCTATATGAAGATGGCGAAACAGAAGAGGCTAAGCGTAAATTAGTAATTCATGTGGCAACTTGGCTAGGTGATGTGGAGGTGGTTCGTCAATGATTGCATTTACATTCAATTTACTGTCAATTTTTAGCTTACTCACTTCCGTTATCTTTACTTTTTTCTACTTCCTATTAGGTGAACCAGTTGAAGAGACATTCCGACCATTATGGGAAGAACGAAATGATGGTATCCCTCTTGTTGCCTATTTTATGATGGCTATTTTCGTTGTTAGCTTATTTTTAAGTATTTGGATGGCGGTTGCTGCAAAATCAAGAGAAGCGTTAGCGATTCGATATGTAAAAAAATTAGCGGACCCTGATTTTACTTTGGAAAATAAAAAACATATTCCGAGGTCCCTTCGTAAAGCATTGTTACAAGCCAGTGAATTAATTGAAACACAACGAAATAGTTTGCAAAAGCTAACAAATCAGCGTGTTGAAACAAATGATGCGATTATTCAAGAACGAATTGTGGCAGAAAGACAACGATTAGCGCGAGAATTACATGATTCTGTATCACAGCAATTATTTGCAGCCTCCATGATGTTATCTGCCATTACAGAGCAGGAACAACCTGCCGAAAATTCACGGGCGACGCTTAAGCAAGTAGAAAAGATCGTGCAACAAGCTCAACTAGAGATGAGAGCCTTATTGTTACATTTAAGGCCAATCGCCTTACGAAACAATACATTGGCTGAGGGGTTAACGGGCTTAATATTAGAGCTTCAACAAAAGGTCAACTTCCATATCGAATATAAGATAGAAGAATTCAAGCTAACAAAAGCCGAGGAAGATCATTTATTTAGAATTGCGCAAGAAGCAGTGTCGAACACATTGCGTCATGCGAAAGCGACTGAAGTAGAACTGTTATTGATCGCCCGAGATAATATTGGAATTTTGCGTATTCAAGACAATGGCCGGGGTTTCAATGTAGAAGAGGATAAAACCACATCTTCCTATGGATTGAAAAACATTGCAGAACGGGCAGTTGAGATAGGCTGTACTTATAAAATCGTCTCCGTCCCAGGTGAAGGTACTATTGTTGAAGTAAAAGTTCCGTTGAAGAAAAAAGGATTTCAGCACCAAAATAGTGAAGTTGAACTAGTGGACGAAGAGTAAGAGTCATACGGATACTATTTGCTCGGATTATACATTCCAACTATGTAATTAAACGTCTTTTATCTAACCGTTTGAATAGTTTATACGATCAAACAACAATCCTATCTGATCGAAAAAACGATATGTGTCTAAGTCGGGGGTTATTCAGACTGATTAGAATTACCATGTCATTATATAACTTCCCTTTCGACCGATTCCGCTGCTTAAGCAGCGTTCGGTTAACTGTTTAAGTAGGAAAGTTTTTTCTTAATAGTACACCAAGTGCTCTAAATATTTACATTAATATCAAATCAACAATTTATGTGGGCGAAACTAATTAGTAAACCTTACTATAATCCAACGAGGTGAAAAAATGATCAATATATTAATCGCCGATGATCACGAAATGGTTCGAATCGGCGTCTCTGCCTATCTTTCCGCGCAGGCCGATATGACTGTTGTAGGGGAGGCGGAACACGGGAAAGAAGCTGTCGAACTTGCATTAAAGCTTAGACCAGACATCATATTGATGGACAATGTGATGCCAATTATGACTGGGGCCGAGGCAACTGCAGAAATTTTAAAGCAATGGCCAACTGCGAAAATAATGATGGTGACAAGCTTCCTAGATGATGATAAAGTATACCCTGCCCTAGAAGCAGGTGCAGTTAGCTATATTTTAAAGACGTCCAATGCAAAGCAAATTGCAGATGCCATTCGAAAGACAATGGCTGGTGAATCGGTACTTGAACCAGAAGTCACTACAAAAATGATGCAACGAATGCGTTCAAATGCTACTTCCCCACTTCATGATGAACTAACAGAACGAGAAATGGAAGTTTTGCTACTCGTCGCCCAAGGGAAATCCAATCAAGAAATTGCGGATGAATTATTTATTGCGTTAAAAACAGTTAAAACTCATGTTAGTAATATATTGGCGAAATTAGAAGTGCAAGATCGTACGCAAGCAGTCGTGTATGCTTTCCAAAATGGCTTAGTTAAATAATGTTCACCCGCTACTAAATGCAAACATAATGAAAAGCCCTACGATTTCGCAGGGCTTATTTCTATATTATAATGCTTTTACTTTTGCTACTACATTTTCTACTGTAAAGCCGTACTGCTCAATAACGATTTCGCCAGGAGCACTTGCACCGAATTGATCAATCGCTAGTACGTCCCCTTCAAAGCCAACATATTTATGCCAGCCGAATGACGCCCCCATTTCAATTGCAAGACGCTTCGTTACTGCTCTTGGTAATACAGATTCTTTGTACTCAGCAGATTGTTGCTCAAAACGGTCCATTGATGGCATTGATACAACTGAAGCATCAATTCCGTCTGCGAATAATGCTTTTTGAGCTTCTACAGCTAACGAAACTTCAGAACCTGTCGCAATTAGAATTGCATCAGGCGTTCCTTTTGTTGCTGGAGATACAACATAAGCACCTTTTGATACACCATCTTTAGCAAGTTCAGCAGAATTCGCTAAAACAGGTAAGTTTTGACGTGAAAGAACTAATAAAGTTGGTGTTGATTTTGATGAAACAGCTAATTTCCAAGCTTCAGCACTTTCGTTTGCATCAGCAGGGCGAATGACTGATAAGTTTGGCATTGCACGGAATGCAGCTAAATGTTCAACTGGTTCATGTGTAGGGCCATCTTCCCCTACCGCAATTGAATCATGAGTGAATACATAAGTTACAGGCAATCCCATTAAAGCAGATAAACGAACTGCTGGACGTACATAGTCAGAGAATACAAAGAATGTACCACCGAATACGTTTAGGCCACCATGTAACGCCATACCGTTAAGGGCTGCACCCATTGCGAATTCACGAACACCGAACCAAATATTGCGGCCTTCTGGTGTTTCTGCGAAGAAATCCCCGCCACCTTTAATTGTCGTTTTGTTTGAACCAGCAAGGTCCGCACTACCACCAAAGAATGAAGGCACTTTTTTTGCTAATGCATTAATCACATCACCAGAAGATGAACGTGTAGCAACAGATTTACCAGCTTCGTAAACAGGTACTTCTGCATCGAAATCAGCAGGAAGTTCATTGTTCATTGCTTTAACAAATTGCTCAGCTAATTCTGGATACTCTGATTGATAGATTTCAAATTTCGTATTCCATTCTGCTTCAGGTTTTGCACCTTGTTGTTCCGCTGCTGCATTAAACGTATCATAAACTTCTTGTGGAATTTGGAACGGTTCATGTTCCCAGCCGTAAGCAGTTTTCGTTAATGTCACTTCATCTGCGCCGAGTGGAGCCCCGTGTGAATCGGCTTTACCTGATTTGTTTGGCGAACCAAAACCAATCACTGTTTTGATTTCAATTAATGTTGGCTTGTCTGATTGTTTAGCTTGTTCGATGGCACCATTGATTGACTCAATATCTGTTCCATCTGCAACATGTAAATAATTCCAACCGTACGACTCAAAACGTTTTTGTACATTTTCTGAGAATGATTTTGCTAAATCACCATCTAACGAAATATCATTTGAATCATAAAGAACGATTAATTTATCTAATTTAAGGTGTCCAGCTAAGGAAATAGCTTCTGCAGCAACGCCTTCCATTAAATCACCGTCACCACATAGTGCATAAGTGTAATGGTTAACGATATCATGACCAGGTTTGTTGTAAGTAGCAGCTAAATGACGTTCCGCCATTGCCATACCAACTGACATTGCAATTCCTTGTCCAAGTGGTCCAGTTGTTGCTTCTACGCCAACTGTATGACCATATTCAGGGTGACCAGGAGTTTTAGACCCCCATTGACGGAAGTTTTTAATTTCTTCCATATCTAGTCCATATCCACCTAAATGTAAAAGGCTATATAGTAACATCGATCCGTGCCCAGCAGACAGAACAAAACGGTCACGGTTAAACCATTTTGGATTTTTAGGGTTATGTCTTAACTGTTTAGTCCATAAAGTGTATGCCATTGGAGCTGCCCCCATTGGTAAACCAGGGTGTCCTGAATTGGCTTTTTCAATCGCATCAATTGATAAAGTTCGGATAGCGTTAATTGCTTGTAAATCCGCATTATGTGTCATTTGCTAGACTTCCTTTCTAGAGAGCATATTGTTCTTTTTACAGTTTAGACAAGTTTGTATAAGAAAACAATCCTATATCAAGAGATTTTCGGAAATATGACATGCATTTTACCAATGTGCTATATTATTCTAGTTAATTAAGTCGATTACGCTTAAGTTTTTTCACTTTATCAGGAGTGACATCATTCCCTAAAGCATCAAAGATCTGAACATTTTCAATCGTCCCACGGAAATTGTTTCGGAATGAATCTAAATATTCCTTACGTAATACTGATTGTTCTTTCGCTTCAGCTTCTGTCAGTTTGCCTAGTTTCTTTTTCTTTGATAGTTCATTAATTCGAGCAATTTTTTCTTTTGATAACATTCTATTTCCAACCTTTCATTATCCCAGCACTGTTATATTTCATTATTAGGATTCAATCCATTTTATATTTACAACCTTTACTATCTCATACCAGTAATGTATAAAATATATTTCATTTCCTTTTAGAAAATTTAACAGTCCTATTCAATAGTTTAAAGGTATGAAAAAAAAGCTAGAGATGCAAGTAAAATACCTTCTCTTGCAGAATTTGAAATGATGAATAATTCTGCATTTATAATGATTTCTTTACAAAACTAATAGTTATGTAAATTTTAAAATTAGTGAGAAGAGGTAATGATGAAAGATTGACTTTCAACACTACCCCTTCACTGTCTCCATATATTCTTGATATCTTCGGTGTACTGTAGCTTTACTAACTTGAAAGCCAAGGCCTCTTAAAGTTGAAGCAATTTCTTGAAAAGTTAACCCTTTTTGCCTTAAGTTGATAATTTCTTCAATTGGTACGTCAATTCGTTCTCGTCCTTCATGATTACCGCGATCCTTTAAATTCAGCTCTGGTTTATAACCGTTTTGTACCGCACGTCGCATACCACGACGAATTTTTGCATTATGAATTTTTCGTTGGTACTCTTCAACAATCGCTAGAATTTCTAGCAACATCGTATCCATTTCATTAAATGTTAACGGACCCGCATCGTTTAAAGAGTAGATGGTAGTTTCAGTTTTTTGAAGTAAATGTAGCACTGCCATTCGGGCATGGCCACGTCCTAAACGTGTTTCGTCTTGCACAAATAAGGCTTGTACACGATTTTCCTTTATGAAATCCATCATTTCAAGTAGTCCTTCACGGTCTACTTCATAACCGCTTTGTTGATCTTGAAATGTGGCTAAAACGTTATACCCCATTTTTCCAGCATATTGTTGTAGTTCTTCTTGTTGGCGAGCAAGAGAAGTTTCTTGTGTGTTTTTTTCAGTACTTACTCTTGTATATAGTACTGCAATTTTGTTGTCTTTTTTCATTCGTTTGTAGTCGCTACCTTTACTGTATGAGCATTTTGCTCTGAATCTTGTGCAATGTATACTATTTCTCCGGATACTGGAATGGTTAACGCTCGTCCTGCCACAATTGTTTCATTATTTAAACCATTTTCTAATTTAACTGCATCGATCCATTCGTGCAATGACATATTTCCACGATATTGTTCGGCCAAAGACCATAAGCTATCACCATGCTGTACTTCAATTTTTTCATATATTGTCTTACCATCATCTGTTATTACTACGTATGCAGCTATGAGTAGGAATGTTGTAATTAAAACTTTAACATAACTATTTTTTTGTAACCATTTCATACTAATAACCTCTTTCCGAATGTTTGTTCGCATTATGTATGTCCTTATCATAAAACCGAACATACGTTTTGTCAATCCTAAATTTCGAACTTATGTTTGCATTTTCCATATTGCGTTGCTATACTATATGTAACTAGTAATGATAGATATTCATATAGAGGTGAGCGAGAATGAAAAAAGTTTCGAAAAGGCAGGAAGATATATTAGCATTTATAAAAGAAGAAGTTCGAACAAAAGGTTATCCGCCATCAGTTCGAGAGATTGGTGAAGCGGTTGGACTCGCTTCTAGTTCCACTGTACATGGACATTTAGCTCGCTTAGAAAGTAAAGGTTTAATTCGCCGTGACCCTACAAAACCTCGTGCGATCGAAATACTTGACCAAGTCGAAGAAATTCAAGTGCCTGTTCCGAAACAAGGCGTTGTCAATGTACCGTTAATTGGGAAAGTAACAGCGGGGAATCCAATTACAGCGATTGAAAATATTGAAGAATACTTCCCTCTACCAGATTCATATGGTACAACCGAAGACCAACTATTTATGCTAGAAGTAATGGGAGAATCGATGATAGAAGCTGGTATTCTCGATGGAGATTATGTTGTTGTTAAAAAGACATCTACTGCCACAAATGGTGAAATAGTTGTAGCAATGACAGAGGACGATGAGGCAACTGTAAAACGCTTTTATAAAGAAAAAACGCATTTCCGCCTACAACCTGAAAACTCCACAATGGACCCTATTTACGTAGACAGAGTGACAATTTTAGGGAAAGTGGTTGGCTTATATCGTCGCATCCATTAAAAAAATTCGCATCCTGATCAGTCGGGATGCGAATTTCATTATTTTGAACATTCTTCTATAAAAGCACTAAATAATTTTCTGGAGTCCTCATCACCATATACCGCCATTTCTTCTGGATGCCATTGGACACTTAAGCAGAATGGATAATCTTTCATTTCAATCGCCTCAATAATCCCATCACTTGCCTTTGCAACAGATACAACGGATGGAGCAAGCAATTTTATAGCTTGGTGGTGAAACGAATTCACCTGCAATCTTTCTTTTCCTAGAATATGATAAATTAAACTATCTTCCGCCACTTTGATAAAATGTGACTTCTCATACCTCGCTGCTTGCTGACTATGGAGGTAAACATTCAAATTTTGTGCATAAATATCTTGGAACAGAGATCCACCTAAAGCCACATTTAAAACTTGATGACCGCGACAAATCGCAAAAATCGGTTTCTTGCGTTTTATAACCTCCTCAACAAGTGCTAATTCAACTCGATCACGAGCACTACTTACTTGTCCAAGTTTTTGATGTGGTTCTTCACCGAATGTATGCGGATGCACATCTCCCCCGCCAGATAAGAGAAGCCCATCAATCATATCTACGATTTGACTTACATCTTTCTCAACATCAAACGGAATGGCAAATGGTATCCCTCCAGCATTAATTACAGATTTTGTATACGCTTCGTTAATAAAGTAAAAGTGTTTATCAACGCTCATCGTTATCCCAATAATCGGTTTCAACCTGACACCCCCTACCAAATGTAAAAAATAGTCCACTTATTATATTAACGTCTAGTAAAAATTAGTAGATTTAGATGAATAAAATTATCGCAATCTTCGATAAAGTATAAAATATAGAGGTTGAGGCGTATTTCGTCCTTGAGAAGCCAGTTCTAGGACATTTCATCGAAAAAGTGGTGCCGGTTTGTCCTTGAGAAGCGCTCTCGAGGACATTTCATGGATGTGGTGGTATTCATTTGTCCTTGAGAAGCCCTCTCGAGGACATTTCATGAATGTGGCCGTATCAATTTGTCCTTGAGAAGCCCGCTCGAGGACATTTCATGGATGTGGCCGTATCAATTTGTCCTTGAGAAGCCCGCTCGAGGACATTTCATGAATGTGGCAGTATCAATTTGTCCTTGAGAAGCCCGCTCGAGGACATTTCATGAATGCTATGGTATCCATTTGTCCTTGACAAGCCCCCTCGAGGACATTTCATGGATGTGGTGGTATCCATTTGTCCTTGACAAGCCCCCTCGAGGACATTTCATGAATGCTATGGTATCCATTTGTCCTTGAGAAGCGCTCTCGAGGACATTTCATAGAAAAAGTGGTGCCAGTTTGTCCTTGACAAGCCCCCTCGAGGACATTTCATGAATGCTATGGTATCCATTTGTCCTTGACAAGCCCGCTCGAGGACATTTCATGGATGTGGTGGTATCCATTCGTCCTTGACAAGCCCTATCGAGGACATTCCATGAATGCTATGGCATCCATTTGTCCTTGAGAAGCCCGCTCGAGGACATTTCATTGAAAAAGTAGTATCCATTTGTCCTTGACAAGCCCGCTCGAGGACATTTCATGAATGCTGTGGTATCCATTTGTCCTTGACAAGCCCCCTCGAGGACATTTCATTGAAAAAGTGGTATCCATTTGTCCTTGACAAGCCCCCTCAAGGACATTTCATCGAAAACGTGGTGCCGGTTTGTCCTTGAGAAATCCGCTCGAGTAACAAGTTCAAAGACAAATCAATATTAGGATCAAAAGGCAACCTTTTTATTACAAATAAAAAAACCTAACGCCATATATGACGCTAAGCTTGTAGTTATGTTATATAAGAGAACACTTAAAAAATACCTATGTACCACTCAATAATAATATCCCCATAAAAGTAAACAATCAATGCAGCGATTGCGATTGATGGGCCAAAAGGAATAGGTTGTTTTCGATCTTGACCGCGAACTTTCAGTAAAATAAAGCCGACAATCAAACCAATGACCGATGCGAAAAACAACGTTACAAGCGTTCCAGCTGTACCGAGCGTAAGCCCGATAAGGAAGAATAGCTTAATATCTCCTCCACCCATGCCCCCTTTGGAGAGTAATGCAACTAAGAATAGTATCGTGAACCCTACAACTGGACCTAATAAACTATCCCACCAAGGTTCCGAAGGTGAAAAAATTCGCCCAACTATTAAAAGTGGCAAGAAGAATAATAATACTTTATCTGGAATTAACATGTACGCAATGTCGGTGACGACAATAATCGCTAGTAGGGATATGAAAACTAACGCTACTGCTAATTCTGGTGTGAATCGGAAATGCCAGTAAGCAAAGGCAAAAAGGAATCCGGTTGCGAGTTCAGTCATTAAATAGACTGGAGAAACCTTTGTCCCACAATATCGACACTTCCCTTTTAGAAAGAGATATGAAAAAATCGGTACGAGGTCAAGAGCATTTAGGCGATGCATACATTTTGTACAATGCGATGGCGGATAAGCAACCGACATTTTTAACGGGACACGCAATCCTACGACATTGAAAAATGACCCGAAAATCATCCCAAATAAGAATGCTAAAATAGTAATACTATATTCCAATTTTTCCAACTCCTAACTCTCGTACAAAAAATCAATATTTTCTAGTATTTATGAATCAATTAAATTTGTCAAAGGCTTATTTATTGTCCTTCATAATAGAAGGTCGTTACCTGAATAGATGCTGTAATCGATTCAGGAACGTCTTCCTGGAAATTTACTTCTTCACCAGGAAGTGAGAAATTAATGGAATCGACCTTCATAATCCGTTCCAAGTTTTCAATTTCGTCAATGAACTGCATTAAATGATTGTAATCCGGAGATTCAATTTCCAAACTAAATGAAATCATTTTTAGCTCAGGCGGTAAATTCATAGCCAAACCAGGCTCAGGTGACGTACCAGCATTTACAGTTTGTCCTTCCGTATTTTGCACCCCATTATTTGGGTCGCTTGTTGCGTTCGGATCCGTCGTATTTGGCGCTGCATTTGGATCGGTTGGCGCATTCGAATCGGTTGCAGCAGCGTCTTCATTTTGCAGTCCAATTCCTGCATCCGCTACAGAAGAATCATAACCGTTAAACGCAATAGACAGTACAAGTGAATCTGTAACATATTCAATTTCTTCGATATTTAATAACAATTCATCCACTTCACGAGATGATGGTAACTTTTTTTCTATTGTAAAAACATTAGTCGTTTCTTTTGATTGTTCTGCCTGTGTTTGTGTAATCGTTGCCTGAATACTAGAGATTTCCGTATTCAGTGAATCGATTGAACGATTGAGCGAATCCACTTGCTCACGCTTAGGCATTACGACATAATAATAAGCTGCGAAAATTAAAGCAGCAATTAGTATAACTAACAAAATGAGTTGCGAATTTTTACTGCTAGAGAGATTCATTATTGGATACCTCCCATAGCTAAGTAGAGTTCATCAATCATAAGAGTTAAATTTGCTGTATGCCGTGGAATGACATTAAAATCACCTTCTGTTTCTCCTTCACCAAGAGTAAATTGAGAAACATTCGTAAGCTGCCCATCTACGAAAAATTCGCTATTGGAAATTCGAGAAACAAAATCCGAAACATCACTTAACGTTTCAAAGTCCATTGTAATTGAAATACTATCAACGCCAAAAGAGTATTGACGTAAATAAGAATTGTTTGGCTGTAACCCTTCGATTTCCATTATAAGAGGTAGTACAGGGTATGAAACAAGATCAATATATTCTACTGTTTCTTCTATAGAAGTAACATTAACAGAATTTAAATTTGTAAGATCTGCCTGCAAAAGATCTCGTTGTTGTTGTAATGTAGTTTGTTGTGATTGTAATGATGCAATTTGATTGTTCGCGCTCATATATTGCCACGCTAAAATACCTAGCGCAACAACAACAATTACGCCTAAAATGATATAAACCACTCTTGAGGTGGATTGTTCTTTTTCTAGTTTGGGAATTAGGTTTATATCTGGGATCATTTATGTTTATACCACCTTTAACGAAAGACCTAATAAGGAAGCATGTTTTGCTTTAAAACCTGGGAAATGCTGATGAATAAGTTCGTCATTAATAATATTCACCGGAATTGGGAAATTTCCTTGTAAGATTTCATGTATTTGTACTAAAAAAGGATTATCCCCCATAACCACGATTTCATCTACAGATTTCTCACCTTTATGCAATGAGAATCGGAAGAAGTTCATAATCCGATCTAGCTCGAGCACTTGATCGGTTAACGTCATTCGGTAATCTTCTATATGATTCTCAGTTAAAGAAAATTCAATTTCAGACAATGATAAATACGATGAATTCCATTGAGATAAATCCGTATTAATCGGTTGATATCGCAAAAAATCAACAGAACGGTTAGAGAAAATGCAAATGGATAATTCATTAATTAACCAATTGGATATTAAATAGGTTTTGTCTGGATCTAAGTATTGCATATGGTCAAGTAGGCGTAAATTGCATAATGCCCGAATGTCGGCTACTTCAGGATCCAAGTCTATATCGAGAAATAAGTCCGTTAATTTATGAACTTCCTCAGGTGCAGCAGCAAATAACATAGCATGTCCATCGAATTCTTCCGGATCATATACATCTACTAACGGATCTTGGAAAGGTAAATGAATAGTATGACCTAACTCCATTTGTACATATTCATTCAATTTAGCACGCTCGATGTCAACCGGATGGTCAAACGTCTTTAATAGGACATTCGGATCTGGTACAAAAAAACGAACACTTTGTTTTTTGCCCATTTTACTAGTGAACTCCTTCATAATTGAATAAAGTTCCATATCATCTTCAATAGATGCTTCCACAACGATACCATTTGGAAGTTCCTTTTCATACACGTTTGCTTGCTCGAATGATGAGCCCTTCATCACAAGCGCACGTAATACATAGTCATTGATTTCAATAGAAATATGTGATGTTTTCTTTTTTGGTTTGAACATTTGGAGGGCTCCTTCATATTATTAGTTCCCCATTTCTAATCCCGATACAAAAATATCGGAATTAGTTTGGAATACCAATATTTTAAACTCTTTAATTATGTTCCAGTTACATTTAGTGAATCTCCAGAACCGTTTATATCCTCGATTGTAGCATCTGTAAATCTTACAATATTGTTTCCAGCCATTCCTGTTCCACTAATTGTATATTCTCCTCCTGTATTACTAATAGTTGCATTATCTGCTGCTGTCGTAGAATCCGTTGTTAGGTTTCCAGTTGTATCTAAAAAACCAGCAGTCTCCAATTCCGAAACAGAAACGCTATTATCAGCATCATTAGGATTATCTAAAAAGTACAATCTTGCAGCATTCAGTGCGTTTATAGCATCAGCCTTAACAGCATCAACTCGACTATTATTAATAATACTCCCAATCGCTGGAACTGCTATAGCAGCTACAATTGCAAGAATTACAATCACTGCCAAAAGCTCAATCAAAGTCAAACCTTTTTCATTGTTAAGTCGCTTACTTAGCAGTTCTTTCACGAATTTTTTCATTTTGAACCCTCCTAAAACATTCTCATTTTCATTTTCTATAACTTGTTTTTGCATGGGCGTTTGTTGCATTTTCCATTCACCTCCTTGCAAAACGCCTTCTCAAATATATTTTGCACTGACCTTAAATTTGTTCATATAAACTAAACATTGGCATCATAATGGCTGCTACAATAAACCCAACAATAACAGCTAAAAATAATATCATCATTGGCTCAATGAGCGACTTTAAGGTATCCACTGCTCGATCCACTTCCGACTCATAAAAGTCTGCAATTTTCTCTAGCATGTAGTCTAACGAACCTGTAGATTCGCCAATGGACGTCATCGATGTAACAAGTGGTGGGAAAAGCCAGCTTTTTTCTAGTGGTTCAGTTAACGTGCTACCTTTTTCTAAACTTGCTCGCGCTTCCAAGACCACTCTCCCAATTACCGGGTTTCCTACTACTTTTTCCGCAATTGTTAGAGCTTGCAGAATTGGCACAGCACTGCTAAATAATGAAGAAAGTGTTCTCATAAGCCTTGCAATAACAGATTTTTGAAATAGTTGTCCAAAAACTGGCGCTCGTAACAACGCATAGTGGACAGTATAGCGGAAGTTCTTATTATTTTTATATAACATCCGCACTACAATAACACCTATAATCACAATCCCTATGACTAGCCACCATAGTTTTTGTAACCAGTTACTTAAGGCTAATGTAAATACTGTAATAACCGGTAATTCTGCATCCATTTCTTCAAATGTCTGCACAAATGTCGGAACGATAAAGATTAATAAGAAAAATACAACAATGATTGTAATAACTAACAATACAGCCGGATAGGTTAAGGTAGATTGTATTTTCTTTTTTAAATTATATTGCTTCTCAAAGGTATTCGCTAAACGTTCCAATGTTTCGTCAATATTACCAGTTGCTTCACCAGAACGCATCATATTGGTAAATAATGAGGGAAATATCTTTGGCTGTTTTGCGGTAGACTCTGAAAAAGCGATACCTGATCGCAAATCATCTTCTACTAAATCTAAAGCTGCTTTTAACGGTTTGCTTGTTGTTTGCCGAGCTAAAATATTGGTCGCGTCGACAATCGTCACACCTGCGCGAATCAATGTTGCAAATTGCCGACAGTAAATAACGAAGTCTTGATTTTTTACACTGTTACCACCTAAACTTAACTCACTGTGTAAAATGCTTTTCGATTCCGTAATTTCCCTAGGGTTGATACCGTTATCGCGTAGCTTTGCAATGGCCATATTTTTATTAGCAGCATTAATGGTGCCTTTAATAGGTGCCCCAGTTTTTTTTCGACCAACATATTTGTATACTACCAATTAGTAATCACCCACGTTCATATACGGTCTTGCATCTTCTAACGAAACCTTTCCACGTGATACTAGCTCCTGAAGCGAAGTTTGTAATGTGTGCATGCCAAGTGCTCGACTCGTTTGCATGACACTTGGAATTTGATGAATTTTTTCGTTTCGAATTAAATTAGTTACAGAAGGAACTGCCACCATAATTTCCGTTGCTGCGATTCGGCCTCCAGTATCACTTCTTGCAAATAAACGTTGCGAAATGATTCCTTGAATAACGTTTGCCAACTGAATACGAATTTGACCTTGTTGATGTGGTGGGAACACGTCAATTATTCTGTCAATCGTTGTTGGAGCACTGGATGTATGCAATGTTGCAAATACCAGATGTCCCGTTTCAGCAGCTGTTATTGCTGTCGAAATTGTTTCTAGATCACGCATCTCCCCAACTAAAATAACGTCTGGGTCCTGACGAAGTGATGCACGTAGACCACTTGCAAAATCGCTTGTATCTGAACCAATTTCTCGTTGATTTATTACCGATTTTTTATGATGATGTAAGTACTCAATAGGATCTTCAAGTGTAATAATATGTTTTGATTTTGTTTCATTTATATAGTTCAACATAGCTGCAAGAGTAGTTGATTTACCAGAACCAGTAGGACCAGTTACTAGGACAAGTCCTTGAGGTTTATCTGCTAAATCATATAACACTTTAGGCATACCTAACGATTCAATAGTTGGAATTTTTGATGGTATTAGACGAAATGCAATAGCACCTACATTTCGTTGGTGATAAGCGTTCACACGGAAACGACATAAGTCTTCAAGTGAATAGTTGAAGTCTGTTTCACCCTTTTCCTCAAACTCGTCCACTTTATGTTTCGGTAAAATTTCTCCTACCATTTCTTTCACATCATCTGGTTTGATTGGTTCTTCCCCGATATGTTTTAATTTCCCATTCAAACGATAAACAGGTGGAATCCCTACTGTAATGTGTAAGTCTGACGCTTTTTCTTCGTATGCTTTTTTTAATAATGTCTGGATTGAAAATTGGCTCATCTTTTCACTCCTAATCAAATGTGGCAACTCTTAACACTTCTTCTGTAGTTGTAACGCCGTCTAATACTTTTTGTAACCCATCATCTAATAAAGATGGATATTGTTGTTGTCTCATATAATCACGAATGGCAGAAATATTGCTTCTTTGTAAAATATGATCTTTAATCACGCGATCAATTGGTAAAATTTCATGAATGGCAAGTCGCCCGCGATAACCAGAATGATTGCAAGCAGGACAGCCTCTTCCTCTTTGCACAGATTCAACTTGAAGCCCCGCCTCAGCAAATATTTCTTTTTCCCGGTCTGTAGCTTGTACTTTTTGGGCGCAATCTCGACAAACACGTCGTACTAATCGTTGAGCCATCACGCAATTTAGAGATGAAGAAATTAAAAACGGTTCAATCCCCATATCTTTTAATCGTGAAATGGATTCAACAGCACTATTAGTATGTAAGGTACTTAAGACGAGATGCCCCGTAAGTGATGCACGTACAGCAATTTCTGCTGTTTCTGAGTCACGAATTTCTCCAATCATGACGATATCTGGATCTTGACGCAAAATCGAACGAAGTCCTGTAGCAAACGTTAATCCAACTTCTTCTTTTACTTGGATTTGGTTAATACCTTCTAATTGATATTCAACAGGGTCTTCAACCGTAATAATATTGACCCCTTCTTTATTCAAATTATTTAATGCAGCGTATAAAGTAGAGGATTTACCCGAACCCGTTGGCCCTGTAATAAGTACAATTCCATTTGGGCGAGAAATCATTTTACGAAATAAGTCTTCATTATATTTAGTAAATCCAAGCTTCGTAATGTCATTCATTGCATTACTTAGGTCAAGGATACGCATAACAATTTTTTCCCCGAAAACAGTTGGCAAAGTAGATAATCGAATATCAACAGGTTTAAAATTCATATTTGTTTTTATACGACCATCTTGCGGCACACGGTTTTCTGTTATGTTTAAATTACCCATAATTTTAATACGGGCTGTAATCATACTTTGCATGTGTTTTGGAAGCGAACGCTCAGTTCTTAAAACACCATCTACACGGTAACGGACTCGAAAATCTGTCTCTTGTGGGTCAAAGTGAATATCGCTTGCACGTTGAACAACGCCATTTGCGATAATCTGGTTCACAAGACGGACAATAGGTGAATCTTCGTCAGTTATTTCTTGTTGAACTTCAGTTGGAGTAACACCTAAGTCCGATAATGCAGCTTCCATCGATTCTTGTAAGTCGTAGTATTTTGTAATCGTCCTGTGTAGATCATCTTTTGCAGCTATACTTGTTTCAATTTGACAACCGGTTGCCATTCGAACCTCTTCGATTGCAAAATAATCCATCGGGTCAGCCATTGCGATAAATAGCTTATTCTTATCCCGGCGAATGGGCATAATTTTCGCTCGTTTAGCGAGTTCAACTGGAACAAGTTGAAGTAGGTCAGGGTCAATTGTATATTGATTTAAATTAATATGAGGTATACCTAATTGGAACTCAAGGACCTCAATTAATTGTTGTTCAGTAATGAAGTTTTCACGAATGAGGAAGTCCCCTAATTTCTCTTCACTGCTTTTATTTTCTAACGCATAATTTAGTTGTTCTTGTGAAAGTACGCCCGCTTCAACTAGCAAATCGCCAAGCCGTTTTCTTGTAGACCCTCTCATGTCACCCTCTCCTTTCTATGGTGTGACTTTATTACCACCTTTGTCATAAGTAGATGGTGTTTCATTTTTAACAGGAATTTCAATATCAGGTAATCCATCGCCATCTAAATCGATATCCATGTTGGAATCATGTTCGACTTCTGAATTTGAATCTGTTTCTTTATCTGTTTCTAAATCTATATCATCTGTATCTGTTTGTTCCCCATCTTTTTCACCGTCAGTTGTTGGTTCAGGTTGTTTTGAGGATTTTAAAACAATTTCATTCACTGGTGGGTAGTAATCTCGACTTACTTGTTCCTCTTCTATAGTTCCGTTACCTGATATCGTTCGGAAAACTATGACACGGTAACCTTCATTGCCATCTTGTAGAACTTGTTCATGACCAATTGGTAACTCGTTAGAATAACGATAAATGAATCGAGGAGATAGAATTTCTTTATCTACTCGAACAAGCACTTCTTTTTCCTTAGCATTAGAAGACAGTTCAACTTTCATTCGACTTCCTTCAATTGAAACATTTAATTTTACGACATTCTCTGAATTATTTAGGAATTTGAAGTCTTCATTGAGTGCAATATTAATATTTGCATCCTTTCCTAATTCTAAGTAGGAAGGAACTTGTCCTTGGCTATGACGTTCGATAATGTCAAATTCTGTTTCAAGCACCGCACTATATAATAAAGAAGCAACAAAATTTAATGATTCTTGATTCACAGAAGTTGCACTTTCTCCAATTGTATCGAGAAACGCAAATTGCTGACCAGGATTAATGAGCACGTCATCTAACAAATGAACTAGTTCTTCTGGAGCATAGGCATTTGTTGGAATCTCCTCGATTGCAAGTGATAGCCTTTCGTTGTCGTAAACATCCACGTTCTTTACGGTAGCTTCTACTTGATGTCCCATTAAGAATGAAGCTTGGGAAAGGATTTGGTTGTACGTGGCTTCAGGATCCCACGCACTAACATTGGCTATTTCACTTTTCAGCTCCTCCGTTCCAGTTACTTTTAGAGGAACCTGGATCATACGATCTGTTCGCCAAAAAGCGTACCATGGCTTATAGGACAATGTTTCATACTCATCTATAGAAGCTTCTATATCGAATTGTAGGGTAGATGGATCAATCTCTAGTTCGATACCACCTCCAGCTACTACCAAATCTTGTTGAGTCCAATCAGCTATTGCATTAGTTAGTACGTTTTGGATCTCCTCACGATCCAAGCCCTCTACGTTAACCCCAGCAATTGTAGAACCATTACCTTCGTCATCCGCATATGCTGTTCTCATCTCACTTGCAGGTAACAACAAATAGATTAGAAATACACTTAATACAACAAGAGTGAACATTTTTATTTGGATATTCACATTCATCACTCCAAAAATAAGTATATATGAAAAAATGTTTAGTTAATTTTAAGTTTTTGTATAGTTTATACCTATAAAAAAAGGTTATTATGTTACTAATGTCTTATTAAACATTAGAATACACAATCAAAATTACTTTGTATATCCTTTATTTACTAAATTAAAAGAATATACATAATTAAATACGATAAAATTAGTAGTAAAATGATCTTATAACACTTTCTTATAACTGTTATGACGCACTTATTTTTAGCTATTATTTTTAACAAATACATCGTTTTTATGTTATGGAATATATTTCATTAAACTTTCTTTTTCCTCTTTCTCGTACACAAAGTCTTATATAATATATGTAAAATTTGGTAAAAAGATAACTTAAGTAATATATGAATTCTAGTAAAATATGTATAAAAATTAATAGGTTACATAAGTATAAATAATAAATTACACAAAAGTCTTCTAGGCTTAATTTCATAAATAATTTTATGATATTTCTATTACTTTTATAGCAGAGATAAGATAATTATTTTATAATAAATCATACAAGTTAATTTAGTACTGTTATATGAGATTTACCCAGGTAAAAAAATAAAACTTTCACAAACTATTTCTTTCACCTGAAGAAACAAACACTTATAATGATTTTTTGTTTTCAACATTTGGTAAAGTTGGTGAATCTATTGCTATTGAAGTTAAAATATAAAAATCTAAATGATTCTGGATATAGTTTAATAGAAATCCTTATCTCATTAATCGTGCTTACGATAATATTACTTAGTATTTTTGGACTAATTATCCAGGCTACTAAAACTGGCAAAGCTTCAGAAACCATAATTGATGCTACTTATCTTGCTCAAACTGAGATGGAGAATGCTGTTGGAGTAAGTAAAATTACCTTAATGGATGAAAGAGTTTCAACTATACAAGGTAAACTTGATTATTCTGAAACTTCAACATCAATTGACAATACTCAAGTATTTAGAAAGCGGATTACAGTTGAAGAAAATGAAATTATTATCCAACTAGAGATGAAGGAACATAGTAGTTTAAATCATCTTACACCCATCATCATTAAAGTGTTCGAAGTTCGTTCTGGCGAGGAAAATTTAATTGCGCAAATGGAAAATATCTTAACCTGGAGAACATTAAATGAGTAATCTGATTAAAAATGAAAAAGGATTAACATTAGTTGAACTTTTAGCGGTCATCATTATTTCAGCTATTCTTATAATCTTAGCTATTGGTATTTTTTCAAATGGTCAAAACCAGGCCCAGAATCAAGTAGACAAGAATAACCAACTAATGGATATCGCTTATGTACTAAAAGCCTTAACAAAAGAAATGCGAAAAACCGATATTGTTGAAGTACCAAATAGTCAAACTTTAAAAATTAAAGATAACGTATACGCTTTTAATTCATCCGAAAAAGTCATAACGAAAGATGAGAAGTTATTTGCCAATCATATTAATCAATTTGAAGTGCGAAAAGAAATAGTATTGATTGAAGATGATAATGCAACAGGAATATCCAATATTATTACTAAAATCATTATTGAGATTGAAAGTGTTAATCAGATCAAGCAAAAAACGGAAATCGTTTTAAGGCGGTGAAAATTCTGAAACGATATTTAGGAAACATAAAACCATTTAGCAATGAAAAAGGATATACACTTGTTTTAGTACTTTTAATTTTTGTCGTCTTCAGTATAGTAGGTACGGGTTTACTAATTATCTCTTCAAATACAATGAAAACAATGGACTCTGAAAGAGATGATCAGTCAGCTTACTATATCGCCGAGGCAGGCTTGGTCGAAGTACGAGCTAACATAAATGAACTTGCAAAACTAGCTTATTCTGAAACATTAAATTACTATAACAATATTGAAGATCTACAAGTAAAATCTGAATATAATTTTCTAGAAAATTTTCTGGATAATGCAAAAGGTAAAATAAATAATCTTTACTTCAATGGTATTAATCCGACTAGTAATTTCATCTCAGCAAAAATTAAGAAAGAGTATGAAAAACAACTAAATAGTGAAGGATTACCCGTCTCTGAAACTACGGTTGAATTCATTAGCGAAGAATCTGGTTCAGAGAAACTAACATATTTAATTAGATCAAACGGTATCATTGAAAATAAAACTAGAAATGTTTCCCAGAAGGTAGAAATAACATTAAATGTTGAAGTTGAAGAAGAAGAAATTATTATCGGAGAGGATAATAACACCCACCCATACGAACCGAAAGCATGTTATGCACTTTATGCGAACGGGGCAATTACGGCAGGTAGCGGTACAATCTCAGGTGATATTTATTCAAAGTCGAAGTTAGTTATTAACAATAGTGGTGCTTCAATGAGTGGAAATGTATACTCTACGGAAGATATTGAGATTAAAGGATCTCAAGGTATTAAAAACGTCTATTCACCAAAGAACGTTACCATCACAGGTGGTTCTATTGCTGGCTCAGTATTTGCGGGGCAAAAGATCGATATTACAGGTGGAACTGTAAATGGTGATCTTAAAGCAGTTGATACAATTACAGCGATTGGTGGTACTGTTAATGGTAATGTAGTATCTAAAAACAATGTCAATATTCTTGCGTACCCCTCTATTTCTAAAGATATTATTGCTTTGAATGATATTTACGTAAAACAATGGTTTAATGCAGCAGGCAACTATCGATATGGTGGTATTATTAAATTCGATCAAAACGTCAACGCAAATACAAAATTAAAACCATTATCTGTTAATGAGAAAATTGCAATTGAACAAGAAGATATCATTAACACGAATGAATATGGTGAAATTATTAACTCATGCACCGAACAAATGCCAACACTGCAAAATGTAGATACAGTATTTATGAACCATAGTACTGTAGAATTAGCACCAAATATACAAATATTCAATAGTGATTCGAATAGTTATGTAGATGTAATTAAAAATGGAAATTTAACTATATCACACTATAAAACAGAAGGCTTTACATTAGATTTATCTAATGATATGTATTTCAAAAGTATCAACGTGGATGGTTATAAAACTTTAAATATTGACTTAAAAGGTGAAACACGCTCTATATTTGTAGATTCCTTAAATGTAGCTGGTCATATAAACATAATGAACCCAGGTATTTTAAAGATTTATGTTTTAGATAATTTAAACTATACTGGAGGATCTTTTAATAAAAATGGCTATGTTACTGCTGCTTCAATCTATTATTCTGGGACGAATTCAATCAGTTTTGGAAGTGATCTTTTTATGAACACAGACCTTCATGTTAAAAACGCTGATGTTACTTTTACTGCAGGTGGTAGAGTTAAAGGCAATGTTTTTGTATACGGTAATAATAAAGTTACTGTTACAGGGGGAAGTGCCGTAACTGAACAACTATTTTTAGCACCAAATAGCGAATTTATCCATAATAATGGAATTATCAAAGGGAATGTTGTAGCCAAAAACTACACGATGTCTGGTGGAGCAACTATAGATCCGCCTGAACAAAATGGTGGAGCTACTAACCCAGGTTCTGGCGATGGTGAAAAAACTGTTGTTAAAGTAAAGAAATATAATCAGGTTTATGATCTATTATACTTACATTCCCAATTAGAAGAATAACCATATTAATTAATAACTTATTATAAAAACTTCTGTTAAATCAGAAGTTTTTTATTTTTATAATATTTGATATCTAATTGTTCTCAAACTTAACGTTATTTTACTTGTATCATATAAAACTTAAAGAGATTTTAATTTAAGATTACAATCCTCACTCCATTAATTCCCATCCATATTTTCCAACGATATTCAAATACTAATAAATAAAAAGGAATCGCATAAAAAATGTTGATTAAGAAATTTACATGTTGCTTGAAGAAAGATGGATTTACACTAATAGAAGTGTTAGCATCTGTCACTTTAATTACGCTCCTTTTGCTTAGTGTTTTTACTATTTTTACACAAACGGCACGGTCAACAAAAGTGGCTGAAAATATTGTGGATGCCACTTATATCGGACAATCAGAAATGGAAAAACTATATGGTATTTCCTTAGATACTAGCTTTGAAAACCTTGAGATTGCACTCCAGTCAGTGGGTTATAAAGGGATTACTGCAAATGAGTTTGAGAAATTTGATGAAGAACACAATGTTTTAATCACACTAGAAATTAAAAAGAATAGAACATATTCAAATCTTTCCACTGTCTTGTTGCATGTATATGAACAAAGAAATGGGCCCCTTCTAGTACAAATGGAAAATGCACTTTTTTGGCAGGAAGATACTATATGAATCAAAAAGGCATTACATTAATCGAATTATTAGCTGTGATCATCTTGCTAGGTGTTATTACAAGTTCCATCTTTGGTTTATTAATTAGTGGTAATCAAAACTATGAACGTCAAACAGATGAAAACCAACAACTAGATGAAATCAGCTATGTACTCAAACAAGTAACAAAGGATATCAGGCAATCTAATGTGGCTAGTGTAAAATCAAACACATTTACATTAGATTCAATAACTTATCATTTTGACCGAAACACTCAAACACTTAAACGAAATGGAAGAATTCTATCCTCAACAATTAAAAGTTTCCAAGTGACACAAGAGGGAAAACAGATAGTGATCGAAATGACAAGCAACTTAAATAAATCAATCCAGACAACTGTTTTTCTAAGGAGTGAAGAATAATGTTGAAAAGATGGTTACCTCTACTCAATTCAAATAATGGTTATGCGCTCCTTTTCGTTATTTTAACAATTGCAGTTAGTTCAATTTTAGGCGTCAGTTTGATTCATATTACATCGGGTACAATTCTCTCAACGTCTAATGAGCGAATAGACCAATCTGCGTATTATATCGCAGAAGCAGGTTTAAATATAAAAAAAGCACAATTAAACAGCTATTTACAAGATGCTTATCAAGAAACGCAAAATGAATACAATAAACTCGGAAATATAGGACAGAAACAAAAATTCGACTTTGAAGAAAGGTTTTTAATACGGGCAAAATCCAAAATTGTAGAATCAACTATAACAATTGAAAATTTTGAAAAGAACTTTGGTATGCAACCTTTTGCAAACGTAAAATTGACACATATATCAGATTCACCATTGAAATATAACATAACTTCTACTGGAACAATTGGATTAGATGAAAGAACATTAACACAAACCGTCACTGTGACGTTAAATGCTGAAACAACAATAGTAGGAAATACTAAACAATATTCAGGTGACTATGCAATTCATGCAAGAAAATCCATAACAACATCGGGGTCTCTTGAAATTACTGGTACTGTAGCAGTTGAAAAAAAGTCTCCATCCGAAACTACTCAAGAAGCAATGAATCGAATTTCTATTAAAAATGGCAATATAACAAAAAGTGCCACGTACAATTCAATTTTTGATCCAAGTTTATTAGTTGGAGATTTATTAACACTCCCCTATCCTCGTGAATTTCCAAATGGAATTTTATCCATTTATCATGACTACACTTTAACGTTGCGTGATAATATGCGGTTAGACGAGATTTCTGTAAACCGTAACGATACAACTTTTACAATTGATGTTGGAAATTCCGATCGAGAACTGTATGTTAATGAATTTAACTTAAATAAAACAGACTTAGTTATTGTAGGAAGTGGTCGTCTAATACTTCATATTGGCGATGAATTTACTACAAATAGTCAAACAAGTTTGAACTGTCCAAGCAGAGAACTCGTCCATGGCATGATATGCGGAGGTGAAAATCCAAATAAACTTACAATAATACATCATGGAAACCAATATTTGAGTATGCCCTCTCAAACTTATATCAATACACAACTTTTTTACGCACCAAATGTTGAATTAGATTTTACTGGTGGTTCTTTCTTCAGAGGGTCAATGGTCGTTAATTCTTTTGATGGCGGCGGGAATGGCGAAGTCCAATTTTTTAACGGAAACTTGACAATTGAAGGTAATGACGAAACTTATATTGAGTATGGTGAAGCAATTGATTTCATGATTCATTCAGGAATTATTGAAGAACAATAATACTACTTGAACAATGTTAAGCTATTTTGACATTTTGTTGAAATAGCTTTTTCTTTTACAAGGAAGAGCCCTATGTTCCCTATTTCGACACAGTATTCATATGTCAATTGGTGTACATTATAAGTGTCTAGATGATAGTTGAATCTTTTAATTTGATAAAAGTAGGTGCTTTCAAATGAAACAATTATTATTCAATCAAAATGGCGGTTCTGCTGTAAAAACTTTTTCTATTATACTTATCTTCCTTTTACTCTTAGGCGGAGGATTAGGGATTTATTATCAATATTTTAATAAAGAAACGTTTACCGAAGAAGAGATTGCTGCTGCAACGGAAGTGGCGCAACAAGAATTTGACAAAGCTTCAAGCATCTCTCAAGAATATACAGTATCTGAACAAGCAACAGCTATAACAAGCCTAGGATATGAAGAAAATAAAAGAGATAAATCAACGATCATTTACGAGAAGAAAAGCGATAATGAATCTGATTACTTTATCTTGTTTAACGTTCAACCCCATGAGTCGTATCAAAACTTATCCCAAGTATTGATTCAAATCTTTGATAAAGAAAACGGTAGCTTGATGTACGAATTGGATAATGTGTTGACTTGGAAGGAATAAGAAACCATTTAGTTAAAGTAATATCGAACGATTCTATTGGACATTTCAGTCGGAATCTTCCCCTGTTTTGTCTCATAGAACGCTGCTACGAGACATTTCTGCCAGTTGTTTTTCCTGCTTTGTCCCATAGAACGCTGCTACGAGACATTTCTGCCAGTTGTTTTCCTGCTTTGTCCCATAGAGCGCTTCTACGAGACATTTCTGCCAGATGTTTTCCCTGTTTTGTCCCATAGAACGCTGCTACGAGACATTTCTGCCAGTTGGTTTCCCTTGTTTTGTCTTATAGAACGCTACTACGAGACATTTCTGCCAGTTGTTTCCCCTGCTTTGTCCCATAAAACGCTGCTACGAGACATTTCTGCCAGTTGTTTTCCCTGTTTTGTCCCATAGAACGCTGCTACGAGACATTTCTGCCAGTTGTTTTTCCTGCTTTGTCCCATAGAACGCTGCTACGAGACATTTCTGCCAGTTGTTTTTCCTGCTTTGTCCCATAGAACGCTGCTACGAGGAGAGCGTATTAAATTTTGTGTAAATGGTTAAACTTTCCAATAAGAGGAGGATGACCATTATGCAAAATTACGAAAATATGACGATTAAGGATTTAGCCAGGGAGTGTCAATCTGTCGATGACATCATTGAGATGATGAAATCTTTATTTAAAGAAACATTACAACTTGTATTTGAAGCTGAAATAGAGGATCACCTGGGCTATACAAAACACAGTTCTCAGGGAATTAACACTGGTAATAGTCGAAATGGATATAGAACAAAGGTTATTAAGACAAAGTTTGGTAATACAAGATTAAGTATTCCCAGAGATCGTAATGGTGAATATGAGCCACAAATTGTTAAGAACTATGAGTCATCGATTAATGGTCTAGAGGAACAGATTCTAGCCCTCTATTCCAAAGGAATGTCTACTAGAGATATTGAGTCACACATGAATGATATATATGGTGTAGATGTTTCGCCTAGTTTAGTTAGTAAAGTGACAGATAAAATTCTACCACAAATAGTTGAGTGGCAGTCTCGTCCGCTGGACCGAGTCTATCCCATTGTTTATCTAGATGCGGTTCACTTTAAGGTAAAGCATGAAAATCGCATTATCAATAAGGCAGCTTACACAGTTCTAGGTGTTAATTCCGATGGAATAAAGGATATTTTAGGAATATGGATTGGAGAAAATGAGAGCGCAAGCTTTTGGTTGAGTGTCTGTACTGACCTTAAAAGTCGTGGTGTTGAAGATATTTTGATTGCTTGTAAAGACGGACTTTCGGGCTTTTCAGAAGCGATTCAAAGTACATTTCCACAGACTCATATTCAGTTATGCGTGATTCATCAAATACGTAACACAATGAAGTATGTTGCATCAAAGGAACGACAAGCATTTATGAATGATTTAAAGAAAGTCTATAAAGCTTCCATTCTAGAACAAGCTGAACTGGAATTTAAAAAACTAAAGGAATCATGGAATAACAAATATCCGAAGGTTATTGAATCATGGGAAGAAAATTGGTTAGAGCTGACCACTTACTTTTCATATCCAACGGAGATTAGAAAGATTATATATACTACTAATACGGTTGAGGGATTCCATCGGCAGTTAAGAAAAGTGACAAAAACTAAATCAGCTTATCCTACAGACAATGCATTAAAGAAAATCATCTATTTAGCTACTATGGATGCAATTGAAAAGTGGAATAAGCCAATTCCAGGATGGCTAGAATGTGAAGGACAATTTAAAATATTATTTGCGGGTCGCATTTAGTTGGCTTTTTCATTTGATTAAGTTCTGTCGTGTTGGGCTTCGCTACGCTGTGCCCAAAAGTTTAACGCTTTCTTCAGCCCAAAAAGGAATAGAAAAAGAGAGAGTAACTCTCCCCTTTTTGGTCTATCTGTTAAGTGCTCAGGTTGCTCTTCAGCAGAGCCTTATCCCCTTAATAGATAATAAAAGTATTAACATAATTTGAGAAAGTCATTCATTTACACAAAATAATTTACATTCCCGCTACGAGACATTTCTGCCAGTTGTTTTTCCTGCTTTGTCCCATAGAACGCTGCTACGAGACATTTCTGCCAGTTGTTTTTCCTGCTTTGTCCCATAGAACGCTGCTACGAGACATTTCTGCCAGTTGTTTTTCCTGCTTTGTCCCATAGAACGCTGCTACGAGACATTTCTGCCATTTGTTTTTCCCGCTTTGTCCCATAGAACGCTGCTACGAGACATTTCTGCCATTTGTTTTTCCTGCTTTGTCCCATAGAGCGCTGCTACGAGACATTTCTGCCAGATGTTTTCCCTGTTTTGTCTCATACAGCGCTGCTACGAGACATTTCTGCCAGTTGTTTTCCTGCTTTGTCCCATAGAACGCTGCTACGAGACATTTCTGCCATTTGTTTTTCCTGCTTTGTCCCATAGAGCGCTGCTACGAGACATTTCTGCCAGATGTTTCCCCTGTTTTGTCTCATACAGCGCTCCTAGGGGATACTTCTGCTAAATTTATCCTATCATTTGTCTCATGCAGCGCTCCTACCGGATATTTCTACCAGATCCCTCCCCCGTTTTGTATCATAGAGCGCTTCATTTATCATAGAAATTTTTTTTACGACCTTTGAACTCTAGCATTAAAAACACTTACGGTCTCTTCAAAAATAAAAAATAGCTAAGATCGGAAGTTCCGAGCTTAGCTACTTTATTAGTTTATCTTAGTACATCTTCAAATACTGTTCGCGTTCCCATGGGTGTACGACAGTTCTGTACATGTCAAATTCAATTTCTTTTGCTTCTTTGAAGTTTTCGTAAATGTGTTCACCTAGAGCACCTTTAATTACTTCGTCTTGTTCTAATAATTTTAACGCATCATCTAATGCAGCTGGTAAGTTATCAATGCCGTTTGCTTTACGCTCACTTTCGCTCATCACGTAAATATTACGGTTAATTGGAGCTGGTGGTGTTAATTGTTGACGAACACCCGCTAAACCAGCTTCTAAAATAACAGCCATTGCTAAGTATGGGTTAGCTGATGGGTCAACAGAACGTACTTCAATACGAGTAGATAAACCACGAGCAGATGGTACGCGAATTAATGGTGAACGGTTTTGTGCTGACCAAGCAACGTAACATGGTGCTTCATAACCTGGAACTAAACGTTTATAAGAGTTAACAGTTGGGTTTGTTACAGCAGTAAAGCCTTGTACGTGTTGAAGAACTCCCGCCATAAATTGCATTGCTGTTTCAGATAATCCGATTTCATTTGAAGAATCAAAGAATGCATTTTCGTTTCCTTTGAATAATGAAACGTTAAAGTGCATCCCTGAACCTGCTTCACCAAATAATGGTTTTGGCATGAATGTTGCGTGTAAACCGTGTTTACGGGCAATTGTTTTTACAACTAATTTAAATGTTTGGATATTATCACACGCAGTAATTGCATCTGCATATTTAAAGTCAATTTCGTGTTGGCCAGGAGCAACCTCATGGTGAGATGCTTCAATTTCAAAGCCCATTTCCTCTAGTTCTAATACGATGTCACGACGGCAGTTTTCACCAAGATCTGTTGGTGCTAAGTCAAAATAACCACCATGGTCATTCACTTCTAACGTTGGCTCGCCTTTTTCATCTAATTTAAATAAGAAGAATTCTGGTTCTGGCCCTAAGTTAAAGCTAGTGAAACCTAGCTCTTCCATATTTTTAAGAATACGTTTTAAGTTTGATCGTGGGTCCCCTGCGAAAGGTTTGCCATCAGGAGTTGCAATATCACAAATTAAACGTGCCACTTTCCCTTTTTCATGTGTCCAAGGGAAAATCACGAATGTATCTAGATCAGGATGTAAGTACATATCAGATTCTTCGATACGAACAAAGCCTTCGATAGATGAGCCGTCAAACATCATTTTGTTGTCTAATGCTTTATCTAGTTGGCTTACAGGAATTTCAACGTTTTTAATAGTGCCAAGTATATCCGTAAATTGAAGGCGAATATATTTAACATTTTTTTCGTTTACAATTCTTTTAATGTCTTCTTTTGTAAATTTCCCCACAGTTACACTCTCCTAATATCTCTAGCTTTGTAATCTTAAGAAAATTCGCATTTCTTTATTGATAAAAACGCGATAAGTCCCCTTGTCTTAATGAAGGCTTTTGCTGACCTTGTGCCAACTTCATTTCTTCACGTAAAATTCGACGAAGTTCGCTATCTGAAATTTCTTGGTTTGCTTGGGCAGCTAACACAGCAGGATTACTTTTCATATCAAACACTTTTTTAATGCCTGCCATATTGACACCTTGTTCAAGCATATCTTTAATTTCAAGAAGCGTATCTACATCATTTAAGGAAAACATACGTCGATTTCCTTCGGTACGGTGTGGCTGAATTAAATCATGTTCTTCGTAATAGCGGATTTGTCTTGCTGATAACTCCGTTAGTTTCATCACTGTACTCATAGGTAAAAGTGGCATTGAACGACGAAGTTCGCTGGATCCTCTAATTTCACTACTCATTTAATCCACCTCCCTTGAAAATTATTCTACTCCCCGTTAATTACATTGTCAATGACATGTTAGAAATTCTAACGTCACTTTAAAAAAATGTTGAAAAACAAGTCATTGAATGCTTTGTAATATTTATTATTTAGAAGCCTAATCACTGTGTTATGCACTATAGAATTGGCTATCAGTCCACTTCCCTAGTATATTAACTAAGTAGAGAAAATAAAAACTACAGGTAAGATCACAGTAAGCGATCTCATCTGTAGCAAAAAAAGAATGTTTTATGGTGTCTCCATTATATTGTAAACGTTTACAATATGTCAATACATTCCTTTACATTTTGGAAAAAACTTTTAGCGCAAAGCTTGACTTCCAGTTACCCCCATACGAAAATACCTGGCAGCAATCAGCACCAGGTATTCCTCACTTTCTCATTCTCGCAGCAACCTCAGATAAGTTCGCTAATAAATTGATCAAACTAAAATACAAGTTTAACGCCATCCAGACGACATCAGCATCTTTTATGTAGCTGCGACGAATGGAGTTAAACGTATAAACCGTAAATACAGCAAAAAATAAAACAAGTATTGCAGCCAATAGCAACAAAAACGTATTATCAACAGCGAAAAAGATAAATACAACAGAAAAAACAACGATGGTAAGTATAGCAGTAAATAGAATACTGACTGTATCAGGAATATCTTGTTCAAGCTTTAATCCAACTACCCCTAATATAATAAAAATAATTACTGTACATATAAAGACTGTAATTAATAAATCATTCCCAAAGAAATAAGAAAACAATGGTGCGACCCACAATAGCAGAATACCCATTAAAAATGGAAGAACATATAAAACTAAATCTCCTAGTCGAATACTACGCATAAAAAACGTAACGAAAATTAGAATGAGGCAAATAATTGAAAGTGGAGTTACAATCGATGAAAGCCAACTCCCAATCACTAATCCAATCACCGTTAATACCCACATGGCGAGAAAATGCTGTAGAATGAGTTTTATATTTTGATTTCTTGCAAAATGCGCCATATCGAACCACCCATCTACATAGTTTTGTTAATTACTATATTGTAGAGTTGGTTTGTTTATTAATGACATTTTGATTACATATTATAAATAGTTATCGATAAATCGTTTTCCAATATACTCTACTACCATTTCTCCATTTTCCACATTGAGTTTTGTAACACTCGTTCCACTAATCTCATCTATATCCCATATTTGTTCAATTGACGAATGAAGTACTGATAGTAGCATGCAACGAATCGCTACTGCATGGGTCACAACTAAAAGACTGCCCTCTGTATGAACAGTTAAACACTCTTTAATGAATGCAGAAATTCGTTCACTTACTTCTTTAAAGGTCTCTCCACCGCAAGGCTCGTATGTTTTAGGGGCGCTCGTATAAGCAAAATAACGCTCCTGATCTTCCAGTAAAATATCAGAGATCAACCGGCCCTGCCATTCGCCTAAATGTATTTCCTGTAGTCGAGGATCAAGCTGAATTCCCATTTGTTTTTTTGTGATCATTTTAGCTGTTTCAATCGCCCTTCCAGATGGACTTGAATAAACGGCTTTAAATTTTATATTGCGTAAATTTTCCGCAAGCATATTGGCCGATGCACGACCTTGAATCGTTAAAGGTGAATCAAGCCACCCTTGCAATCGCCCTTCGTTATTCCACTCGGTTTCACCATGCCGTACAAAATAAATTTCTAATTTACCCATGCCATTCATCCATTACTTTCTTAAAATAATTCATTGCTTCCGGTCCTTTTATGCCAAGTCGTAACCATTCTCCATCCATCCCACGATAATTTTCCGTATGGCGTAATACAAGACCGCGCTCTAAACAGTAAAAATAAAAATCTCTTGTTTTATGAGATTGCTTTAATTGGAAACAAAGAAAGTTTGCTTGGCTATCAGTTACTGTACATTCATACGCTTGTAGAAATGCTAGTATCTCGCGCTTAATTTGATCCACAGTTTGTATACTGTGAGTACGGAACGCCTCATCCTCAAGACAAATCCCACCAATCGAAATTGCAGGAGCATTAATGTTCCAATGGGGCAATTTCGACTTTAATTCCTGAACGATTGTCGGATGACTCACTAAATAGCCAAGACGAATCCCCGCAATACTATACATTTTTGTCATTGAACGCAATACTGTCACGTTGTCATACTTTAATATTAAGTCAATAATAGAATTCGCTTCATCTGTCCAGTCCATAAAGGCTTCATCCACTAAAAGTTCGCAATCTTGTTCTTTTCCATATGAAATGAACTCCTCTAACACTTCTCGCCGAATAAGTGAGCCTGTAGGATTGTTCGGATTACATATGTATAAGCAAGCAGCTCCCCGCATTGCATTTTTAATTTCTCTTATCGGTAAACGATAGTTTTCAATATTCGATACAACCAGCTCGCAAATTTTGGCCCCAGCCGCCTTTAATGTTGCTTGGTATTCTGAAAATGTAGGATGAATGAGAATCACTTTCTTGCCTGTGAACCTATGAGCAAAGAACGTTAAACATTCTGCAGCCCCGTTTCCAAGCAGAACATTCATTGGATTAACCCTGTGAGTCTGTGCAATTTGAGATCGTAGCGGTTCTCCATCAGGATGTGGGTATGTGGCAATTGTTTGTAAAATTTTTGGCCAAGCTTCCATAACAGCTTTAGATGGCCCCAAATAATTCACATTCTCACTTAGATCAAACACAGTATCTGGCTGTTTTATTCCAAAGTTTTTATACAGTGCTTCATAATTGGCTCCATGCGAAGGAAATTGCAATGCACACACCTCCTATGATAATTGTAAAAAGAATTGATGCGATGTTCATATGACGAATTGCCTCTTGAATATGGGAACGATTCAGTTGTTCAAGAGGCTCCCCCATATACGCTCGGAAAGAGGTTACACCATGGTATGTATTAAAGCCCCCTAGACGAATACCAAGTTGATATGCAGTTGCAGCTTCTAAATAGCCACTATTAGGACTTGGATGTTTTCTCGCATCTGTTAACCAAGACTTGAAACGATTTTTAAATGCTCGGCCTGTTTTATTTTTTGTGAATGCTAAAATAATGTATCCTGTAATCCGACTTGGGATAAAGTTTGCTACATCGTCAAGCCGCGCGCTAAACTTCCCAAACTGCATAAATTGCTCATTTTTATAGCCCACCATGGAATCAAGCGTGTTGATTGCCTTATAAGCCCACAACCCTGTTGCACCAAATAATATCGCATAGAACAACGGAGCTGTAATCCCATCGCTAGTATTTTCTGAAACTGTCTCGACGACGCCTCTTGTGATTTCAGATTCATCCAATTGAGTCGTGTCACGGCCAACAATCCACGATAATTTTGTACGCGCTTCCATCATATCGCCACGGACCAACGCATCGTATACGTTCATTGCGGCTTCCTTTAGGCTTTTTTGAGCGAGTCCGATGGCGATTAGGATAGCTTCCACAGTTAGTCCTACGAAAAGATGTACTCTATAGGCAATCAAAAGGATTGTGAAAGTGGCAGCCATAACCGTTGTAACCACGACGATTGCGAGGAGCACACCTTTTAGGAACCTTGTTGTGCCGCGATTGAGCCATTTTGTTAAACGAGCGATAAAGCTTCCAATCCATCGAACAGGATGCGGCCAATTAGGTGGGTCTCCAATCAAAGCATCCAGAACAAGGCCAATCACAACTGCGAGTATATGCAACATTACCGCTCCCCTTCTTTATACTGTAAATATTCGACAACTGCTTTATCTAATGTTGCGTAAAGCCCTTTGCCAATCAGCGACCCGAGCCTTGTAATGGACCCACCATATTGATGAAATTCACCCATTTGAGTGGCCGCTACTAATATGCTGTCCGTTGAGGTCCCAGTTGCAATGGTATTAGATGTTTGATCTAGAATTTGCCTTTCCTGCATTACTTTCGCTTTTACCTCCACTGCACAAATTAAAGCTTGAATAAGTGCCTCATCTGTTGCCCTTCCGTTGATAAAAATAAATATATTAATAGTTCCGACAGATGGACGGTATGCATATTCATGCGATCTTGTGACATCCACTGTGTTGCCTAGCCCAGCGGTTACAAAGATTGTTACGGATGTTTCGCCATCTTCATATAAATCTATATGAGCAAATTGCATATTTACAGCCGTCATCATAGCAACTGTGTCCTCTACATTTAGATGATGTTCCTCAAGGAATGCTTCCATCTCTTTTTGCACATTAATTGGGTTATAGTTTAAATCCACAGTTCGGTTAACAAAATTACGAAACTCTCCATAACCAGGATTATGTGCAGCGGAACTAAATGTCCTTAAAGGGGCATCGGACTTCATTACAATATAATCCCCATGATTGATAAATTGTTCTGGTGTAATCATATAGGTACCTCAGTTTGAATGTTTCTATTTCCAAATTAGCATAAATTACTAGTTTCAGGTTCTTTGTCAAATGTGGTGGTGTCTAATCCACCAAAAAAAATTCAAAATACTCCACTCTTTGAAGTGAGTATGCTTTTATACACTCACTTCTCTTACAAGTTGACGCCATAATATTTTCTTCCTTAATCTTGCGAAGGACTTTATTCCGTAAGACTTGCGCTTAATAACCTTAGTTGTATTGTTTACTCCCTCAATATAGCCATTACTATATGGGTAGACAAATGAGTTTAAAATCTCTGTTTTCCACCGTTTAAAAGTTCCTACAACCGACTTAAATGCCTCAATATTTGAATTCTCCGCTAGTTCACACCATTGTTCCAGACCTGCTTTAGCCGTATGGCTATTGCTTGTTTTAAACCATTCGTCTAATTTATTTTTTAATACATACGCTTCTTGCAATCTTGGTTTATCTTTTAACAATTCTTTCACTCTAATTTTTTGATCATCTGTTAGTTTAAACGGTGATTTCCATAAGAGTTCTTTACTTCTTTTACAGAGAATACGATCTTCTTTTCGAAGTTCATTTTGAACTTCTCTTCGCACCTTATCAAATGCCCAATAAACCTGCCTCATATAATGAAATCGATCCGCTACGATTAAAGGGTTTCCAAGGGCTTTTCGAACCGCATCTTTAAAACGTTTGGATAAATCCATAACGACGACTTTTACTTCACTTGGGTCACATTTGCGGAAATAGTTTTCTATGGTTTTACTTAGACGATCTGGGAGAACATCAATGATTTTTTTATTTTGCACATCTACAATAATCGTCTGAAACTTTTCTTTATCCGCATCTCCTTTAAATTCGTCAATGGCAATTATAGCTGGAAGTATACGTTTCACCTTGATTTTACGCTTGTCAAATAGGCGTATCACTAGATTTGTGCTTACCCCCACCATTTTCCCAACTTCCGTAAAAGAGTTTTCTCCTACATAGGTTAATACCTGTTGTTCAAGGGATGTGGTATGACGTTGATAACGTTTAATAAATGCCATTTTTTCGTAAAAAGTCTTCTTACAAGCTGTACATAGATAGCGTCTTTTTCGTAGATGAATTTTTACAGGTCGCTCTTCTATCAAACGCCCTTTAATTACTTGAGTACGATAACTGTGAACTCGTTTTGTTTTCGCTCCACAATTAGGACAAGTTTGTTTCCTTTGTTTTGTTTGAAGCCAGAAGTGAAATTCCCGGTTTTCTTCTTTCATGTCCCATAATTCAACGTGTTTATCTTTAATTCCTAGTAGTTCCATGATAAAATGTTCTTGCATCCTAACTTACTCCAATCCTTTTTTGCGCCACATTAAAGGTATCAAAAAGAGTGAGTAGGATGTTATTTTTTTGTTTTTTTTTTAGAAAGTTGTCAAACTCTTGATAGTACGGACGAGACCACCACATTTAGTATAGAGCCTAGTTTCATAAATGATTCACGGTAAATAGTAAAAAGCGGCTCGAAGATGAACCGCTGTAAGATTATTATTTTTTAGTTTTTAGGTAGTGAGTTTTTTTGAAGGTTCCGATATTAAAGTGAAACAAATTAAATAAGCTTTTGCACCGCACTACAAATCGCATATTTCACATGTTCGTATGTTAGCCCACCTTGAATGTAAGCTGTAAACGGCGGGCGAATCGGACCGTCTGCTGTAAGTTCGATACTTGAGCCTTGCACAAAAGTCCCCGCTGCCATAATGACATCGTCTTCATATCCTGGCATATAAGCCGGTACCGGTGCGAAGTGTGCGTTAATTGGCGAAGCTGCTTGGATTTCCTGGCAAAAAGCAACCATTTGTTCAGCAGTTTGGAATGATACCGATTGAATCAAATCAGTTCTGACATCTGTGTAGTGTGGCGAAGTAGTCATCCCTACTTCTTCAAGCATTGCTGACGTGAAAATTGCCCCTTTTAAACTTTGTGCAACAACATGTGGTGCCAGGAAAAAACCTTGATAGAAATCTGCTAGTGTGTTTAATGAAGCACCTGCTTCTGCACCGATACCAGGAGAAGTCATGCGGTATGCACATTTTTCCACTAAATCAGCTCGACCAGCGATGTAGCCTCCAATTTTGGCTAGTCCACCGCCAGGATTTTTAATTAGCGATCCTGCTATTAGATCAGCACCTACTTCAGTAGGCTCCACTTCTTCAACAAATTCTCCATAGCAATTGTCGACAAAGATGACAACATCCGATTTTATCTCGCGTATTTTTACACACATTTCACGGATGTCGTTAATTGTGAAAGATGGTCGAGTTGCATATCCTTTTGACCGTTGGATAGCAACCATTTTTGTCTTTTCATTGATGGCTGCACTTACGCCTCTCCAATCAATTTCACGATTATCTATTAAATCGACATGGGAATAGCCAATGCCAAAATCTTTTAATGATCCTGTATCCTTTTCGCCACCATCGACAATCGATTGAAGTGTGTCATATGGTTTTCCAGTTATGTATACAAGCTCATCTCCAGGACGTAAAACGCCGAATAAGCTTAACGTAATCGCATGCGTACCTGATATTATTTGCCCACGCACAATGGCTGCTTCCGCTCCAAACGTTTGCGCATACACACGCTCTAAGTTGTCTCTCCCTTCATCGTCATAGCCATAACCGCTTGATGGCTGAAGATGAAAATCACTCACTTGGTTTTCTCTAAAAGCAGCCAACACCTTTTGTTGGTTATAGAAAGCCGTTTGATCTACTTTTTCATGAAAGGTGCGAACCTTCTCTTCTATTTTTTTCGCTAATGCTAATGTTTCAGGTTTTAAAGATGATTGAAATGTCATATGTCTTACTCCGTCCCGTTCTAATTAATCCCTTTATTATCATATCAATACTTTTTGCCTTTTCAACTATTTTTGAGTTGATTCGAGGAAAAATGGTAGGATTGTAGTTCTTAAAAGGAGGATTTGGGTGTAATCCTATTCTCGAACTGTAATTTTTGATTTTTCTTACGCTTGGTTATCGGCTCTGAATATGACGCATATTAAAATCGACTAACCAATTATTTATTACTTCAATGTTAGGATTTTCTGGTAATATACTTTGCTCAAAGGCTTGATTTAGCCGTATTTCTAAATCCGCTATATGACTAAATGCCTCGTCCCGTGTATGTGCCCCCTCACGTAAACTTAATAAATGGGCTGCATCGTGCCGCTTTACGGTTAATGTTCTTTCATTTAAAATTTCAATCGCCATTTCTAACAAACGAACTGTGTGCATGTACAGTTTTGTGTCATATCCATGAGGCAAGCCAGTTAAAGTCCTTTGTTTCAATTTTTGCGCTTGTGATTTTGCATAACCACCATACTTTTTCATGATCCGTTTGGATAAAAATTGTTCGCGCATACCTATTAGTTCTTGTCCGAATTGATCAACATGCAGGTAATCGCTTTGATCTAAAAATAACAGTTCTAAGTTATTCGGAACACCAGCCGTTGCATCCCGAACAAATTTATTGATATGAATGATAGTTACATCAATATCCCCTGCTTGGTTTTTAAAATTCTTACCACCCATTTTGTCGTACCCTTCAAATGATTGCAACCCCATAAAATACTCGGCTGGTGGTATACACACACCTTTAAAATCTAAATCGGAATTTGTGGTTGCAGTACCGTATGCATGACTACCTACTTGTCCTAACAGAATTATTTGCGTATGTAGCCATGTTGGATGACTGGGTACTATTTGATTAAAATCCATCGTAATCACCTTTCTAGTTGGGGAGTTGATCTAGCCAATCAAATTATTTCGCCCTTAAATGTGATTAAATCTAAAGACATCTACGAGACATTCCCTTGACATGCTGGCTCCTTTTATCCGTAGGATGCTCCTTCGAGACATTCCCCTTGCCTTCCTTGCTCGTTTTGTCCCATAGGATGCTCCTACTAGACGGTTATTTTACCTTCCTTACGCGTTTTGTCCCGTAGAACACTTCTACGAGACATTCCCATTGTTTTCCTTGCTCGTTTTGTCCCGTAGGCTGCTCCTTCGAGACGGTTCTCTTGCCTTCCTTACGCGTTTTGTCCCGTAGGATGCTCCTACAAGACATCCCCCTTGCTTTCCTTGCTCGTTTTGTCCCGTAGGCTGCTCCTTCGAGACAGTTCCCTTGCCTTCCTTGCTCGTTTTGTCCCGTAGGATACTCCTACGAGACATTCCCCTTAACATGCTTGCTCGTTTTGTCCCATAGGATGCTCCTACTAGACAGTTCCCTTGCCTTCCTTGCTCGTTTTGTCCCATAGGATGCTCCTACTAGACGGTTATTTTACCTTCCTTACGCGTTTTGTCCCGTAGAACACTTCTACGAGACATTCCCATTGTTTTCCTTGCTCGTTTTGTCCCGTAGGCTGCTCCTTCGAGACGGTTCTCTTGCCTTCCTTACGCGTTTTGTCCCGTAGGATGCTCCTACAAGACATCCCCCTTGCTTTCCTTACGCGTTTTGTCCCGTAGGATACTCCTACTAGACGGTTCTCTTGCCTTCCTTACGCGTTTTGTCCCGTAGAACACTTCTTCGAGACATTCCCCTTGCCTTCCTTGCTCGTTTTGTCCCGTAGAACACTTCTTCGAGACATTCCCCTTGTTTTCCTTGCTCGTTTTATCCCGTAGGATGCTCCTTCGAGACATTCCCATTGCCTTCCTTGCTCGTTTTGTCCCGTAGGATGCTCCTACTAGACGGTTCTTTTACCTTCCTTGCTCGTTTTGTCCCGTAGGATACTCCTACGAGACATTCCCCTTGCTTTCCTTGCTCGTTTTGTCCCGTAGGGTGCTCCTACAAGACATTCCCCTTGCTTTCCTTGCTCGTTTTGTCCCGAAGAACATTCCTACGAGACATTCCCCTTAACATGCTGGCTCGTTTTGTCCCGAAGAACATTCCTACGAGACATTCCCCTTAACATGCTGGCTCGTTTTGTCCCGTAGGACGCTCCTTCGAGACAATTCCCTTAACATACTGGCTCGTTCTGTCCCGTAGGACGCTCCTTCGAGACATTCCCCTTGCTTTCCTTGCTCGTTTTGTCCCGTAGGCTGCTCCTACAAGACATTCCCCTTGTTTTCCTTGCTCGTTTTGTCCCGTAGGCTGCTCCTTCGAGACAGTTCCCTTGCCTTCATTGTTCAATAGAACGCTCTTACGGAATTTTTTCGGCCAACCTTCCTTCCCATTTTGCCCTGAAAAATGAATAAACCTTCATCCCAAATAAATAAACACACAGAAGAAAACTTTCTCCCGTGTGCACATCTAATCAAAAACTTTATTTAAACTCTAACTCTCCGTCGTAGCTCATCATACCACCCTCAAGGTTTGTTACATCGAAGCCTTGTGATTCAAGGTATTCACAAGCGTTAGCACTGCGAACACCACCTTTACATACAACGATGTATTCTTTAGATTTATCTAACTCATTTACTCGCTCAGGGATTGAGCCAAGTGGAATATGAATCGCACCAGGGATCATTCCTTCTTCTACTTCAAAATCCTCGCGAACATCAATAACGTTTAAGTCCTCATTTGCATCTAATAAGTTTACGATTTCTTCAGTTGTCATTGTTTTCATCTTTACCAAACCTCGCTTAAAATTTATTTAGAATTCATCCGTGGAATTCCCTGACCACAGCTTCTTCTTTATTGCATACCAATGCCAATTATAGAGAAAAAATAAAAAATCGGCTAGTATGATACATTAGCCGATTAGTTAAAAATTATGCATTTTGTTCAGCACTTTCAGATAATTGAACGTTTTTAGAAGGTGAGAAAGTAGAAATGGCATGTTTGTAAATCAAATGTTGTTTTCCTTCAGCTTCTAATAAAACTGTAAAATTGTCATAAGATTTTACTAGCCCCTTTAGCTGGAACCCATTTAGTAGAAATACTGTTACGAAAGTACCGTTTTTACGTAGCGTGTTGAGAAAAGTATCTTGTAGATTGATCGATTTCACACAAACACCTCATCATTTCTATTTTTCGTAAGATTTTACAATCCTATCCTTTCCCTATTCTACTTAATTTTACTAATTCCTTGCTTGAAATGCAAAGGATTTAGAAAATTCTAGTATTTTCTCCCAATCTGTTCCAATCCACTCGATTTCCATTTTATTCCGAAAGTAAGTTAATTGTCTTTTCGCATAGCGACGGGAGTTTTGCTTTAGTTGCTCGATTGCGTCTTCAAACGTCAACCTGCCTTCCAAATATGCGTATAACTCCTTATAGCCAATTGCTTGAACGGATTGTACATTACGAATGTCCCGGTCATATAATCCCTTTACTTCTTCTAAAAGTCCTTTGTCCATCATCAAATTCACACGTAAGTTAATTCGTTCATATAATTTTTCACGATCCATATCTAAACCGATAATTAAATGATTATACATAGGCACGTTACCACGGTTATATTCTTCAGCCGCTTTCGAAACACCACTTAATTCAACCATTTCAAGGGCTCGAATGACTCGTCGTGTATTGTTAGGGTGAATCGTCTTAGCTGTTTCTGGGTCGAGTTTTGCTAACCGCTCATGCATCGCCTCTGGACCAATTTTCGCTAGCTCATCATAGTACTTTTCACGAGCTTCTTCGTCCACTTCTTCCTCCGTAAATTGGAAATCATACAATACTGCTTGAACGTATAGGCCCGTACCTCCTACAATAATTGGAAGTTTCCCACGGCTTTGGATTTCCGAGATTTTATCTCGTACAAGTTGTTGATATTCAGCAACAGAAAAGCTTTCAGTAGGCTCCTTAATACTTAACAAATGATGGGGAATGCCTTCCATTTCTTCTTCGGTTATTTTTGCCGTTCCGATATCGAGATCTTTATAAATTTGCATCGAATCGCCATTGATAATTTCTCCATTGAACTCTTTAGCTAGCTTAATGCTTAAAGCTGTTTTTCCCGAAGCAGTTGGACCAACAATCGCCACTACTTCAATTTCATTTTCATTTTTCATGTTTTTTTAACCACCGTGCTATTACATTAAATACTTGTTGTTTGTTTTTTTCGTTTAAGATTTCATGACGCATATCTTCAAATAAATACACAACAACATTTTCAAGTCCTGCATTTTTTAATTGGTTGGCAACTTTATAGACACCTTTGCCATTTTGACCAACTGGATCCGCGCTACCACTAACTAAAAGAACAGGCAAGTCTTTGCGAATACGCTCATTTTCATATTTACGACCAATTGTTAACAGGCCGTCTGTTAAGTCAACGAAAAATTGATTCGTTGCAATAAATCCACAAAGCGGGTCATCAATATATTTTTGTACTTCTTCTTCGTCAGATGTTAGCCAGTCAAAAGCCGTTTTTGTATGTTTAAATTGCTTATTAAAACCGCCTAAACTCAGTTCATTCATCAATTCACCTTTTACGTCCTTGCCTTTACTTTTTGCAAGTCTCCTCGCTATGATATTTCCTACTTTATGTAGGCCCGTTGTCGTACCTGTTCCACAAAGTATACAACCATCTAGCATTTCAGAATATAGTTGCATAAATCTTCTTGCAATAAAGGATCCCATACTATGTCCAAAGATGTATACCGGGATTTTCTTGTAGTCAAAGCGAACATTTTGAATGACCTCATATACATCCTCGACAACTCGTTCAAAACCATTTTCATCAGCAAAATAACCAAACTTTTTCCCGTTTAATTCTGCCGTATGGCCATGCCCACGGTGGTCGTGCATCGTAACAAAGTAACCTTGCTCACAAAGCATCGTAGCAAATGCATCGTATCGTCCTCCGTGTTCCCCCATTCCGTGCAAGATATGAAACCGCCCGATGACTTCCTGGCTTGTCGGTTCATAAATACGGACGTATATTCGATGACCATCACTCACTAACAATTCCATTGAACGCTTATTCATACAAGTACCCCCTCGTTTTATTTAGTTTTATTGGACAAATCTTTTGTTCTTACTTGGGCTCTGTTCACTTGCAAAAATATTTTTAGACTATTCAGAAGCAGGCATTGAGTGTGCCTTTTGGTTACCCATGAATTAATAATTTTCAGTAACCGGAGATCTCGCATTATCAATTAATTCATCTAATTGCTGAGTTAACTTCATTTTCTCATTACTAGAATAACCGATATAATCGCTCATAATGTTAATAACGAATTCTTTATATTTGACGACACTGTCGATATCAAAATAAAGCATACCTGTCCGGCGAACAAAAAAATCCGTTGGTGTATAAACCATCTCTTTTTCAATAGCATAAATCAATTCAGCATACAATGGTAATGGAATGTTATAGTCCGTTCGATACGTCTTTGTATGAGCAAATACATCGTCTACATTCGTCCCATATCTCGCCGTTAATACTTTTGATTCCTCATAGGTAAAACCAAGTGATTCTCCAATATAGGCTTTATTCTTAATATAATCTTGGAAATTGCGTGAATTTAACCCTTTTGCACCAGACAAGGACAATTCTTTAGTAATACAACTTGAAGCATGTTTAAAGCGTTGTTTCTTTACAATTTTATCAACGATTTCTTCTGCCATTCGGCGATAACCCGTTAATTTTCCTCCTGCAATTGTCATCAACCCACTTGGAGAAATCCAAATTTCATCTTTACGAGAAATTTCAGAAGGATTTTTGCCATCTTCATGAATGAGAGGTCGTACCCCTGCCCAAGTTGATTCGACATTCTCTGTTGTTAGTTGTAATTTGGGAAAAATGTATCGAATCTGCTCTAGAAGATAATCTACGTCTTCAATCGTAGCCACTGGGTGAATTGGGTCATCATCATAAAACGTATCGGTTGTACCAACATAGGTTTTCCCTTGCCTTGGAATGGCAAATACCATGCGTTCGTCTTGTGTATCAAAATAAACAGCTTGTTCTAATGGAAAATTAGATTGGTCAAACACGATGTGAATCCCTTTTGTAAGGCGAAGGTGTTTTTTATTGTGAATTTGATCGAGTCCACGTACATCATCAATCCAAGCACCTGTAGCGTTGACAATTTGGTGTGCGTGAATCTCGATTGTTTCACCTGTAATTTCATCTTGTACTTTTGCACCGACCACTTTTTTCTTTTTATAAATAAAGTCTGATACGCTTGCGTAGTTGATGCAAACGGCTTGATACTCTATTGCCTTTTTAATTACTTCAATGGTTAGGCGAGCATCGTCAGTTTTGTATTCCACATAATAGCCAGCGCCCTTTAAACCTAATTCTTTAAGGAAAGGCACTTTTTGAAGGGTCACTTTTTTGGAGAGCATTTGTCGACGTTCATTTTTTCGAACTTGCGCTAATCGATCGTAAACTTTTAAAGCCATCGAAGTAGTGAAAGAGCCAAGAGAACCTTTTTTATAAATTGGCAATAACATCCATTCAGGTTGCGTAACATGCACTGCATTTTCGTACACAATTTCACGTTCACGACCTACTTCTGAAACTAATCCGACTTCGAGTTGTTTCAAGTACCTTAGACCCCCATGCACAAGCTTAGTGGATCTACTTGACGTTCCAGCAGCAAAATCCTGCATCTCCACTAAAGCCACTGAAAGACCACGTGATGCAGCATCAAGCGCAATCCCAGCACCCGTAATACCCCCACCTATAACAAGCACATCAAATGAATAGCTATTTAGTGTGTCCAATATTTTCGACCTATCCTTGAATGAGTACAAATGTATTGCCTCCTTTTTATTGTGGATTGTGAATGCTGTAATACTTATGTAAATCCCTAAGAATTTGAAAAAGTCTTTCTTGTTCTAAATTATTCTCTTGTTATGATTAAAAATCTTTCACTTGATTCGTTAAAAATGCTGCTATTGGTAGTTGAGAAGAGGTTCTGATGATTCTGTTCATACGAACAATTCTACAGGTCTTCAGGACAGTTCTGCTGATTTTTCACTCCGTTTTGTCCCATAGAACGCTCCTACGAGACAGTTCTGCCATTTTCCCTTACCTTTTTGTCTCATAGAGCGCTTCTACTAGACAGTTCTTTCGATTTCCTTTACTGTTTTGTCCCATAGAACGATCCTACGAGACAGTTCTGCCATTTTCCCTTACCTTTTTGTCTCATAGAGCGCTTCTACTAGACAGTTCTTTCGATTTTCTTTACTGTTTTGTCCCATAGAACACTCCTATGAGACAGTTCTGCCATTTTCCCTTACCTTTTTGTCTCATAGAGCGCTTCTACTAGACAGTTCTTTCGATTTCCTTTACTGTTTTGTCCCATAGAACGATCCTACGAGACAGTTCTGCCATTTTCTCGTACCGTTTTGTCCCATATAGCGCTTCTACTAGACAGTTCTTTCGATTTTCTTTTCTGTTTTGTCCCATAGAACACTCCTACGAGACAGTTCTGCCATTTTCCCTTACCTTTTTGTCTCGTAGCACGCTCCTACGAGACAGTTCTACCATTTTCCCTTACCCCTTTGTCTCATAGAGTGCTTCTACTAGACAGTTCTTTCGATTTTCTTTACCGTTTTGTTCCATAGAACGCTCCTACGAGACAGTTCTGCCATTTTCCCTTACAGTTTTGTCTCATAGAGCGCTTCTACTAGACAGTTCTTTCGACTTTCCTTATCATTTTGTCCCATAGAACGCTCCTAGAGACAGTTCTGCTAATTTTTCACTTCGTTTTGTCTCGTAGAGTAACTACCTTAGGGAATTTTGAGTTAATCTTACCGTTAAAATGCCATTAACAAGGGCATGAATTAAAATTGAACATAATCCTACTAGAAAATCGTAGTACTCCGCAGTTTTTCAATTGAGCCCTCCAAAATTGCTAACATTTCGGCCACTTATCACAAAAAATTCCGCCAAGTCTTTTTCGGTCTGCTTCCCCAATTTAACTATAATTAGAAGTACCCAATACTCACTCTAAGTACTACATCACCCGTTTAAACATTTTCTCTACTTCATACGTTGAGAAATGAATCATGACAGGTCTGCCGTGTGGGCAAGTAAATGGATTGTCTGCTTTGCGTAAATCTGCTAGCAATGCCACCATTTGTTCCTTCGTTAAATAATGATTCGCTTTGATTGATTTCTTACAGCTCATCATGATGGCCGCTTCTTCACGTAGTTTTTTTACATCTGTTCGCTTGTGACGTAAAACTTGCTCTATTAACTCTTCGATAATCTCCTGCTCAAATCCTTTTGGGAACCAAGTTGGATGTTCACGCACAACGAATGAAGATTGACCGAAATCCTCTAAAAACACGCCAACTTCTTCTAAAAAGTGAAGATTTTCCTTTAAGATTAACGCCTCATCTGCTGAATAATGGAACGTTAATGGCAGTAACAACGACTGTCTTTCATTCGGATTTACTTCACCGACTTTATCTCGGAAATATTCATATTTAATACGTTCTTGCGCTGCATGCTGGTCAATGAGATAGAAACCATCTTCCATCTGGGCAACAATATAAGTTCCGTGAATTTGGCCGACAATCTCTAAGTCAGGGAACGGCTCACTTTTCACTGCAGGTTCAAGAGATTCATATTCGGTCGTTGCAGTGCGGCTTTCAATAGGATCATTGTTAAAACTAACGCTATCGTTAGAAATGATATCGTTATTCGCCACATAGTCACTTTTCGGAATAGGACCGAAACTTTGTCCAACAGGATCCTCCAAATGAAGTTCATCTCCTAAAGATGGATGGCAACTAATCTCCTCTGCTGGTTCACCTGGTACCTCCATCACTACAGAACTTTGACCATTTAACTTCTGAACGATTTCATTAAGTTTTGTCTCGTTCAGATGTGGTTGAGGTGATTTCCACATATTCAATTGTTCACTCGGTATTCGTGCAGGTTTTTCCTTTTTTTCTGCTAGTGGAACATGAATCGTACCACGTATACTTTCTCGAATCGCCCCTTCAATTAACGGCAATAATTCCTGCTCCTTGCTTAAGCGAATCTGATGCTTCGCAGGGTGAACGTTAACATCGGTTAAATATGGGTCACCTTCAATATAAAGCACGACAATCGGATAGCGTTCAATTGGTAAATACGTATGATACGCATCAACGACTGCCTTTTGAATTAAGTAATGTTTCACCCAGCGCCCGTTTACAAATATTGAAATATAATTTTTTGATGCACGTGTTACCTCAGGTAATGAAGCATATCCGTGCACCTTGTAGTCCTTCGATTCAGTACTGAAGGAAATCATTTTCTTCGCATTTTGTACACCATATATCGAAGCTAACACCTGTTGTACATTGCCGCGACCGTTTGTTTGTAGGAGTACTCCCCCGTTATGTACAAGTTTAAAAGAAATGTCAGGGTAACCGAGTGCTAACCTATTCAATAAATCAATAGAATGCCCTAGCTCCGTTTGAATCGTTTTTAGATATTTCAGCCTTGCTGGCGTATTGTAAAAGAGTTGAGCTACTGTGATATCTGTTCCTCTCCGGAAGGCAGTTGGTTTTTGAGATACAACATGTCCCCCTTCCAGTTCTACTTCAATTCCACTCGTTTTCCCATCAGACGTACGCAGTGTAATTTTTGATACGGATGCAATCGATGCTAATGCCTCACCTCGGAAGCCTAGTGTACGAATACGGAAAAGATCCTGTTCCTTTGAAATTTTAGAAGTAGCATGTCGCCCGAAGGATAAGAGAGCATCTTCTTCGTCCATTCCACTCCCATTATCTGTTACTTGAATGGAGGTTAGTCCAGCTTCCTCGAGAAAAACTTCAATCTGTGTACTCCCTGCGTCAATGGCATTTTCAACGAGTTCTTTCACGACTGAAGAAGGGCGTTCTACCACTTCACCAGCTGCAATCTTATTTGAAAGCCATTCATCCATTACTTGAATTTTCCCCATGCGTGATCTCCTCCTTTTTATTGATGTCCAAAGCTTATCGGCCACATTTAGTTATTGATCAGACCCTTTTTAAGTTTATAGCACATTTTTTCACTATATATCGAAAACGTAACAACCGCTTATTTTTTACTAATCAACGTTTGCTGCAATTCATATAAAATGTTCATAGCTTGGATTGGGCTTGTACCCATGATGTTTAGTTTTTCGAGTTTCTCTAATACGAGACGTTCCTCGGCCGAAACAGATACAACATCGATGTTCTCACTTGAGTCTGCTCCAAATCCGCCGTTAACAGTGCCATCCGCTTCAACGCTTACCATAGCTCCAACACTTTCATTCACACTTATACGAAGCTCACTAGCCCCCTGTTTAACTACCGTACCTTCATCCAACATAGAAGCCCCCGCTTCAACTGCCGCTTCTTCAAATAAAGAAAGCTGTTCTTCTTGTGCTGGATTCATAGGCTTTATATGCACTTCTTTTGCCTCAAATTGCTCGAGCAAAATTCGTGCACGTTCAATAATAGCCTCAGGCATTTCTGCAAGTTGAGCAACATGAACACCGTAGCTCTTATCAGCTGCGCCTTTCATTACTTTGTGTAAAAATACGACTTTTCCATCTTTCTCCGTTGCACTAACGTGAACATTTTGAAGGCGACCTAATTCCTCTTCAAGTGCTGTTAATTCATGATAATGCGTAGAGAAGAGTGTATTAGCTCCGATTGTATGATGAATATATTCCATCATCGACTGTGCTAGCGCCATCCCATCATAAGTGGATGTTCCACGGCCGATTTCATCAAACAGCAATAAACTACGCTCCGTCGCATTTGTTATTGCATGTTGAGACTCAAGCATCTCCACCATAAACGTCGATTGTCCTGCGGCTAAATCGTCTGCTGCTCCAATTCTAGTGAAAATTTGATCGGTAATTGGTAATTCCGCTTCATCTGCAGGGACATAGCAACCCATTTGAGCCAACACAACAATTAATGCCACTTGGCGCATATACGTACTTTTACCCGACATATTCGGCCCCGTGATGAGCATCATGTTTTTCTCTTCCGTTAAAACGCAGTCGTTTGGTACATACGTCTGTTTATGTAGCATTTTTTCTACTACTGGATGACGCCCATTAACGATTTTTAAAGCTCGTCCGTTATGGAAGGATGGCTTTACAAATCGATATTTTTCAGTAACAACTGCAAAGCTTATATAAACATCAATTTCACTAATTTCAGAAGCAAGCGCCTGTAATCGTGGGATAAAAGCTTTTATCTCCTCACGAAGTTCTACAAACAAATCATATTCTAATGCTAAACTTTCTTCCTCAGCATTTAAAATAATGGCTTCTTTTTCTTTTAACTCTTCCGTAATATATCGTTCAGCATTGGCCAATGTTTGCTTTCGTGAATAACGCGATAAATCCACATTTCCGATATTGGATTTCGTTACTTCAATGTAATAGCCAAAAATTCGGTTGTAACCAATTTTTAAGTTTTTAATGCCGGTTAGTTCGCGCTCTTTTTGCTCTAACCCAGCAATCCAATCTTTCCCGTTTCGTGAAGCATATCGCAATTCATCTAACTTTTCATTGTATCCATCACGAATCACGTCGCCCTCTTTAATGGCAATTGGGGGATGATCTGTAATTGAACGAGATAATAATTGTTCGACTTCAGCGCATTCATCTAGTCGTTCAGCAAGTTTTACTAACGTTGCTTTTCCGCTTTCCATTAGCTGCGCTTTAATGGAAGGTACTTGGCGTAATGACTCGCGAAGCTGTGCTAAATCACGCCCCCCTACATTGCCAAAAGCGACACGACCAGCCAAACGCTCTAAGTCATAGACGCTTTTTAATAAATCACGAAGCTCATTACGGATGAAGAATTCATCCAATAAATCCGTTACGATATTTAGGCGTTCATCAATGGCTTTGGCATTTGCTAAAGGCTGGTGAAGCCATTGCTTTAGCTTACGGCCCCCCATTGCGGTGACAGTTTCATCTAACAACCATAAAAGTGTACCTTTCTGATCGCCACCTCTTATAGATTGTAATAGTTCTAAATTTCGTTTAGAGTTCGTATCAATCCGTAAATATTGCTTCGCCTCTGTGTAACTAAATGGCTGGATATGAGATAAAGAACGCATTTGAGTTCTTTCAATATATTGTAGTAAAAACTTTGCAGTACCTTTTAGTTCATCTGGAAGATTAGATAAATATGAAGCTGCTTTTGCCTCATTCATTTCTTCCCATTCCATCGAAAGAACGATACCGAGTTGGCTTGCTTGATCGGCCAGTAAAATATGTAAATGCTCTGTTACAACGAGCTCGCGAATGTTATACGATAGCATTTGCTGCAGTAATGCCTTCGTATCGCCTTCAACAACTGTACTATTCGCTTCTCCTGTGGACATATCTAAATAAACAAAGGCAAATGAATTATCTGTCAGCTGTTCTGCACTCGCAATATAATGATTCGTTTTGCCATCAATTGTTTTTCCTTCTGTGATTGTCCCTGGTGTAATAAGCTGTATGACTTCACGTTTTACTACCCCTTTAGCTTGTTTCGGATCTTCTGTTTGCTCTGCAATCGCCACCTTGTACCCTTTGGACACAAGCGTCTCGATATACCCTTTTGCTGAATGAAAAGGAACACCACACATCGGTATACGCTCTGGACTTCCAGCATCTCTGCTCGTTAACGTAATCTCTAGTATTTGTGATGCTTTTACTGCATCATCAAAAAACATTTCATAAAAGTCACCTAGTCGGAAAAATAAAAAGGCATCTTTATATTCAGATTTTATGGATAAATATTGTTCCATCATTGGAGTATATGTAGTCATGCTTTATTCCCTCTCTTACTATACGATCTTATTTTATACCCATTGTTTATATTGAAATTGTCTCATGTATGTAAAAGTCTTATTATAAATTACCAAACACATTGTGTCAGTACTATGCTCAATTAATTTGCGAATAGAAATATTTTACTACTGCATCTAAATTGTAATGATAATCTCTTTCGGGCATAAGATACCTATCATAAAAAATTTTATACTTTATTATAACAAAAGTAGAAAAAAGAGCGCTTATAATCTACTAATTCGTAGACCAGCGCTCTCAAAATTTATTTACGAAATGATGACGATTCGTCACTTGATGAAGATGATGAACTTGATGAACTTGATGAACTTGAAGAGCTTGATGAGCTTGATGAGCTAGATGAGCTAGATGAAGATTCGTCATCTTCAATCTTCCATTCTTCTTCAAATTCGATAGGGTGAACTGATACAACTACTTTCGTTTCTCCGATTACTTCAACTAAGTATTCACGTTCAATCACAATATTGAAGCAGTCTCCGTTTTGTGTAATGATTGCTTCGATACAGTTCGGTTGTTGTACTACACGAACCTTTACATCATCTGAATCAATAACTTCTTCATCACGGTAGTGTAATTTTACTCTATCTTTATAATTGATTGTTTCTGTATAAACCGCAGTTTTTGTATGGTTATTATATGCATACCATACGTTTACATCGAATTTACCTGTAATCTCTACAAATTTACCATGTTTCTTTGCATGGTAGTGATGGTTAATAACCCAGCATCCTAAAATACTTGTAGGTGTATTTGAAGGACGTAATACTTCACTAGATTCAATTCTCTTTTTCCCTTTTGCAACAACCGCTTTTGTCACAATTTGACGCAAACGTTTCAAAGTTATTTCCTCCTTTACTCTAGTCGACCTATAGTATGCGACAAGTGCCTAATTGGTGAAATGTAGATTTAAATTTTCAAACAAGTCGGATTCTGTCATTTACAAAAATAATTGTATCTCGTTCATTTCTGCGGGTACGTCGAATTTTGCTTAAGATAAGAATGTTAGTTTTCGTTATTCCGACTTTATCCTCTCATAGTTCTACATGACGTCGAAAAGTTTGGATTCACGGCATGGACCGAGTATCAAAACAATTTTTTTGAGAATGCTCTACAAATTCTACAATCAGGCGATATTTGTATAATTGGATTTGACTACACTTCCACAATTCGACTCAAACAATACTACATATTTATATGCATTGAATGTGAGTTGGGTTCTTATCTTGGTTAAAAATGAGGAGGAATTGCTAAATAGTATTCGTGATGAACAACAGCTTAATGAAAAGCCACAAGTTATTGATGGAATGGATCAAGGTGCGTTAGAAACAGTATCAAGAAAAGAGCATTGTCTTAGGTTTGATGAAATTTATAGTGAGAAACACTAATCAATGGGGGATGTTGCTGAAGACGCCATAAGTGATGAAATTATGAATAATCAGGCTTGCTATAAAGGAATAAAAAAATCTAATAAAATCTAAAATATCATTTATATTTCCAGAATTAACTGGTTTTTCAATCTTATGGGGATTTAACAATTTATTAGCTTTGTTTTGTCCTGAGAGATCACTGCTCGAGGACAATTCGCTGGCTTTTTCTGCCGGCTTTGTCCTTGAAATCGCTTCTCAAGGACAGTTCACTGCTTTTTTTCATCCGTTTTGTCCTTGAGACCGCTTCTCAAGGACAGTTCGCTGGCTTTTTCTGCCGGCTTTGTCCTTGAGACCGTTGCTCGAGGACAGTTCACTGCTTTTTTTCATCCGTTTTGTCCTTGAGATCGCTGCTCGAGGACAGTTCACTGGCTTTTTTTGCCGGCTTTGTCCTTGAGACCGCTGCTCGAGGACAGTTCACTGCTTTTTTTCATCCGTTTTGTCCTTGAGATCGCTGCTCTAGGACAGTTCACTGGCTTTTTTTGCCGGCTTTGTCCTTGAGACCGCTGCTCGAGGACAATTCGCTGGCTTTTTCTGCCGGCTTTGTCCTTGAAATCGCTTCTCAAGGACAGTTCACTGGCTTTTTTTGCCGGCTTTGTCCTTGAGACCGCTGCTCGAGGACAATTCGCTGTTACTTTCTTCCACTTTTGTCCTTGAGACCGCTGCTCGAGGACAGTTCACTGGCTTTTTCTGCCGGCTTTGTCCTTGAGACCGCTGCTCGAGGACAATTCGCTGTTGTTTTCAGCCAGCATCATCCTTGAGATCACTTCCCGTAGTCAGTTTACTGTTATTTTTTCAAACCCCGTCCTTGAGACGAGACCGCTGCTCGCTTACAATTCACTAGTTAACATTCATCTGTTTTACCCATAAATCTACTTCTCCTGGATGTTTTGCTATATTATTAATCCTTCAGACCCACTCAAAGACAGTTCCTGTGGAGGTTATTCTGCTTTAATTGCATAAATGACCAAATTTTAAGATTATCGGTACATGATTCTTCTTTTAGCTAAAGTACACCCATATAATGATATTTTAAGCTCTCTTTCTTCCTTACCTCTTTTCTCTATATTTCTGATAAACCAAAATCGAAACGGCTAACCAGAAACCACTTGCCAAATAACCACCGATGATATCGCTTGGATAATGCACACCAAGATAGATTCGACTTATCCCAATCATTAAGATGAACACGCTGCTTATAAAAATTAAAACCGAACGCCCTAACCGACTTGGAATATGGCGCCAAAATAAGAAGGTAAGAATCCCATAAACTGCCATTGCGTTCATTGCATGACCACTCGGAAAACTGTATCCCCCAATTTCAATAAGTCGATGTAAATCTGGACGTGCTCTTTCAAAAAATCCCTTTATGATCCCATTGATGATTGGGGTTGCTGCAATGACTATTGTAAATAAAAAAAGCTCTGATCGATGTTTTAGTACAAAATATAGAAAAATAATCACAACAATAGCAATTACGAGAATCCATTTAAATGACCCGATTGTAGTAAAAAATTTCATAATAGCAGTTAATATCGGTGCCTCTAACCTTTGAACATATGAGATGACAGCTAAATCGAAAGAAACGATTTGATCTCTACTTACAACAAGGGCCATGGTACCGAATCCCAGAAGGCATACTATGCCAATAATGAAAGCCTTAAATAACTGCTCCTTTAAATCCATTTACATAATTCACCTCGGGACAGATAATTTCACGATCATCACTAACTTTCATTAATATTCTTCCTAGTTATTCAAACTCGATACTTAAAAAGCATTCATTATCTTTGGCCAAATCCAACAGCTTAAACAAACCATTCACCCTAAATCAGTTTTTATATAAGTCGACTAATTAAATAAATCACATAAGGCGTAACTAAAAGAATTGCTGTATATAAACCTGGCGTATAAACTTTTAAGTAGACTGATTGTAAAACATGCGCAACATTATGTATTAACACAAAAAACAAAAATGCAAGATAAAACACGGATACCCATGCACTATCAAGGAATTGCACTTTAATTAAGGTAATAATTGATGCGATTAAAAAGATAAAAACATCTCTTTTCGCAAAGGAGTGTGAATTGACATTCCAGAAATTCCAAATGAATCTCCCAATCCTGCTGTTCTTCTCCCGTACAATGTTTTCTGTACGCTTAGCCCAATTTTCAACCGTAATGATTTCTTCAAAATCATGCAACATAAATATGACAACAAAAAGCCAAATGGCATTGCTTAAATCAAGCAGGAACACGGTAAATTCCCCTTTCTATTCTTCTAACTTATAAGTATTCAATAAAAAAGGCGTTTATCCCTCTAAAACCATTGTGCGAATTATTCAACTAGCTCTACAGACAGCGTCGTAATACCAAGTGGAGAACTTTCTCGAACTTGTCCATCATAGGTAACTTTTATATGGTCTCCTACTTGAAATGCCTCTGTGTTATTTACGGACAGATTGACATATACACTAGAACCTGATCTGAGAATATCCCCTTCATCAATACTGACAAGTGCACTATGTTCAACAATCTCCTCTATCGTACCTGTAAAAGTTGAAGAGGCAGCTCCTTGATTAGTTTCGCTAGAACTACAAGCAGCTAGCACAACAACCAACAAAATAAGAAGTAATAAATGAAAAATTCTTTTCATCACAAAATACCCCCTTTATCATTATTAGTATTAGTCGTAGTTTACATAATAAAGTTACAATGAAAATTAAAAACTGAACTAACCATAAGCAATTAGTTCAGTTTAATAAAGTTGGTTATTCAGTTAAGCAATGTCCGGCACTTTAGTCTAATAGATTAAGAACAGCTTCCTGGTTTGCTGTTTTGCACTTTTGAACCAGTTTCACCTTTTAAAAGGTCTCCACCTGTTGATGTAATTATTTCATTTGTAACGTTGTTAGCAATCGCATTTGAAACTAATTGTAATAAGTTATTCACTTCAGCTTGTGATTGTTTAAACTCTTGTACAATTGGTAATTCATCAATTTCTTGCTCGATTTTTTCAATTTTTTCATCGATTAATTTTAATGCTCTTTCTTTTCCAAGATGTTGAAAATTGACAGCTTGTTTTTGCAGTGTTTTAAGACTCGCAATTTTTTCACGTACATATTGGTTCTCATTAATTTGTGATTCCGCTTTTTTGAAAAAGTCAACCTGTTCTGTATTAGCAATCATATGTGCGATTTCTTTTGCTTTTTCAACGATTTCATCTTTCGTGTATAGCTTTGTTGTCATTATACTTCCACCTCTTGTCGTTTTACTACCTCTACAAATTCCCCACGTAACGAATACGCTTTTGCATCTGTAATTTTCACTTTTACAATATGCCCAATTAATTCTTTCTCGCCTGCAAAGTTTACTAATTTATTGCGACGTGTATAACCAGCTAGCATGTCATCACGTTTTTTACTTGTACCTTCAACTAAAACTTCAACTTCTGCGTCCTCATATTTTTTCAATGCCTCAGCTGAGAATTCTTCCACTACTGTATTTAAACGTTGAAGTCGTTCTTTTTTCACTTCTTGCGGAACATTGTCTACCATTTTCGCAGCTGGTGTTCCTTCACGTGGTGAGTAAATATAAGTGAATGCTGATTCAAAGCCTACTTCACGATATAAATCGATTGTCTCTTGGAATTGTTCCTCAGTTTCATTTGGATAACCAACGATAATGTCTGTTGTTAATGCAACATTGGGAATCGCTTCTTTAATTTTACGAACTAGATCTAAGAAATGCTCACGAGTGTATTTACGAGCCATAATTTTTAATACGTCATTTGATCCAGATTGTACTGGCAAATGTATATGTTCCACTAAATTGCCGCCTTTTGCTAACACTTCGATTAAATGATCATCAAAATCACGTGGATGACTTGTAGTAAAACGAATGCGTGGAATATCGATTTTGCGCAATTCATCCATAAGATCTCCAAGACGGTAGTTGATATCAGTAAAATCTTTTCCGTAAGCATTTACATTTTGACCTAATAGCATAATTTCTTGATAGCCCTGTGCCGCTAGCTCACGTACTTCTTGAATAATTTCCTCTGGTCGGCGGCTACGTTCTTTCCCACGAGTGTAAGGAACGATACAGTATGTACAAAATTTATCGCAACCGTACATAATGTTTACCCAAGCTTTAATGGCACCGTTTCGTCTTTTAGGAAGGTTTTCAAGTACATCGCCTTCTTTTGACCATACTTCAATAACCATTTCTTTTGACATATAAGCTTCTTTTAAGATATGAGGTAATCGGTGTATATTGTGAGTACCAAATACCATGTCAACATGTTGGTATGTCGTTAAGATTTTATTCACTACGGATTCTTCTTGAGACATACAACCACAAACACCAATTAACATATCAGGATTTTGACGTTTATATTTCATTAAGTATCCTAGTTCACCAAACACTTTGTTCTCAGCGTTTTCGCGAATAGCACAAGTATTTAATAATACCGCATCAGCTTCTTCAATATTGTCAGTTGGATCATAACCAAGCTCCATAAAAATACCGGCCATAACTTCCGAATCATGCTCGTTCATTTGGCATCCATATGTACGAATGAAAAACTTACGCCCTTCACCCATACCTTTGAATTCTTCAGGAATCTTAAAATCTTTATGGTATTTTACTTCTTCTTTCCCACGCTTTTTCGCATCTTTCAATGAAGGCGCCGTAATAACGCGCTCGAAATATTTACTATAATCTTTTTCAACTTTTGTATCTGAAGGTTTTGGTTGATTTACCTGCCCGCTTGCTAGTCGTTGTTCTTCATTCATCGACCTATTGTACTCCTTTCAGGTTGGTTTCGTACATTTGCAAAAAATTACACTTGCGAATGAACGTCTATGCACTTTTAACTAATGCAATATACGCTTCATACATTCGAATCCCATTGTCATATTATAACGAAAAATAGGCTAAAAGAACAATATGATAACTTGAAATGAGACCGAATTGCCATAATTTACTTTTGAGATATAAAAGAATATGAAAATGAAGTATCGGTATTTGTTAACGTTTCGTTTTCCTTTAAAGGGATTCGCATTATATTCACTGCACTGAATTGCGGTTTAGCACTCGGCCAATCAAAAATTGTTGCAAGTGGAAAGTTTAGGAAATTAGTTAACGTCCGTATGTATAGTTAATGTGAGTTAGGCTTCGACATAGTAATGGTAATTTACTAGAAGTTCCGTCTTGTGTAAGACACACTTCATTAAGATTACAAAATCGTTTCTAATTGTCTAAAATATTATGACAATACTTGCGATAAAAATTGCTCATACTGTTCTGGGTTTTCCTGTTTAATAATGGTTAACCATGTCCAACACATATAAACAGCTGATTCCCAATGCGCTCTCGTATACTTTGCTTCAAAACGAATTCTTGGAAGGTCACATAAATCCTTAAATATGGAGGCAGGTGTCAGATGTTCCCTATCCAAAAAAGTTAAGTACGCAAGGAACATTTTATGATCATGTGGCGTAAGTTCAACTTGCTCAATTAATTTCCTTATTTTTTCAGGATCACTAAGACTATCCGCTTTGCTAAATAACTTTTCAGCTTGTTGTTTTAATTTCAATCTTTTAAATTTCTCGTATTCAATTATGTTATCCATTCTAAATTACCTTCTTTTTATGTTTTCATTATTATATAAGTTAGAATAGAACGTAGCATTGCGAAGCAGTCAAAGATTTGAATTCCGTCTATTCTTTCATTTATTCCGCTAAACTTAATATAGTATCAGTTTCTTTTACCAATTTCAGTGCGTTCAATTAAACTTTATAGTATTTTTGATAATCTTGCAGTTTTTCACTCTGTTAAAAATAGCTTTTAATTCAACTCTTATTATAGACTTGGGCTCTCTCTTTACTTTGTACTGTCTATTTCTGACTGACCATAACTAACGGGCTACCTCTTTCTATAACCAATATTATTTTGACATAAAGTAGACTCTTAATAAATTTCAAAACCATTTCAGTACAAATGCTATACATAAAAATAAAAGAAGACTACAAATTACTGTAGCCCTCATTGAAACCATTTATTGTAAGATTCTAGCACGAGTTAATTTATATTATGCGAGAGCTCACTTTCAATTTAAATTTATTCTATTAAAAACGCTACAACCCTCTCCACTACTAAACTTTAACTCTCTAACGATTTGCTTGCCGTGCACTCGCTCACCCAAGCCTCAGTTCACAGTAAATCTTCGAATTGCGTGCGATAGGGCGCGGATGTTCCTAGTAATTTTTTGGATTTCTTCGTGCATATCACGAGTGGCGTCTAGCTGCTCAACTGTTGAGCTTGAAACTTGTTTTATACTTTCTGTGTTATGGTCGAATAAGTTACTTAATTCGGTTGAGTGTTCTGCCACTTCTTTAGTATTTTGTTTGATTTGATAGATTGTTGCTGATACTTCTTCGATTTCTGGCGCAATCTCATTCACACCTGATACGATATGTTCGAATTTAGAAGCACTTTGTAGAGTCGTTGCATAACCCACTTGAACTGATTCAATTGCATTGCCCATAAAATAAATCGATTCATTGGAATCCTTTTGAATTTGTTCTACGATGCCTTCAATAACTTTCGTCGATTGTACTGATTGGTCTGCTAATTTTCGAACTTCATCGGCAACTACGCTAAAGCCTCTTCCATACTCTCCTGCTCGTGCCGCTTCAATGGCCGCGTTTAATGCAAGTAAACTTGTTTGTTTGGCGATGGAGTTAATAATTTGAATAACTTGCCCAATTTCCTTTGTATGACTAGCTAAAACTAACATTTTATCATTTGTTTGTTTTACAGCAATCTCAATTTCCTTCATTTTTTCCTTATTATCAAAAACAAATTTTACACCTTCGTTTGCTTCATCTTCAGTTTCTCTAATACTACTTTCAATAAACTGAATCTTCTCCGCTATATATTCAATTCCTGTAAAGATTTCCTGAATAGCTGAAGTGTTCATCATTAGCTGCTCTGCAGATCGTTCTGTTGATCTTGTTAAATCTTTTGCATCATTTGAAATGAGAATCGCTGCTTCCGTTGTTTTTTCTGATGCACTTTGTAGACGTGTATTGGATTCATCTACAGATTTTGCGCTGTTTTGGACCGTTTTTAGCAGTTCTTTTACCTCAGATGACATTCGATTGTAACTACGCATTACTTCGCCTAGTTCATCTTTCGAGTCATAAGTAGCAACTTTAGTAAAATCCCCCTGCCCTGCCAGTTTCAAGAGTTTCTTTAATTCTCTTGTTGGGGTGTTAACCGCTCTTGTTCCAGCAACACTGAAATAAACAACGATAGCAATCATTATAATTGATACTGTAATTAATAAGAAATAACCAAAGGATATGTCTCCTTTATACGCCACAATTTGATTTGCCGCGCGTTCAATTATGTAAGATTGAGCTTCCTCAGTAATTGATAACAATTCAACTACATTTTGAAGCTCTAAATGTTTACCTAGTTCAACTATGTAATATTCCATCTTGGCATCGAATTGATAGATTGAAAGTGAGTCATATAGTTCAGTAGCTCTGTTATAATCCCCTTGATCAATTGCTAATTCAAAATCTGCAAATGCATTCATAGCAAGTAATCGTTGCTCGTACATTAACACAGAATTGTTTTCCATTTTACGTAAATAATCAATACTAAAAATAGCCAAAATGATATTTGAAATAATACATACGATCATTAATAGAATTAAACGATCTTTTACCTTTATATACCGTGATATTTTCACCTTTTATACGTCCTCTCTCAACACTCCGTCTATGTTTGAGAATAGCGTATGAATATATAGGAATTGTAAAACCTTTATTAAAATATCGTAAAATTGGAAAAACATATGAGATTATTAATAATTTAGAAATTTCCACGGATGAACTAGGCAATTATAAAGACGATAAATAGCCTACTCGCATACGTTATGAGTAGAGCGAAAGGAGGCTAAAAACTATGACAAACTACTATCGATATGGCAGATACGATGATGACTACGATTACGGTTATGATGGTTATGGTAGACGACGCAGACGACGCGATTATTATCCTGGTTATCCTTACTTCCCATTTTTCAACGTTTATCCTATCTATCCATCCTATAGACGACCGTATTACAATAGACCTTACAGACGCAATCCTTGGGGTTATTAACAATCATAAATGTCCCAAATATGTTTTTGGGGCATTTTTCTATTTTAAAAACCAATTTTATATATCAGTTTTTTAACTCTATACGTCTTACATATATTAAATGATTTTAGGAAAATAATAAGAATAAATTATTAACTTATAGGCAAATTTAATTTTCACCAAATAATTTATTTAGTTTTGCAGTTTTTGTAAAAAAAGCCATTAGTCGAAATAGTTATCGACTAACAGCTTGTCTTTGATATATTCATTAGTAGATTCGAATTGTTTTCGCTGTACTTTCGGTTTTATAGCGGGAAGCAGATGCAGACATACTTAATTTATAGATCCCTTTTTTTGCGTACTTAGATGATTTCCATTTTACAATGGCTTCACCTTTTGAATTCGTTTTAACGGTCATGACAGATGATTGACCAGTTGGTGATTTAATTGTGACTTTGACAGTGCCATTTACAACAGGTTTTTTCGTAGATTTATCTATTGCTTTTAAATATACGTACACGTAACTACCAGCTTTATATGTGATTTTACTCGTCTTTAACGTAGCCGTCATAGATTTTAATGTAGACGGTTTAGGCTGGATTGCAATTGGTTTTTTAATCGGTTGTGTTACTGGCTTTGGTTGTGTTGCTAATGGTGCTCTATTCGGTTCTGTTTTAGGTGTCGTTTCTTGTATTGGAGCTAGTTTTGGCGCTGGCTCTAAAATTGGTTGTGGAGCAGGCATAGTTTCCTCTGTCTCCGAAGTTGGTGCTTCACCTGTTTGTGTCGGTTGAATTAGATTTGGAGCTTGTGTCAATGGTTGTTCATTAACTTGCTCTTCAGTCTCAATTGAATCATTTTTAACTACAGTTTCCGTTACTTTTACTGGTGCTTGGACTAATCCATACCCATAAAACGAGTCTTTTCCACTTACTCCAATATCAATGACAGTCTCTTTTAGTTTTTTACGTAGCTGTATGTGAGTTGAAGTTGAATTCGCTTGTTTTAGTAATGCTAGATTACCTGCCACAAAAGGTGCCGCCATTGATGTTCCGTTCATATAGGCATACTGATTGCTTAAAAAAGTGCTTAGTATTTTCATCCCAGGGCCAGCTACTTCAACTTCTGCACCAGTAGAAGAAAACGCTCCACGGATATTCGATGAATCCGTTGCACTTACAGCAATTACAGAATCGTAACGCGCTGGGTAATCTACAGTTTCGCCAATTCCTTCCGAATTACCGTCATTTCCTGCAGCTGCGACAACTAAAATACCTTTGTTATATGCTTTATCTACCGTTTGTTTTAAAGCTAAGGAATCTACTTGGGTACCTAAACTTAGGTTAATAATATCCATATTATTTGTGATTGCCCAGTCTATACCTTTTATAATATCGGATAGATTCCCACTACCATTTCGATCTAGTACTTTTACTGCATATACATCAGCATCAGGAGCAACTCCCACAACACCAATATCATTATTTTCGGCGCCGATAATCCCTGCTACATGCGTTCCATGACCATTATCATCAATATAAGATGGAGTGTAAGACGTAAAGGAAACTCCACCAGCAATTTCTAAATCGTTATGAGGTGCAATACCAGTATCTAAGACTGCAATTTTTACACCTTTTCCAGTAAACTCAGATTCCCAAGCTGTTGGTGCTTTTACTGCTTGGATTCCCCAATCTTGTAGTTGCCCATTAATGTGAATACGTTGGTCCACTTCAACAGCAAGAACATCTTTATCTCTTTCTAAATCATCAATCGCGTTTTTCGGTACTTCACCAGTAACAACTGGCATATTATCTAGAACTTGTTCAATTTCACCATTCACATTTTGTACAGCTCTTTGATCTATATCGTCTTTAAAAATGATAATTACATTTTCCTTAGGAGCTTCGGCACGTGCATGTACCATTGGAGCAACAGAGGAAATAAATAGTGACGATAAAATCGTTAAAATCATCATTTTCTTCATCAAGCACATACCCTCCTATTTATATCAATCTAGATTGAAAATCTATCGAACTATCTTTTAATAATATATTTGGAAAACGCTAAAAAAAATAGTGGTATGTGTTGGTAAACTAGGTTCTCCTTTTCTTCTGATGCAATTCCTATTTAAGAAGAGTCTTAAAATTTTTTTGATAGTATGTTTCTTTAGATAACTTAAATAATAATAAATGATGCGTTAAGGGTCAAAACTTCACCAATACGGAATTAATTTACCAAAAAGTAATCTGACCGGTGAAAGATCCATTTATTTAGTTAGTGTTAAAAACACATATTTGCAAAAGGGAAAAGGCGGTGAATAAATGAATTTTGAGCGTGTGGAGTTAAAGGTGCAAAATGGAGAATTAACGGTTGTTTTACATGTAGATGAGCAACAAGGAGAAAGTAATTCCGAATTCGCCCAAGAATTTTACTTCTCTGCAAAAGAGAAAACAAAAGATCTTAGACAATCTGCAATAGGCTTTGTAAAAAAACATTATCCTAAGTTAAAAGCAGCTACTATTATCGTTGCAGCAGGAACTGTCATTTTAACGAGCATCCCAATGAATAAAGCGGAAGCCCATGATGTTGATTTCAATATGAGTTACCTCTACTTTGGAAGTGCACAAACAATGATTTCTCAAGTTGACAAAGCACAAGGAAATTTAAGTTTGGTCTCCCCTAGTTATTTCGATCTAAACGCGGACGGTTCTTTAAAAATTACGAGTTTGTATAATTCAACCTTTGTTCAAGAAATGCACAATCGCGGGATTGATGTTGTACCATTTCTAAGTAATCATTGGGATCGAACTGTCGGCCGCGCTGCTTTAGCTAATAGAGAACAACTGTCTACGCAAATTGCGGATTTTATTATAAAAAATAATCTAGATGGTATAAACGTTGATATAGAAAACGTTTCTGAAGTTGACCGTGATTCTTATACGGATTTAGTTCGATTGCTTCGTGAAAAACTCCCTGCAGACAAAGAAGTATCTGTTGCAGTAGCTGCTAACCCAAATGGCTGGACGAAAGGTTGGCATGGTTCTTATGACTACGGGGAATTGGCTAAGTATTCAGATTACCTGATGATCATGGCATACGATGAAAGCTACGAAGGCGGTCCTGAGGGGCCAGTTGCTAGCTATGGTTGGGTTGAGCGTTCTATCAAATATGCACTGAATAAAGGTGTCCCAGCTGATAAAATTGTGCTAGGTCTTCCGTTTTACGGTAGATTCTGGAAAGAAGGCGCTGCAACATCCACTGGAGGAACAGGTATTTCAAATGTAAAAGTGGACGAACTACTGAAGAAATACGGAGGAACTGTTGATTATGACGAAGTAGCACAATCACCGAAGGCGACGATTACAATCAAAGAAGGTGATCCTGTAAGTACAGTTTCAGGAAAAACATTAGGGCCTGGTACTTATCACATCTGGTATGAAAATAATGAATCGTTAGAGGCGAAATTTGATTTAATTCATAAATACAACTTAAAAGGTGCAGGAAGCTGGAGTCTAGGTCAGGAGAGCACATCAATGTGGTCAGAATATCGCACTTGGACGACCCATGACGGACAAGTACAAGTTGCTCCTGTAACACCTAAACCCTCGGAACAAGTGGGACAAGTTTTACCAACATCAACAACAACATACATCGTTAAATCTGGCGATACATTGTGGAGAGTTGCCACATATTATAATATGTCGACTACGGAATTAAAGGAATTAAACAATTTACCAACGGATGTAATTTATCCAGGACAAGTATTAAAAGTAAAAAGTCCGGGTACCGCGACAACTCAGGAAACGGTTGTTGTTAATCCTCCCGCTAATACCCCTGGGGCAATTTCGGCGCCTTCATCCACTACGGGAATGGACTATCCGATATTAAATTCTGGCTCTACGGGTACTGCTGTAACAGATTTGCAGAGCAATTTAAAGAAATTGGGCTATTACGATGGGCCCGTCAATGGAATTTATAATACCTCAACAAAATACGCGGTTGGGGATTTTCAGCGAAAATATGATCTAACACCTGATGGTATCGCAGGACCTGCGACATTGTCGAAATTAGAAGAAGTATTGAATAATCCAACTCCTGTAACGGCACCGGCATCTTCAACTGAAAATGTCAGCCAAACCTACCCGACTTTAAAATCAGGCTCGACAGGGGCAGCTGTAACAAAGTTGCAAAGTACTTTGAAGGGGTTGGGCTATTATGATGGGCCGGTCAATGGTATCTATAATACTTCAACAAAATATGCGGTAGGCGATTTCCAAAGAAAATATGATTTAAAGCCGGATGGTATTGCAGGTCCTGCAACACTATCCAAACTTGATGAAGTGATAGATAAATCAGCACCTACTGCTGAACCAACGAGCAATACTGCCGATAAATCCTATCCAACCTTAAACACTGGATCTAGTGGTTCTGCAGTAACGGAACTACAAACTAGTTTAAAGAAATTAGGCTATTACAATGGTCCAATTAATGGCATCTATAATACCTCAACGAAATACGCAGTGGGTGATTTCCAAAGGAAGTATGGTTTCATTGCTAACGGTACAGCTGATTCGCAAACATTAGCAAAACTTGATCAAGTAATGAACGGAGCATCTATAGCTCCAACAACAGTTAACCCAACTTATACTACTTTAGCCCCCGGTTCTAGAGGCGGCGGAGTTGAGAATTTGCAAAGCAAACTCAAATCTTTAGGTTATTACAATGGACCGGTCAATGGCATTTATAATACTTCTACAAAATATGCAGTCGGTAATTTCCAAAGGGAACACGGCATGATTGCTGACGGTACAGCTAATCCAACCACACAGACAAAAATAGATGAAGTGATTGGCCGTTAAGTAATGTGGGCGTTTACGGTCGTTAATCTGAATATAAAACAGTTTTGAGGAGGATTTTTATGAATAAAACAATAATGCTAATTGTAACAACTCTAATGTTCTTCCTATTATCACCTGCTCAACTTTACGCTTCAGAAGACCGAGATATCCAAGTTTTCGGTGTTGGAGCTGAGGTTAAGGCTACGAGTGAAGGTGAATTTTTGATAAGTACTGAAGGTAATAAAGCTGAAGAAGGATTCGTCTATACTCCAAAAACACGTTTTGCAAGCACAAATATCTTAGTTTCACTTGAACTAAAAGGTACAGGTACTGTCAAATTGAAAATTTCAGAAACGAATGCGCGCGGAGAGTTTATTAAAGAACAAAGCAAAGTCATTGAGTTGAGCGAAACATGGACACGCCATGACCTTCCATTTGAATTAGAAAGCACAACCTCGCAAATAGACGTGCTTGTATTAACCGTAAACCAAGAACAAACGGAATTCTCGTTCAGAGACTTACAGGTTGTGGAAAAGTAAAATGTTCGTTTTAAAGGCCGAATCTGTTGATTTGGTCTTTTATTATTTCTCGCCCCGTTTTGAAGAATACTCTTTCTTGCAAAATTTTACAAACTCTTAAAACTCCTGTAAATAATTCTTAAAATAAATCTTCAACAATTTTAATATAAACATTTATAGTGAGGATGTGAAATTTGTTTGATTTTAAAGGAAAGAACTGAATCACCAGAATTACAAATCTTTAAAGCGTTAAACAATCGAATGAGTTTACTAGAAAAAGACAAACAATATTACTTTAATCTCAAAAAAGGATATGAGGGGGAGTTGTTGTTTGATTCTTATATTAAAAAGGTTCAGAGTGATTGTTTAATAATTAACGATTTACTTCTTAAATTCAATAACTCTACTTTCCAGATTGATACACTGATACTCATGGCGGATTCTCTCTTTATTTTTGAGGTGAAGAACTTTGATGGCGATTTTTATTACGAGTCAAATTCTGATAAAATTTTTACGAAATCGAAGGTTGAAATTGTCAATCCAATGATTCAATTAAAACGCACAGAAAGTTTGTTACGCCAGCTGCTGCATAGCTTAGGCTTCACAATTACCATTAATTCTTCAATTGTTTTTGTAAACCCAGAAGTCACCCTTTATCAAGCCCCAATTGAGGCACCCTTTATCTTTCCAACACAACTTAACCGCTTAGTAAAACAGCTGAACGGTAAATACTCGAAAATAACAGAAAAACACAAGTTGATTGCAAATAAATTGTTATCGTTAAATTTGAAGGAATCACCTCATTCCGTAATTCCCGATTTTGAATACGAAAAGTTAGAGAAAGGGATCACCTGTGAATTTTGTCATTCTTTTCTGGATTCTATTGAGGGACGGAAATGTGTTTGTAAAAAGTGTGGCCATGTAGAAACTGTTGCATCTGCTGTAATCAGAAGTGTAAGGGAATTCAAGTTACTTTTTCCTGACAGGAAAATTACAACTAACTTGATTCATGAATGGTGTAATATAGTGGAATCTAAGAAACGAGTACAAAGAATATTAGAGAGTAACTTTAGTATGGTTGGCAAATATCGTTGGGCTTTCTTTGAATAAGCTTGAGTTCTGATTAATTAAAAATAACTGTTCGTTTTGTCGTATATTAGGCTATGGGACATTACTTATTCTACTAGTTTTTTCTCACAAAGCGGATCCTTCTCTCCTTCTGGAAATTTCGTTCATTTTTATAACTAGTTTTGTCTCATTGAACGTTGCTACGGTTCATTCCATAAGTTCTGATTACTTGTTTTGTCCCATTGAACGTCTCTACGGTACATTTCTTAAGTTCTGATTACTTGTTTTGTCTCATTGAACGTTGCTACGGTACATTTCTTAAGTTCTGATTACTCGTTTTGTCTCATAGAACGCCTCTACGGTACATTTCTTAAGTTCTGATTACTTGTTTTGTCTCATTGAACGTTGCTACGGTACATTTCTTAAGTTCTGATTACTTGTTTTGTCTCATTGAACGTTGCTACGGTACATTTCTTAAGTTCTGATTACTCGTTTTGTCTCATTGAACGTCTCTACGGTACATTTCTTAAGTTTCTGATTACTTGTTTTGTCTCATTGAACGTCTCTACGGTACATTCAATAAATTCTGATCTCTGATTTTGTCTCATAGAACGTCTCTACGGTACATTCAATAAATTCTGATCTCTGATTTTGTCTCATAGAACGCCTCTACGGTACATTTCTTAAGTTCTGATTACTTGTTTTGTCTCATTGAACGTTGCTACGGTACATTCCATAAGTTCTGATTTTTGGTATTGTCTCATAGAACGCCTCTACGGTACATTTCTTAAGCTCTTATTACTGATTTTGTCTCATTGAACGTCTCTACGGTACATTTCTTAAGTTCTTATTACTCGTTTTGTCTCATTGAACGTCTCTACGGTACATTTCTTAAGTTCTGATTACTTGTTTTGTCTCATTGAACGTTGCTACGGTACATTTCTTAAGTTCTGATTACTTGTTTTGTCTCATTGAACGTTGCTACGGTACATTTCTTAAGTTGTGAGCACTTGTTTTGTCTCATTGAACGCCTCTACGGTACATTTCTTAAGTTCTGATTACTCGTTTTGTCTCATTGAACGTCTCTACGGTACATTTCTTAAGTTTCTGATTACTTGTTTTGTCTCATTGAACGTTGCTACGGTACATTCAATAAATTCTGATCTCTGATTTTGTCTCATAGAACGTCTCTACGGTACATTTCTTAAGTTCTGATTACTTGTTTTGTCTCATTGAACGTTGCTACGGTACATTCCATAAGTTCTGATTTCTGGTATTGTCTCATAGAACGCCTCTACGGTACATTTCATAAATCCTTATTACTCGTTTTGACTCATAGAACCCCTTTACACCATCCTCTTGCTAGAGACCAGCTTAATGACCGACAACCCTTTTTCTATCTCCTAGCAAGCTCCTTCTAGAGCCCATTTATAACGGGTCCATTTATACTGCGTTGCCCCAAACTGTTAATTTAGCCCATAAAAAAACCGTAAAAGTTAGATGCAATGTCTAACTTTTACGGGGAAATTAAAAACTGTGAGCCATGTTTTATTATTATTGCGATAGCATTAGGCTTGACAACTGACAACTGCTGGATAAGAGACGGATCTATTAGATATGCGCCTCCAACAGTTAATATAATTTACATAAACTCTTTCACCAAAGCCTCGAAATCATTTTCACTAATCGTTAAATCAGCTTCCGCTAGCGGTTGCTCCGAATAGTGATCTAGTTTTTCTTGATAAGATTTAGCTTCTTTGTCTTGATAGATAATACCTGTTACAAGGCCTTCTTTCTCCATAACAGTTCGCATTGCAAGGTCACGGTCAGAAGAATCGTAATCCTCCACATCACTCAACTTAGTAAGATGTTCTTTAAACCAGTCATACGTATTAACTTTGTTGTATGTAACACACGGGCTGAACACGTTAATGAATGAGAACCCTTTATGTTTGATTCCTTCTTCAATTAAAGCCGTTAACTCTTTAATGTCAGTTGAGAAGCCTTGTGCCACAAATGTAGCACCCGAAGATAATGCTACTTCTAAAGGTTTTAAAGAAGGCTCAATTGCCCCACCTGGAGTTGATTTTGTAATGAACCCTTGTGCAGAACGTGGTGAAGTTTGCCCTTTTGTTAACCCGTATATTTGGTTATCCATCACGACATACGTTATATCTAAATTACGACGAATGGCATGAACTGTATGTCCCATACCAATTGCGAAGCCGTCTCCGTCACCACCAGATGCGATTACATTTAAATCACGGTTTGCCATTTTTAAACCTTGTGCTAATGGTAACGCCCGACCGTGAATTCCGTGGAATCCGTATGAATTAATGTAACCAGCGATACGGCCAGAACAACCAATCCCAGCAACAACTGCTAGTTCGTGAGGTTCGATGCCGACATTTGCTGCAGCGCGTTGGATGGCTGCTTGGACAGAGAAGTCGCCACAGCCAGGACACCAGTTTGGTTTCACTGAGTTACGAAAATCTTTAAATGTAGCCATTAGTCAAGCAGCTCCTTTATTTTTGTTTCTAGTTCACGTGGTAAGAACGGCGTACCGTCATATTTCGTGATGCTCGATAATTTATCGTGACCACCAACATTCATTTTCATAATGTTTGCAAGTTGGCCAGTTTTATTATTTTCAACAACGATTACTTTCTTCGCCCCGGCTACAAGTGGTTCAACCTCAGCTGCAGGGAATGGGAATAGTAAGCGAATATGTGCATGGTTGACTTTTACACCCTCAGCACTCAAACGAGCTTGAACTTCTTCAATGGCACCACGAGTTGAGTTAAACCCAACAAATAATACGTCTGCCTCTTCGTGTGGCGCATTCACATACACAGGTGTGTCAAACTTCAAATAGTCCAGTTTACGGAAACGTTTGTCCATTTGGATGTTGCGGTTACCTGGTGCTTCGTTTGGTTTACCTGTTTCATCGTGTTCAACACCTGTTACATGATGAATCCCGTTCGGTGTTCCAGGTAAAACACGTGGTGAGATCCCGTCATCGGTATTTTCGTAGCGCTTAAAATAATCTTTATTTTCTGGCTCAGGGAGTTCACTATCTACAATTTTACCACGACGAATTTCGATCTTAGAATAATCAAATGGATCAGCAGTAATTTTACCTAAAGATAATTGAAGATCAGTCATCAAGATAACCGGCAACTGCAATTCTTCTGCAATATTAAATGCTTGAATTGTATCAAAGAAAGCTTCTTCCAATGTTGAAGGCGCAATCACAACTTTCGGAATTTCTCCGTGAGTACCGTAGAACATTGCCATTAAGTCAGATTGTTCTTGTTTTGTTGGAAGACCTGTTGAAGGGCCCCCACGTTGCGTATCTACAATAACTAATGGTTGCTCTGTCATACCAGAAAGCCCAATGGATTCCATCATAAGTGATAAACCAGGTCCAGCTGATGCAGTAAATGAACGCACCCCACCGTAGTTTGCACCGATTGCCATTGTTGCAGCAGCGATTTCATCTTCCGTCTGAATGACTGCACCACCGAATTTAGGTAATTTCTTAATTAAATACTCCATAATTTCTGAAGCTGGTGTAATTGGGTAAGCAGCCATAAAACGTGCACCAGCAGCAATTGCACCTAGCGCTACTGCATCGTTTCCAATCATGAACATACGGCGTTTGCCATCAGCAGGTTCTAATTCCCATGCTCCAACACGATCACCTAGTAATTCACTCATGACATCGTGTCCACGACCGATTGCCTCCATGTTCTTTTTTACAACTTCTTCGCCTTTACGACCGAAGATTTCATCAACAACACTTTGGAATACAGAGTGTTCTAATTTCAATAAAGCACTTGTCGCACCGATGGCAACCATGTTTTTCATTAACGAAGTACCAAGTTCGGAAGCGATTTCAGTAAATGGCACGCTGAACAAAGGTGCTTTGGAATCTTCTGGTTTTACAGGGTTAAATTTGCTATCAGCTAAAATAATACCATTTTCTGTCAATTCTTTATAGTTAACGTCAATTGTTTCTTGGTCGAAAGCAACTAATATATCTAAATCATCCGCAATTGCGCGTACTTGAGTTGGTCTAACTGTAATTTTATTGTTCGTATGGCCACCCTTAATCCGAGAAGAGAAATGACGGTAACCGTATAGGTGATACCCTAAACGGTTCATTGCCATTGAGAAGATTTCACCTGTACTCTCAATCCCTTCCCCTTGTTGCCCACCGACTTTCCACGAAAGCTGATGTAACATGATAACAACTCCTTAAAATACTTCTTATATTTTTTCCATCATTAATATAACATGCTAACGATTGTTAAGTAATCGAAAATCTACTATTAAATGCCAAAATCAGACCTTTGACTGAAGGCGTTCACTAAATTGTAAATAGTATGAGCAACTTTCCTAAAACCAATGAAATGGAAAAAAATACATATCAAATACTTTTTAACGAAAACCATAAATTATTAATTAATAATTTTTAAGAAAATGCATTGTTTGGAATGAATTTACAATATATCATAGACAGAGGAGATATTTTTGTTAGTTATAGGTCAAAAGTAACTATGAACTTTTCATTATATATCTCTTACTTTAGATTCATATAATCTAATAAAATAACAAGAAAGTGAGCGAGGAACCATTATGAAGAAATGTACAGCATGTGGAAATGTCCAAGATTTGGGCAATTTCTGTGCAAAATGTGGTGGATCTCTTGAAGATTTTAACGCTAACAATCAAAGTCCACCAAATCAACAACAGGGAAATGTACAACAACCAGGCCAACCTGTTAACAATGGACAATTCCAACAACCTGGACAAACTACAAACCCTGGGCAATTCCAACAAGCAGGAGGACCTAACCAATTTCAGCAGCCCGGCCAATTCCAACAACAGGGAAACCCTAACCAACAGCAGTATCAACAACCCGCACAACCAAATGTACATGTTGAAAAAGTGAAAGATCAATCAAAAGCATTTATTAATTTCTTTACTACTTATTTAAAACAACCTTCTACTATTTTCAGCAGTGGTGAAAGTCAATTTGTTAACGGCATTATCACGGTTGTTCTTTATGCACTCATTGTTGGTCTAACATTGTTTGTTGCTGCACATAGTATGTTTGGGATGTTTATAGATACAAGCGAAATCTTCTTCAACGTATTCGGTGGTAGTGCAATATTTATTATTGCTATCTACGCTGTGGTCGTCCTATCATTATGGATCGTTGCTAAAAATTTTGGCCCAGAAACATCTTGGAAAGCAATTACTAGTTACCTTGGAGCTTTCTCAATCCCGTCAATCCTATTAACTGTTGTTGCATTGTTGTTATTTTTAATTAGTGCATATCAGTTTGCTAACAATATACTTTTCATTGCACTTTTATTAGTAGTGTTAGCAGTTCCATTATTTGTCATTACACGTTTGTTAACATTCCAAACTAAAAACTTTGACATGTTCCACTCTTACCTAGTTTACATCATTATTTTCTTAGTTTTATTCTGGATTTTAATGAACGTTGTGTGGAACAACACTGTTGGAAAATTTATGGACAGCGGATTCTTCTAATCTTGTCTCCAAATTTAAACAAGTTTTAAACAATGGACGGCGGATATTCCTAGTTTTCCGCCTTCCATAGTTATTATCTCACTTATATAGAACGAATGATTGATAAAAAAGTTTCACACGATTTGTGATGTAAATAGAAAATATGTAATAGAAGAGGGTATGTATGAAAAGATTTTGTCAAGAGTGCGGTCATGAAGCGAAAATGAGTGACAACATGTGCACAAACTGTGGCACAAAGCTTATTAAAATCGAAGTACCGCAACAGCATACGCAACCAGTTCAAACGAGAACGACACCACCAAAAGAAAAGAAGCCCATGTCAAAACGTCAAAAAATTATTATTGGTGTCGTTAGCTCACTAGCTATCCTACTAATAGGATTTTCAGTTTGGGCTAATATTTATTTTTCAAAAGATTCTACTGAAAAACGGTTCTTTAAAGCACTTGAAGACCGAAATGCAGCACAACTAGTAAATATGATGATGCATGAAGACGGTTCTGCCGTAACGCAAAGCGAAGCAGATGCATTTATCAAACTAGTTGAAGACATTAGTGATGATGCAATAGAAGCATATGTTTCCATCGAAAAAGAAGGTAAGTTTTTAGGCATATTCCAATCCCATAAGGTTTCTGCGATTGATCAATATGCTTATTATGACGGTCCAACAGATGGCGTTAAACTAAAATTCAATAGTTCAGAAGTTAACGAAAAGAAGGAAGATGACGGTATTACATACGGTCCCCTTATTCCCGGGATTTATACAGTTGAGGCTAGCTTAAATAATGACTTTGGCGAATCCAAAACCGACATAGAACTAGAACTATCGAATCCATACTCTGAAGATGTTTGGATGGATGAACTACCTATCGGGGAAGCAAGTGTTTACATATGGAATTATGACAGCGAGTGGATGGCAGATAGCTTCCTTCTTGTCAATGATCATCAAGTCGAAATTGACGAGTACGGTGATTCTGAATATTTTGGCCCAGTATTCTTAGACGGTTCAGCTAAGGCGAAAGTCGTTGTAAACTATCCTTGGGGCGAAGTAACTTCTAAATCATTCAGTATTGATTCTAACTACATCGAAGTTGACGCGCCAATCGTATCTGATGAAGAATTAGAAAAAGTGAAAACTTCATTGCTAACTTTTGGTGAAGAAATGCAAAACGCAAAAGCGCAATTAAATACAGATATTTTTACAGGTGTAACCGATATTTTCAGTGACGATTTCTTATATTATGAAATTGATCCACTTGTTGAAGCAAATATGTTCTATTCTGCTCGACTAAACAAAATGGAAATTGACAGTAGTTCTATGTGGATTGAAGACGGTTTACTAATGGTTCATACCTTGATTGATTATTCTTATGCATTTTATGGCCCAAATGAAGAAGTACCTTCTTTAGAGGATGATCAATTAAATGTCTATGTTGGACTTCAATATGATAATGAATCTAAAAATTGGTTAGTTAGCTATTTAGAACCGACTTACTATAGTGAAGTTGAAGCGAAAGAAACATTAGAAGGTTCTGGTACGGTTTATGCACCGGATGCAGCCGCTGTATCCGCAATGGAAACAAGTGGTTTACGTGCGGAATTACAAGCATTTATGAAAGAATACACAATTGCTAGTGTCGATGCTATCAATTACAGTGACTTCAACTACATGAAAAGTTACCTAACTACTGATGGTTCTCGTTACAAAGAAGCTAAGGATTACATCGCTTACTTAAAAGATAGCGGAATATCAGAAGAATTCGTATCTACAGCAGTTGTGGATGTTGTAGATAACGGCGATGGCTCTTATAACGTAAAAACTGTTGAAGAATTCATTATCTACTATCCAGATAGCGAAGAAGCTAAAACCTTCGAAACAATCTGCCAAGTAAAACTCGTAGATGGTTCATGGAAAGTTCATCAACTCATTTCAACTACGGAAATTTAAATTATGTACTAATACACAAGGGGCTAGTATTGAACTGGCTCCTTTTTTGTATAGTGATGTGCAAAAGTGTTTGCTTTATATGGCTGGATGTTTTAGTACTTAGTTACGCTTTATAAGGCTATTCTAACAGAAAGTAATTCCGTGTTTTTGCATCGCACAACTTTTCACGGGACAGTTTTCTTTCCTTTCCTTGCTCCTTTGTCTCATAGACCGCTTCTACGAGACAATTCTCTTTCCATTCCCTCCTCCTTTGTCTCATAGAGAGCTTCTACGAGACACTTCTCTTTCCATACCCCGCTCATTTGTCTCATAGACCGCTTCTACGAGACAATTCTCTTTCCATACCCTCCTCCTTTGTCTCATAGAGAGCTTCTACGAGACACTTCTCTTTCCATACCCCGCTCATTTGTCTCATAGACCGCTTCTACGGGACTGTTCTCTTTCTTTTCCTTGCTCATTTGTCTCATAGATTGCTTCTACGAGACACTTCTCTTTCCTTTCCTTGCCCCTTTGTCTCATAGAGAGCTTCTACGAGACACTTCTCTTTCTTTTCCTTGCTCCTTTGTCTCATAGACCGCTTCTACGGGACACTTCTCTTTCCATTCCCTCCTCCTTTGTCTCATAGACCGCTTCTACGGGACACTTCTCTTTCCATACCTTGCTCCTTTGTCTCATAGAACGCTTCTACGGGACTGTTCCCTTTCCATATCTTGCTCCTTTGTCTCATAGATTGCTTCTACGGGACAGTTCCCTTTCCATATCTTGCTCCTTTGTCTCATAGACCGCTTCTACGGGACTGTTCTCTTTCTTTTCCTTGCTCCTTTGTCTCATAGACCGCTTCTACGGGACACTTCTCTTTCCATTCCCTCCTCCTTTGTCTCATAGACCGCTTCTACGAGACTGTTCTCTTTCTTTTCCTTTCTCCTTTGTCTCATAGACCGCTTCTACGAGACTGTTCTCTTTCTTTTCCTTTCCCCTTTGTCTCATAGACCGCTTCTACGAGACACTTCTCTTTCCATACCCCGCTCATTTGTCTCATAGACCGCTTCTACGGGACACTTCTCTTTCCATTCCCTCCTCCTTTGTCTCATAGACCGCTTCTACGGGACACTTCTCTTTCCATACCTTGCTCCTTTGTCTCATAGACCGCTTCTACGAGACTGTTCTCTTTCTTTTCCTTGCTCCTTTGTCTCATAGATTGCTTCTACGAGACACTTCTCTTTCCTTTCCTTGCCCCTTTGTCTCATAGCGAGCTTCTACGAGACACTTCTCTTTCCATACCCCGCTCCTTTGTCTCATAGACCGCTTCTACGAGACACTTCTCTTTCCATTCCCTCCTCCTTTGTCTCATAGAGAGCTTCTACGAGACACTTCTCTTTCCATACCCCGCTCATTTGTCTCATAGACCGCTTCTACGAGAGACTTCTCTTTCCATACCTTGCTTCTTTGTCTCATAGACCGCTTCTACGGGATCATTCTCTTTCCATACCTTGCTCCTTTGTCTCATAGACCGCTTCTACCAGACGTTCTCGCCTGAATTCATCATATGTTCTGTCCATATTACTACCCATCCAAAAATCTATACTCTTCCCTACCAAAATTAGCCAGAAAAGCAACATGTTTGATATTCAAAATGTTAAGGAGTATTTTAATAATGAACCTAACAAAGTTTGGAGCGATTGGAATATGAATGAAACATATAAGGACTTATTATCTTCCTATACATTACCGAATGGTGTGGAATTAAAGAATCGCGTTGTGATGGCGCCGATGACAAACTTTTCATCTAACCCTGACGGAACGGTGACAGAGGCTGAAGTGAACTACTATGCTCGCCGTGCAAAAGGTGTCAGCATGGTCATTACCGCTTGTACAAATGTTACAGCAAATGGTAAAGGGTTTCACGGTGAATTTGCAGGAGATCGTGATGAAATGATTCCTAGCTTAAAGCAATTGGCCACGGCAATCAAAGAACAAGGTGCAAAAGCTGTCCTTCAAATTTTTCACGGCGGTAGAATGTGTCCACCAGAATTAGTACCAAATGGAGATATCGTCAGCGCAAGTGCTGTTGCAGCAGAGCAGCCCGGCGCAAAAACACCAAGAGCACTTACAGAAACAGAAGTCGAAGAAATCATCGAAGCATTTGGAGAAACAACTCGCCGTGCCATTGAAGCAGGCTATGATGGCGTTGAAATTCATGGGGCAAACGGCTATTTAATTCAACAATTTTTCTCACCACATTCAAATCGTCGTGAAGATCGTTTTGGGGGTAGCCTAGAAAACCGCATGACCTTCCCTCTTGCGATTGTCGATAAAGTAAAAAGTGTTGTTGATGCACATGGTAAATCAGATTTCATCGTCGGCTATCGTTTCTCTCCAGAAGAGCCTGAAACACCAGGTATTACAATGGATGAAACCATTGCTTTAGTTGACGTTTTAGCAGAAAAAAGTCTGGACTATTTACACGTTTCATTGAATGACTTCTTCTCAACACCTAGACGCGGCGTGGAGGATCTATCCAAAACTCGTATCGATTATTTACTTGAAACAATTAACGGACGAGTACCATTAATTGGAGTTGGGTCAATTTATACAGCAAATGATGCACGAAAAGCGTTGAATACGGGAGTTGCATTACTTGCTTTAGGAAGAGAAATCATTATCGACCCGGATTGGGTTCAAAAAGTAGCTGGAGGTAAAGAAGATGAAATCATCACAAAATTGCACAAAGATAAGCAGGAAGAATTGGTTGTTCCTGATCCATTATGGAATGCCATCGTCAACACACCAGGATGGTTCCCCATTGCTTAATTAAAGTTTAAAAGGGCTCCTATGACTAGTAGGACGCCCTTTTACATTTTCTTATTCCTTATAAAAAGAAAAAGATGACCTCTAAAAGCTAATACGCTTTCGGGCCACCCCTTTTTGTCACTTTGAACGATTTATCTTGTACGTCTTTCAACAACAAGTTTCAATGCTGTTCGGTCTTCACCAGCAATCGTAATATCTGCAAATGCTGGAGCGCAAATTAAGTCTGTGCCACTTGGTGCAACAAAGCCGCGAGCAATCGCTACTGCCTTTACTGCTTGGTTCAATGCACCTGCACCGACTGCTTGCATTTCCGCGTAACCTTGCTCACGAATAACAGCAACTAGCGCACCTGCAACAGAATTTGGATTAGAGCGAGATGATACTTTTAATGAATCCACAACTATTCCTCCCCATAGAGCTTTATTATGTGTTTGTTGAATGAAACGTTTTTTTTTAGGTCTCGTTCATTCAAAGGACGTTTAAGTTTGTGTCCGTAGCACATTTTATGCTGTGAAAAAGGGGTTTAGAATCATTTCAATTAAAAATTGCTCTATTAATTTAGAAAAAAATTACTTTCTTTAAATAATCTTCAGCTAATTGAATAAGTCTTAAGGAAAACTATGAAGAACCAGAAACTCTTTCGGTGAATTCTATTCTCTACTAATTAGTTAACTGCCTTATATAATCTAATTAACCTCTATATGCATTTTCGAGAATATTCATATAATCCGTTTCTGTTATAGAGCGGACGTTACTTGGAGTTGAACCATTCTGAACAGCTAATTCTACAATTCTTTGGAAGTCATTTTCAGAAACGTACTGTAAATCCTTCAATTTCGGTATTTTAAGCTCCTCTGTGAACGCTTCTATTCCATTAATTAACTTCTCAACAGCTAGTGCATCGGTATCAGTATCCTTTGCAAATGCCATATATCTAGCCAAATTAGCATGCATTTGTGTATTCTCCTCTGCGTTAAACTTTAGAACATAAGGTAAGAATACAGCATTTGCAATACCATGTGGCGTATCATATAAACCGCCAAGCGCTTCTGCCAAACAATGAACCGCAGCAACATCAGCTGACCCGAAACATAACCCTGCAAGTAGACTTCCTTTTAACATATTAAAACGAGCTTCTTCGTCACGTCCGTTGTGAAAAGCAGCCGGTAATGAAGATACAATCGTTTGCATTGCTTTTGCACCAAGAGCTTGTGAAATAGGATTCGAAACCTTACATGTATACCCTTCAATTGCATGTACTAAAGCATCCACCCCCGTCGCTGCAGTAACTGATGGTGGGACGGTATAAGTTAGCTCAGGATCTAAAACTGCCATCTGTGGTCGAAGCAAAGAATGTTTAAGTGTCATCTTGCGATGGGTATCAGCCTCTGTTATTACGGATGAGCGAGTTACTTCTGATCCAGTACCAGCCGTTGTTGGTACACAAATAATAGGAGCAATGTTTTGATACTGTATTCTTCCTTCTACATAATCTGTAGGTGTTCCGCCATTTGAACCGAGGAGGGCAATTGCTTTACCCGTATCCATTGCACTACCACCACCAATTGCAACGACAGCCGTTAAATTTTCTTCCTTAAATTTTTGTGCACCTGTTAAACACTCATTGTCTCTAGGATTTTGGGATATAGAATCGAACAACGATACCATAAATCCATGAGACTGTAAGTTATCTTTAATAGGTTCTACCAATCCTGCTTGAACGACTCCTGGATCACTTACAAGTAAAATCGAAGAGCCAACCCCAAGAGATGTTAAGTATTCTGGTAATTTTTTCGAAACTCCCATCCCCATCTCAATTTTTGTACTGCATGCATAACTAAATGCATTCATATTAGTTCCCCCTTAATTTCACATTTCATAGGCAATCCACTTCCGATAATTATTATGCGTCCAAACGTTTTGCCCACAATTAATCTTGTTATGACAACTAGTTATCTTTCGCAAATTAATCATGAATTCAATCCATGAACCACCCATACAATGATTAGAATTTTCAGTCAACTACGGTTGCAACTATCATAGTACAAGTTCGTTTTTTTTAAAATAGTAATATTTTGATAATGTTATTCTGAAAAACGAATAAGGTAGGTTAATATAAGGCTGCCCCCACGAATGATTTGGGACAATAAAACCCCGGTTATTATGCCGGGGTTTTGGTTATTTGTTTACTTGTTGCTGTTAGAGGTGACAAGGAATCATTCGATACGATTGTTACCTTTTCACACTGCAGTCATTTACCCATTAAACGGATAATCCGCATTAATATAGATTCTTTCACAAGAAATAGCTTTTCCTGTTTTATTATCAATATCTACAAAGAATCCGCTAAGTACTTCGCGTCCACTTTTCGGTACTTCAAAACGTGTCGGCATGTTTGTTTGGAATTTATAAATGACACTTTCCTTTGTCATTCCAAGAATCTCGTCGTACGGCCCCGTCATACCTACATCGGTAATATAAGCTGTCCCACCCGGATAAATGCGAGCATCTGCAGTTTGAACATGCGTGTGAGTTCCAACAACCGCAGAAACTCTGCCATCTAAATGCCAACCAAGTGCAATTTTTTCACTTGTTACTTCTGCATGGAAATCAACGAACACAAGAGGTGATATTTTTCGAGCCTCAGCTACCAATTGATCGGCCACCGCAAAAGGATCCTCATGCGGAGGTAAAAATACGCGCCCATGGAGATTAATGACTGAAAGTGTCACACCATTCTTCTCGATTTGCACCATACCACGACCTGGTGCTTCTTTAGAAAAATTGGCTGGACGTATGAGGTAATCTGCATCATCTATAAATTCAAAAATATCTTTATTATCCCAAGTGTGATTCCCCATTGTAATTACGTCAACACCTGCTTGTAATAGCTGTTGATAAATACTGTACGTAATCCCTCGACCTGCTGCTGCGTTCTCCCCATTTGCAATCACTACATCCGCAGCGTATTTTCTTTTCAAACGAGGTAAATATTTCTCCACCGCTTCTCGGCCAATTGACCCCACAATATCACCAATAAAAATAACCTTCATTTCATCACTCTTTCTAAAAACAATCTTGTTCAATCTTAACATAATCTAGAGGAAGTGGCATCTGGTGGGATGTTCATTAACTAAATGTGCATGTATTGTTTTATGTTGGATAATTAAAATTTTGTATAAACTCACTCAATAAGATATCATCATGACATTATTTCTAGTCAAGACTACATAATCTTTTCCTATGAAAGCTCAAAAGCACAAGTAATAAAAAACTTGTGCTTTGCGTATGAAGAGGTGTCGCTCAAACATATTAACTTAACTAAACATTTGAACTAATATAATTTTATAAGCAAATGTAAACAACCCAATGACGATTCCATAAACTGCAAGCCGACGATTATAATTCTTACTTAAGCCCACCATCCCAAATAAAATGGCGATTACCCAAACGGGGGCAAAAAGCCAACCTATAAAGGGGATGAAACTTAAGAAAAATCCTAAAATGGCATTTGAAAATGAAACAGCCGCAGCTGCATTGGTTTCCTTCTCAATGACCATCCCATCATGATTCAATCCTACCACCCTTTTCACCGGAATATCTTACTTCTATTTTTCACCAGATTGTGCCGAACTAATCAATTCGTCATGATACTGTTAAAAAATAATTATTCCATGTGATGGGCAAATGTATCTTGACCCAAAAAAATTGAAAGTAGTAGTAGCCAAACAGTGTGTAGTGCAGCATTTGGATTGAATGTGGAGAAATTGCTCAATCTAAATTACGATACTGCCATTTTTGAGAAGCCCCCAGCTATTATTTGAATTATTGCAATGCGCGCAATCCCACTATTCGTTTCCTCACTCCCCTAACAAAACACCTACGCTGATCAGCATTCATCCCGAAGACAAATATACTTACACTCAGTATTAAACTATACACTACTATCCATCCAAGTAGCACTGAGACATTAAACTCCGGCCTTAGTGTATCTATTAGTATCCAGGTACTGAGCATTGCAATCCCAATCGAGCCACCAAACCGCAAAGCAAGCCGCCAAAAGCGGAATATATCAAGTCCAATCCGCTTGTAATAATAAATATTCATCAACACAACATAACCAATAAACAATGCAGCTCCAGACACAATAGCCGATCCCACCATGCCAAACCTAGCTGTCACAGGAATTGCTACAATTAAATTTACCAGCGCCAACAGAAACAACGTTATTGTCCGGAACTTAAATAAATTTTTCGCCTTTAAAATACTGATCCCTACATGCTGAATTAAGTCAACGAATATAGGAATCATCAACACTACCACAATCCAGTAAGCTGGCACAAACTCTTGTCCCACCCACAGTACTATAAACTCTCTTCCAAATAATATAAATCCGCCTAGCACATAGCCAAGTATCACAACCTGAATGGCACCAACGTTTACAAACAACTCGTTAATTTTCCTTAAGCTAGCCACGTTATCTTCATCCATAGTTAGCATTGTTATGCGCGGTAAAAACAATCCATTAACAGCATAAGCAACCGACATAAACATATAAAGAAATTGCACTGCTACCGCAAATACCGCAACATCATCCGTCCCATGGAAAATTCCTACAAGTAATTGATTCGTTTGTATGAAAATTTTATCTACTATTACGGTCAAGAAAATAAAAAATGAAAAAATTAACATCTTCTTCACCAAAAAAGGCTCATTCTTCTTAAAACTAAACTGCACCTTCAACAGATTCATGCAAATAAAAGCGTTCAGTATAAAATTGCATACACCAATGAAAGCCACGGCAAATGTAAGTGTTACAACTCCTTGTCCATTTATTAGGAAAAGTAGCATCACTATCGGCTGCAAAACGACACGTAATACAGCAGTACTTCGTATAAAAATAAACTTTTCATACGCTTCTAAAATTGACGTGAAAACGCTTAAAGGAAATTGTAACGCTAAACTAATTGCCATTATCAGCACCATTACTTGCGCTTGTTCCACTTGTTCTGGACTTAAACTTGCTCCGAAGAAATCATCAACAAGTAAATGCAAAACATACCCAATCACAAAAGCAATTAGTCCAATCCAACTAAATAATTTTAGAAAAAATCCGTTCATCCGTGCTTCGGCCTTTTGATCTCCTACTACACGGTTCTTCGCTATGTATCGTACAACGGTGTTTCCTAGCCCAAAATCTAAAATCGTTAAGTAGCCAACAAATACCATCACTAGCTCGTATAAACCAAACTCATCTTTTCCTAGGAAATGAATGAGAACAGGCGTAAACAATACTGTCACAAGTAGAGTAATAAATATTTTGAGATAGGATAAAACTGCACCAATTTTAATTTCCCTCATAAGAGACACCTTTTTTCCTCAAATAATAGTTTGTAAACTTCAAATCTAGCTTCATAATTAGTATATTGTTGAATTACCTATTTACGACTATGGAACAAATTTTTACCTGGTTGGCATTCCACAATCTCTAAGAAACTATTAAATTATTTGGGAAAAAGAGGTTTAAATGAAAAAAAGTATAGTAACTACTTTTTTCAATAACCCCGTAGTCGGCCCTATTGCAGTAAATTTTATTGAGACAACAATGATCCTAGTGTGAAATATGGATCGATTCGCATATAAGAAACTAAATACTGGTAGAAACCGACTAAGGTCCTCTTGAGGTCCAAACTCATTTATCTTAACTTTTCTCCCTAATTCACAATCCTTTTCACAAACTCTGCAATTCCAAGACGATCGAGTATATGATCCCATTCTAGATGACTGACATCAGGTGTTTCGAATCGAAATTTTTCCAAGGAATCATTTGTGAAATTTTTCATATCTGGCTGCAATTTAAAAAAACGTCCGCCATTTTGTTGTTCAAACTGACGCACCCAATGATAATCCGTCGTTACAATATTTAGTCCCATCGCACAGTATTCCAATAGCTTCGTTGAGGTTTGTATATTAAATGGATATACATCCGGGATGAAATTATAACCATACATGGCCTTTGAAGCTATACTTGGAACTTGCTCATATGAGAGTTTTCCAATGAAAATTATATTTGCATATTGCTTGTATTGTTGATAAAGCGCATCATTCGGCTTGCCGATTAACAGAATCGTTCTGTTTTTCAAGAATGAAGTAAAAGGCTTCAACCCATGTATCAACCCCCTCGATTTCCCCATCGCCCCCACGTAAACAAAGTCGTACTCTTTCTTCTCATGATTCACAAAAAAGTGTTTCGAGATGCCCATATCCCTCTTAATATAAGGTACATCATCATTCATTCCATATCCTTTTTTTACCTCATCATTCAAAAACACACGTGCATCTGGCTTTAAATTAAATATTTTTTTAAGATAATTTTTCAAATAAACAAAATCCCCTGTCGAAATCGAGTTGTACTCATGTATGACTTTAGAATCTTTAAAATCTCTTTTTAAATCGATTCCTGGAAACTTCCAAATTAAATCATAATGTTCATTGTTCTTCTCTATCATTTCATTATTAGAAATAATTGAAGCCTCTATATCGTCAAGTCGGTTAAAATACGAACAGTATGCATATAGCTCCGGCAAATAACTGAATCCTTTGTGTACGAACCCGATTTTCAAACATTATCTCCTCTCAATTATACAAATTGAACAAATACCTTAAACGCCAGAAACCCATCCCGTATCGACAAATTCTCTTAACTATTAATCTACTTAATCACGGTCAGTATTGGTCCAGAACGCATATGAACTGCTGTTACACAATCCCAAGTATAGAGTAAATAAAAACGAAGTCGAACCAAGGCCGCCAATATTAATTGAAATCATAAAAGAACAAATAAATAAAAAAAGTACCACTTGTATAAACGAAACATGAACCTTATGCTTCACGCCGCGGTATAATGAAATCAGTATTATTGCTATGTAAACCAACCCACAGACTATGCCATAAGAAAGCATATAATCCAAATAAGCATTATGCGTACTATTGAAGTGTACCCCTTTTTGCGCTAATAGGTCGGGAATCACCTCTTGTCCATAACCCCAAAACGGTTGTTCTCCAATTAATGCCACCGCAGCTTTCCACAATTCCTCTCGATCATTTAACCCTTGATGTGTTCTAAAAAAATCAAGCTCATATAAATAATGTGTACCAATTGCAATTGCTACAAATAGTATTACCCCAACAAACAGATGCCGAATTTCAATCCGTTTTTGGTAAAAATACGTAACGATTAACGTAAATACGAGTGCCAAAAAGACAGTACGAGAATTCGAAAACAGCACAGCCACAAGATTGATAAGCATCGCAAGTTTAAATAAAAATCCCGGATACCTTAAAGCCAACAATACCGCTATACCTGCAAGTGTACCGAAATAATTAGGGTCAAAATAAATCGAATCCACTCGACCATAATATGTTTCGTAAATTAAGAAACGACCATTAAACTTCGTGATCATACCAATTACAGAAGCAATCGTAACAAAAAAAATAATCAAGTAATGTAACCTTGAAATAAAATAATTCAAGTATGTTGGCACAATAAAGAAAAACAATAGTATAGAAACAATAATACTAAGCAGCTTGACAAATCCAGAAAAGGAGATAAACCCATTGAAAACAGAAGTTAATAAACTTGAGAAAACGAGCAAGTAGATAAGGAGTAGTACAGTTTTGTTATACGCAAGCGCCTGTGCAATATGGTATGCAATAAATGCTTTATCAAAAAAATATTGCATCATAATAAAGAACATCCCAACAGCCAAAATGGCTATCAACATACTATCGTAAAAATTGGCATAAATATTCATCTCATAAGACAGCAAGCTTAACAACAACATTGCATATAGCAAAAACACTGAAACAAAGTCTTTCGTTTCTGTACTAAGCATTGGTAACTCCTTCCTGCGTCGGATTCAGCTGTAGTTGATTCATATTTATGGTTTCTGTAAAGGTAAATGGCCTAGTGCTTAGTTAAATCCTCTGATCTTTAATCAGTTCTTTCAGATTTCCTACCCTTTCTTACTTGGAGAACCTTCTCATGGACAGTTCTACCGGATTTCGGCTTCCTTTTGTCCATGAACCGTTTCAATGAGACAGTTCCTTCGCATTTCCCTGCTGCAATGTCTCGTTGCACGCTTCTACGAGACAATTCTTTCACATTTCCCTGCCGCCATGTCTCGTTGCACGCTTCTACGAGACAGTTCCTTCGCATTTCCCTGCCGTTTTGTCTCGTTGCACCCTTCTACGAGACAATTCCTTCGAGTTTCACTGCCGTTTTGTCTCGTTGCACGCTTCTACGAGACAATTCTTTCACATTTCCCTGCCGCCATGTCTCGTTGCACCCTTCTACGAGACAATTCCTTCGAGTTTCACTGCCGTTTTGTCTCGTTGCACGCTTCTACGAGACAATTCCTTCGCATTTCCCTGCCGCAATGTCTCGTTGCGCGCTTCTACGAGACAATTCCTTCGGATTTCCATACCGCAATGTCTCATTGCACGCTTCTACGAGACAATTCTTTCACATTTCCCTGCCGCCATGTCTCGTTGCACCCTTCTACGAGACAATTCTTTCACATTTCCCTGCCGTTTTGTCTCGTTACGCGCTTCTACGAGACAATTCTTTCACATTTCCCTACCGCAATGTCTCTTTGCGCCCTTCTACGAGACAATTCTTTCACATTTCCCTGCCGCAATGTCTCGTTGCGCCCTTCTACGAGACAGTTCCTTCGCATTTCATACCGCAATGTCTCGTTGCCCGCTTCTACGAGACAATTCTTTCACATTTCCATGCCGCCATATCTCGTTGCGCGCTTCTACGAGACAATTCCTTCGATTTTCCCTGCCGCCATGTCTCGTTGCGCGCTTCTACGAGACAATTCTTTCACATTTCCATGCCGCAATGTCTCGTTGCACGCTTCTACGAGACAATTCTTTCAAATTTCCCTGCCGCAATGTCTCGTTGCGCCCTTCTACGAGACAATTCCTTCGCATTTCCCTGCCGCAATGTCTCGTTGCGCGGTTCTACGAGACAATTCCTTCGCATTTCCATACCGCCATATCTCGTTGCGCGCTTCTACGAGACAGTTCCTTCGCATTTCCATACCGCCATGTCTCGTTGCGCGCTTCTACGAGACAGTTCCTTCGCATTTCCCTGCCGCCATGTCTCGTTGCACGCTTCTACGAGACAATTCCTTCGCATTTCCATACCGCAATGTCTCGTTGCGCGCTTCTACGAGACAGTTCCTTCGCATTTCCATACCGCAATGTCTCGTTGCCCGCTTCTACGAGACAGTTCCTTCGCATTTCCCTGCCGCAATGTCTCGTTGCCCGCTTCTACGAGACAATTCCTTCGCATTTCCATGCCGCCATGTCTCGTTGCGCGCTTCTACGAGACAATTCTTTCGCATTTCCATACCGCCGCAATGTCTCGTTGCCCGCTTCTACGAGACAATCCTTTCAAAATTCCCTGCCGCCATGTCTCGTTGCCCGCTTCTACGAGACAATCCTTTCAAAATTCCCCGCCGCCATGTCTCGTTACGCGCTTCTACGAGACAGTTCCTTCGCATTTCCCTGCCGCCATGTCTCGTTACGCGCTTCTACGAGACAGTTCCTTCAAATTTCCTTACTGCAATGTCTCGTTGGCAGTTCCTACTCACACCTCCACCGAATCCCCTAACCGTTTAATTCCACATAGTGTGATTATGGCCACCGAACTAATGACACTGCGCTAGTGACGCCAACCTACTTATACTCCTGATAATAATAACTTTCCGGCGTGATTTCATAATTATTCAATATCACCCCTAGTATATTCGCCTGGCTTCCTTGCAATGTTGCCTTAGCTTTCAAAATGCTTGCACGCTCTGTTTCACCTGTATTCACAACCAACAAAGTCCCATCCAACTTGTGCGATAAAATTTGTGCATCGGAAATGGCTAACAACGGGGGAGCATCAAAAATGATCATGTCGTATTGCTCACGCAACTCATTTACCATTCGATTTAGTTTCTCAGAAGCCAACAGCTCTGTAGGGTTAGGCGGGATAGCACCACTTGGCATCACCGACAGTCCATCCACAAACGTCTCATTGATTACTTCTTCATACGCCTTTTGCCCAGACAATACATTCGATAAACCGTAAATATTGTACATATTAAACGTGTAGTGTAATGTCGGTTTCCTCATATCTGCATCAACAAGCAACACTTTCTTCCCTTCCTGTGCAAACACGACCCCCATATTGGAAGCGATCGTCGACTTCCCTTCTCCAGGCTGCGATGATGTCACTAAGATTGTTTTTAAATCACGATCGGGCATAGCGAAGGAAATATTCGTGCGAATCGTTTTAAATTGTTCAGAGAAAATAGATTTTTGGTCAATAATTGTCACTAATTTCCTGGCATATGGTTTCTTTTTCGACTGTTTTTTCTTAAAGAGCACTTGGTTTCCTCCTTCTCGTTTGACTTCGAGGTTTCGTTTTCTTCTTCTTCGGCTTGTCCTCCTTTTTTGCAGCTTCCTGCCCTAGATCTATAGGAAACTTCCCGACAAACCCCATAACTGGTAGCCCAATAAAATCCTCAATGTCTTCCTCGCTCTTTACAGTTGTATCCAAAAATTCCAACAAAAATGCGACCGCAACACCAATCATTAAACCGAATACAACGGCAATAAAAACATTTAATGTAATATTCGGTTTTACTGGCTTTGGTTCAACTAACAACTTTGCCTCTGATAAAATGTTGACATTGTCTACATTCATCAGAACAACAATCTCTTCTTTAAACACTTCAGCCAATGTATTCGATATCTCAACTGCTTGTGCATACTGCTCGTCCTGTACGTTAATGTTAACAACTTGTGAATTATCCGCATTTGTCACTGTAATTTTTTTCGTCAATTCGTCTGTGGTCATATTTAAATCCAACTCATCAATCACTTTCGTTAATATGGCAGGGCTTTTCATAATGACGTTATACGTATTAATTAATTGCAAATCGTTTTGCACATTTAACGTTAACGCGAGTTCTTCTAAATCTCGATTCTTTTGGTTGACTAGTATTTGAGTCTCGGATTGGTAGATTGGTGTAATCACATACAAACTCACAGCAGCTACAATGGTACCAAACCCTATCATCATACTTACGATAATCAACCAACGTTTTACTAAAATTTGAAATAATTCTCTTAGTCGAACAGCTTCTTTCAATGCTAGCCCCCCTTGTCCACACATTTCTTTGAACACTATTTCAACTAGTACACCTCGAATTTCACGAGATGAAACTCTGTATGATAAAGACTCCGCAGTAAACTAGTATATTTCTGGCAAGAAATAGATTTATAAGTCAATACCTCTATTGAAAAATATAATAAGCTCTACTACCTTGTACTGCATTATATTAGGCAAAAAGTTGCTATATTCATCGTTTAGAAAATTTATTATCGGACTTCTTAAAGGGCACTAGAACAGTAGTCCGAATATGCTCAGATTACCGACAAATCTCTAAATTAATGAACTTCTGAAATAGAAATAGAAAATGACTACTTAGAGCCAATTAGAATTAGCATTAAGTAGTCATTTATTTTTACTCTATTTAGAGCCATATTTAGTTAGGATTCACTAAGAGTAAATCTCAATCTTCCCAATCAATAAAATGATATAATCCAAACACATACCCTATCAATTTTATATACTCCCGTACAGCAGCGCGTAGTGGAATATCTCCAATCTCTCCGTTTCTAGGTGCTGCAACATATGTAAGCTTTACCTCTGTATCTTCAAATACACGATCAAAAGTAAGTTTTGTCCTTCTCATATGAAAATCGGTGGATACGACAATAGCTGATGTAAGGCCTCGTTCTTCCATAAACATTTTAGAGTAAGTTGCATTTGTATATGTACTGGTCGCCTCTTCCTCAAGAATCAGCTGGCTTTCTGGAACACCTAGCTCAATAGCATCTGCTTTAGTTGAGTAACGTGCATTCGAATTTGAAAGCAAAACATACTCTGCAAAGCCTTGATGGTACAACTCTGCACCCTTATCGATTCGCCCTGGTCCTCCACTTAAAACAATAATGACATCAGACTTCACAGGTTTTTCATTAACTACCAAAAAACCACGACTAAAAATCACAAAATAAAAAAATATGATAAAAAGTAGTGATACTGATAATACAATTTTCTTAAGCGGCATGAAATTTGAACCTTTCAAAAAGTTTAATACAGGAGGAAAGATAAGTACATTGTTCCATCTATATAAAAAGGAGACATTCCTTCCTATACAACAATAATCACAATGAATAAACTTAAAAACTAGTCACGTATTATGTAAATTTTTCTAAATTTCATTTTCATAAAAAATAAATAATGGACCCTTACATTCAAGAGTCCCCTAAAAACTCATTCCCTGCAAGTTCATGAGCGCACGCACTTCCACACTAAAAATACTTCTAATACCATTTACTATGCTTCTTCATACTTTTTCGTTTTTTCTATAAGTCCTTTTAACTGTTCTGTTAGTTCAGAAACTAGTTGTTGAACGGTAATTGAAGTGTTTTCATTTCCTCGGCGGATGCCATATTCTAGTATTTTCTTAAACTCTTCCTGTACGTCATTCATAAACCATGAATACCTCCAATTGTACTAATGTCATAGTTTTGAATCTCAACATTCCCTATTTTACCAGAAAATTGTAAAATCAACATACATATTTTACTATATTTTCAGAAAAGAGGAACTGATACCCCCTCTCATATAAAAGTGCAATTGAATTGTTTATGTATAACTGCAAAAAAACACCCCTTTTTATTTCTATCAAAATTATCATTAGATTTAGAAAGCTCTCTTCTTTTGTCCTCTTGTCCTTATACCTGAACTTATGCAATAATAGAAAACAACTATATTATTTTGAAAAAGAGAATATGAATTTTATGATTTTGGAGGGATTTGTTTTGCCGAATAGTAAATCAGCAATTATCGTCGGCGGAGGAATCGGCGGATTAGTAACGGCCCTCAGACTTCAACGCGCTGGCGTGCTAGTGAAAGTGTTTGAGAGTGTCGAAACAATAAAAGCATTAGGTGTTGGTATTAATCTATTACCCCATTCCGTTAAAGTGTTAACCGAACTAGGTTTAACGGAAGAATTAGAAAAAATAGGTTTACCTACAGCCGAACTAATGTATGTCAATAAATTCGGAAAGAAAATTTGGCAAGAAGATCGTGGTTTGAATGCCGGCTACAAATGGCCACAGTACTCGATTCACCGTGGACTCCTGCAAATGTTACTATTAAATGCAGTAAAAGAGCAATTAGGTGACGAAGCTGTATTTACTGGACATCACCTGTCTTCCTTTGAAGATAAATCAGAAAGTGTAGTTGCCCATTTTATCAATAAAAAAACTGGGGAACATGTTGGTACGTACGAAGCGGATATTCTAATCGCTGCAGATGGCATTCATTCTGTTGTTCGAAAACACTTCTACCCTAACGAAGGGTTACCAAAGTATAGTGGACGTATTTTATGGCGTGGTATTACAGAATCGACTCCGTTTTTAACTGGCCGTTCGATGATTATGGCAGGCTATCAAGATCAAAAGTTTGTTGCGTACCCAATTAGCCCCGAGCTTGCGAAAGAAGGTCGTTCGCTTGTGAATTGGATTGCCGAACTAAATGTTGAAGAAATGCCAGACCGCACAGATTGGAATAAAGAGATCGATAAAGAAAAGTTTGCTCCTGCCTTTAAAAAATGGGACTTTGGCTGGTTAAATGTACCTAAAATAATTGAAGAAGCACAAGCTGTGTACGAATTCCCAATGGTAGACCGTGATCCACTTCCCCAATGGACGTTTGGACGGGTGACTTTATTAGGGGATGCGGCACATCCAATGTATCCAATTGGTTCAAATGGTGCGTCACAAGCAATATTAGATGCGGACGCTCTAGGAAGAGTCATGGAAGCACAACCAGATGTGGAACTTGCATTAAAAGAGTACGAAGCAATACGACTCGAAGCAACAGCAAACATTGTGTTATTGAATCGTCAGAACGGGCCAGAACAAGTGATGCAAATTGTCGAGGATCGTGCACCAAATGGGTTTGATCATTTAGACGATGTCATTTCTTACGAAGAGCTTGAGGAAATTGCCAATCGATATAAGCAAGTTGCTGGATTCGACCAAAAAACATTAAACAACAAATAGGAGACATCCATGATCGAACATATTGTATTAATTCAATTTTCACCAACAACTACTCTGGAACAAAAACAAGAGCTCATTCATCGAACATTACAGCTGAAAGAAAAAATCCCTGGCATTATCGATATACAACAAGGCATCAATTTTTCAGAAAGAAGCAAAGGATACGAGATGGGACTAACAGTGCGTTTCAAAGACCGTGACGCTTTAGAAAACTATCTTCCCCATCCTGCACATCAGGAAACCCTAACGTACTTACAAGAAATTGGCGTTCAAGATACGATTATCGTAGATTTTGAGATTTAATATTTTTTTACCTGTCGCACTTTAGTGCATAAACGCGTTGAAGCTTCTATGTACGAAAGTGCGGTATTTATCATTTGGTTTGGGTGATTGGGATATTAGAAAAGTTAGGTACCGTAATTTTTTTAACAATAACACTTTAGCGAGTAGGCGCATTGAAGTATCTACCTAAACTAAAGTAAATTTAAAGGGGTGTATGAAATGAATGTTGTTCAAATAAACGAAAAAATTGATCATAGTCGCTTTCGTTCTTTCCATTTTTCTATTATTTTTTGGTGCTTTTTAATTATATTGATGGATGGATATGATGTGGTCATCTATGGTTCTGTTGTTCCTACTTTAATGGAGGAATGGTCAATCTCTACTGCTACTGCTGGAGCGATTGGGAGTTATACAGCTGCTGGAACAGCAATCGGTGCGGTGCTGTTCGGTTTACTAGCCGATAAAATTGGACGCAAAAAAGTAATTATTATCTGTACAATCATGTTTAGTTTATTTACTGCACTATCTCCTTTCGCTGGAGGACCGGTTCTTTTCACCATCATGCGTGTCATCGCTGGACTAGGTCTAGGTGGGGTAATGCCAAATGTCATTGCACTTTCCACTGAATACGCACCTAAGAAAATAAGAGGCGCGATTGTGTCGTTCATTTTCTGTGGGTATTCTATTGGTGCCATTGCTGCAGCGATGGTCAGTAAATCCTTTTTACCTGAAATAGGATGGAAGCCAATTTTTTGGATCGCAGCCATTCCATTAGTATTTATTCCCTTCTTAATTAAACAGCTTCCGGAATCGGCAAACTTCCTATTATCTAAAGGAAAAGAAGAGGAAGTACGTAAAATCTTTAGCAGATTAAATCCTGAAGGGTCACTCACACCTGATACGGTCTTTGCAAAGCCTGTCAAGTCAACAACTGGGTCACCCATTGTTTCGCTATTTAAGAATCATTTAGCACTTAGCACCATCATGTTTTGGATTTCTTGTTTTTCTTGTTTCGTTTTAATTTATGCCATGAACACATGGTTACCAAAGTTAATGATCGAAGCAGGATATAGTTTAAGTAATAGTCTATTGTTTGTGGTCGCTTTAAATGTAGGCGCGATTGTTGGGACAATCGTATTCGGACGTTTAACCGACAAACTAGGCTTTAAAAAAGTAATGGTACCGTTGTATTTCTTAGGGGCAATTGCACTATCGGCTATTGGTTTAACGAATAACACTGCACTTGCGTATATCTTAATTGGGATTACTGGGGCAGCCTCAGTCGGGGTCCAAAATATAAGCAACGCGCTTGTATCACAATTCTACCAACCTGGCGTTCGCTCGACTGGCCTTGGTGCATCCATGGCATTCGGTCGAATTGGCGGTATATTCGCTCCAACTTTTGTAGGGATTCTTTTAATGATGGACTTATCAGCACAAATGAATTTTACTTTCATTAGCATTGCAGCTGTACTCGGAGGAGTTGCAATACTATTCGTGCAGGAAAAGCACGCTTATTATCGTCAAGAAGAACAAATGGAGGAAGAAAGTTCCAATCAAACACCCATAGTCGAATTGGAAAACTCTCGTTTAACGTAAAAAAAGAGGTTGTACAATTTATAACGTTGGTGAATGAAAATCACCTTCTCCCGAAAGTTGGAGAAGGTGATGGAATTTCACAGCGTTATTTTCTTTTAATAATAGAAAACAAGTGAGGTTCCCTGTAGAATTAAAGTCGACCAAAACCATCATTCAGGAGGGAATTCACTTGTCGTATTCTAATAGTATTAAATCCTTAATTGATATTCAAGACTTGAATATTACATTCGATGAAGATTGTGTAAAACAAGGGACTTATAAAGGGACAGCTTGTAAATACATTACTGGAACATTATCCTATAACCCTACGCACTGCCCAAAATGTGGTATTGAAAACAAAAACTTTACAGTTTTTAAGAACGGAACTCAATTATCGCGAATTACATTACCTCTTACCGGGGTAAATCCAACGTACTTACTCCTAAGAAAGCAACGCTTTATGTGTAAAGAATGTAACACTAGCTTTACTGCTAAAACACCAATCGTTGAGCGTAATTGTTATATTTCTAAGAATGTTAAAGTTCAAGTAATGGTTAAATCGGCAGAAGCGCAATCCTTAAAATCTATCGCTAAAGATTGTTCGATTTCACCTACAACGGTTCAACGAGTCATTGATGAAGCTGCAATACATTTTAAACCCCATCACACTAAGCTTCCGAAGCATCTTTCTTTTGACGAATTTAAATACGCAAAAGGGGCGATGGCTTTTGAATATATCAATGTGTTGAATGGTGATATTTTGGACATTCTTAATCGTCGCGATAACTTCGCAATAAAAAATCATTTCATTGCGAATTACAGCCTAACTGACCGACGAAATGTGGAAACGGTAACGATTGATATGAATGCAGGTTATGTAAGCGTCATAAAAGAACTGTTTCCAAAAGCGAAAATAATTATTGACCGGTTTCACTTAGTTCAATTAATCAATCGATCGATGAATAAGTGCCGAATCAGTGTGAGGAATCAACTAAGAACTTCAGATAACGAAGACATGAAAAAGTACCGTCGACTGAAGCGTTACTGGAAGCTAATTCTCAAAAAGAAATCGGCTCTCTCTAGCGTGGAATACAAATATTACTCGCTATTCGGACAACGTCTCGAAACAAGCATCGTCGAGGAAATTTTAGCGTATGATCCAGTACTAAAAGCGAATTATGAGCTCTATCAAGCCCTTTTAAAAGCAATGGAAGAAAAGGACTTTAAAATGTTAGAATCTTGTTTAAAAAATCCTGTTCACCCGTTAATCTCTAGCTATATGAAGACAAGTATAAAAACGTTGAAGGAGCATCTTCCGTACATACATAACAGTTTTAATTATCCTTATAACAACGGCAAAATTGAAGGGATTAACAATAAAATTAAAGTATTAAATCGCGTAGCTTATGGATATAGAAATTTTATGAATTATAAAAAGCGAATTATTCTACACTTCAAACTCAAAACAACAGAACAAAAACAACCACGCTCCCAAACAGCCTAAGGCTGGTTAAGAGCGTGGTAATAATCGACTAATATTCTTCACCAACGTTATTTGACAAAGAACCAAAAAAGATTATTTCAAAGGTCCACCTATACGATTAGGTGGGCCCTATTTTTGTAACTTCGGTAACTATTATCACATCACAAGTAGATGTTCGCCTCCCTATTCACGTTGGTATAACGAACCTGTCCTCTTTAACTCTTTCAACCATCCAATCCCTGTGTAGCCAATAATGCCAACAATTGCGCCAGCACTATCGATCAGAACATCACTTACTTGCGCACCCCTACCTGGTACAAATAACTGGTGCCATTCATCAGATATGGAAAATAGTATGCAAATCATTATTGAGAAGACAATACCTTTCAAACCAACTAATCCGTATTTTTTCAACATGGATATGACAAACAACCCAAGCACACAATAGAGCAAAAAATGGGCATATTTTCGAATGATGTGATTGAAGTTACCTAAATTGAAATCAACTCCACTTGAAACGATTTCAAAATTTTTAGATACGACCATAGCAACCCCTTTACTTAACTCATTCGACACGTGAGCCGGTTGATGTGATAAATAAAAGATGACAATCATCCAAAGGATAACTCCAGCACATGCTAATTCCTTTTTCATTAAATTCGATCTTCCCCTTTGCTTAATGATTGCTGTAACAGTTTTTTCTTTTACTTTTATTTCTATATAATCACATAAGATACAACAATATTGCCATTTATATGCACTTTAATTAATCATAAAATCCTGTTTAAAGTAACCTGCCAATTCCACCCTCATTGCCCAACAGCTCCCTCTAGTACCAAAGTATTACAATTGAATTGTAATTTCATAGTAACTTTAGCTTAATATCTCTGAAGTTATGTCGATATTATGATTATTGTAAGATTATTATGGATAACTGGGTATTTATATTATTAACCCATTTACACCTTTAATTGGAGGGATTTTCTACAGCATGAGAAAACAAAAAGGAAAGAAGAGTTTTAAGTTTGGCGGAACAATGAAAACAAAGTTATGGACATCATTTTTATTAATTCTTATTATACCGGCAGTTGTTGTGGGTGCATTTGCATATAATTTCGCAAAAGATGTAGTAAGAAATAATATTATGACTTCTGCAACTGAGTCAGTAGAGAATTTAAACAATAGCATTAATAGTTTTTTAGCTCCACTAATGAAAGATGTGGAACTACTTGCAGAAACGATTGATTCAACCAATATTACAGTACAAGAAAACTCCAATATAGGCGTTAGTGAAGATGTTTCTAATCAACTGACTACATACAAAAATATTCACCCTGAACTAGAACTTGCTTTTATTGGCACAGAAAAGGGAGTGTATATTAATATTCCAGAGACTTTCAAAAACCCTCCCGATTATGACCCAACTACAAGAGAGTGGTATAAAAATGCAATGGAAAATAAAGGACAACCTATTATCTCAAGTCCTTATATCTCAAATGCGACTGGAAATTTAGTTGTTACAATTGCAAAAACAACAAAAGATGGTCAAGGTGTAGTAGCTGTAAATGCTAGTTTAAATGAAATCAATAAAATAACAGCAGAAATCAAAATTGGTGATGAAGGTTATGTTTACATTCTAGATGCAGACCGAAAATTTGTTTACCATCCATCTAAAGAACTTGGTACTCAAGCTCCGGAAAATGAACAAAATATGAATCTATACAAAAGTGATTCAGGGACTTTCAGTTATTTATATGAAGGAAAAGACCAAAAAGATATGTTCTTTGCAACGAATGAGTTAACTGGATGGAAACTTGCTGGAACAATGTATTCAAATGAGGTTGACCATTACGCAATGCCCGTTCTAATCAATACGATAATCGTAATTATTGTCAGTATTATTGTTATTAGTATTGTTATCGTATTTGTTATTCGTTCACTCACAAAACCAATTAATTCATTAATTCATTCAGCAAATAAAGTCGCTGAAGGCGATTTTACTGAACAAATTCAAGTTCTAAAAGATGATGAAATTGGTAAGCTAGGCAATAGTTTTAATAGAATGGTAAGCACCTTAACAGGTATTATTACAAATCTAAAACAAACAATTGATCACTTGGCTTCGTCATCAGAGCAATTAACTGCAAGCTCAAATCAAACGACTTATGCGACAGAGCAAGTATCTTCAGCTATTCAAGAAATTTCAAGCGGTATTGAAAATACTTCAGAAAAACTTGAAGAAAATGAAAGATCACTAGAACAAATCCTTGTAAGTATTTCTAAAGTTTCCGAACAATCAAAAGATGTAACACAACTTGCAAGAGAGTCGTCAACAGAAGCTGAAGTTGGTAGACAATCTGTTGAAGAAAATCTAGAACAAATGAAATATATTAATGAGTCAGTGGGCAAATCAAACGAAGTCATTCAGTCGCTTTCATCTCGTTCAAAAGAGATTGGTGAAATTCTAAATGTCATTAGTGGAATTGCAGACCAAACAAACTTACTTGCTTTAAACGCAGCAATTGAAGCAGCAAGAGCTGGAGAACATGGTAAAGGATTTGCCGTTGTAGCAGATGAGGTTCGAAAATTAGCAGAACAATCTCAATCTTCTACGAAACTTATCGGAGAAATTATTACTAGTATTCAAAAAGACACAGAGATTTCAGTAAAAATGATGAAGGAAGTTCTTGACAGTGCAAACCAAGGCTTAACTGTAACGGAAGCAACTTCAGGAAAATTCCTACACATCATCGAAAACTCTCGTAATATTACGCCACAGATTGAAGAAATTACAGTGACAATGGACAAAATCTCAGCTAGTGTTCAAGAGGTTGTCGCAACCGCTAAATCTTTGACGGAAGTTGCTCAAGAAAATGCAGCTAGCTCTGAAGAAGTAGCAGCATCAACAGAGGAACAACTAGCATCAATGGAAGAAATCAATTCATCTGCTAAATCTCTTACAAATCTTGCAGATGAACTTAAAAACGTTGTCAATCAATTTAAGATTTAAACTGTACAGAGTTGCTTTTGAATGAAGCAACTCTGTTTTTTTATGAACAAGTACTTTGTATTGTGCTAAACATTTTATTATTTGCTCTTTATTTTTTAAGACGGAGGATAAAGTACGCAATTTTCAATATTTTCAGCCTACTATACATTCTAATAAAATGGTAAACTATAGTAGCATAACTAGACTTTATTAAACCAAAACTAGCAAATGGATAATTGGTAGAACTACCTGTCTTCCATGTCCCAATAGAAAGGAGCTTCAAAATGAAACCAAAAGTAATAGTCTACAAAAAAGTCGATCAACAAGTTTTAGATTTTCTCGAACAAACATGTGATGTGGTAAGTTTTGAAAAACTGGATTCCAACACTTACCCGAGCTTTCTTCAAGAGTTAAAAGATGCACATGGGCTTCTAGGGTCTGGTATAAAAATAGATAAAGAGTTATTAGAGCAAGCGCCACAGTTAAAAATTGTGTGCAATACTTCTGTTGGCTATGACAATTTGGATCTAGCCGAATTATCAGCACGTGGAATTATGGCTACGAATACGCCAGATGTGTTGAATGATACAGTAGCAGATACGATGTTTAGTTTATTATTAGCGACTGCTAGAAGAATACCCGAAATGGATCGATTAGTGAAAAATGGCAAATGGAAGTCATTAATTGGTGAGGATTTATTTGGGGTGGATGTCCACCATAAAGTATTAGGCATTATTGGTATGGGTGGTGTTGGAAGTGCAATCGCAAAACGGGCACATTTCGGATTTGATATGCAAATTGTCTATCATAATCGCTCTCGAAATGAAGAAGCTGAGGAAAAATTCGGTGCCACTTATTGTACACTCGAAGAACTACTACAACAATCTGACTATGTTTGCTTAATGACCCCGCTGACTCCTGAAACCGTCAATTTGATGGGAAAAAGAGAATTTGAGCTAATGAAAGATTCCGCAATTTTTATTAATGGTTCAAGAGGGAAAACAGTTGATGAAGATGCGTTAGTGCATGCATTGAAAAACGGTGAAATTTTGGCAGCAGGACTCGATGTGTACGTCCAAGAGCCTGTTCAACCAGATCACCCATTATTATCGCTAAATAATGTAGTGACGTTACCACATATCGGCTCCGCAACCTATGAAACTCGATTTAAAATGGCCATGTTAGGAGCAAAAAATTTGGTTGCGGGCTTACAAGGAGACACTCCACCTAATTTAATAAAATAGTAGGTGCGAAGGGGGATGGGACAAAAGTTAGTTTTCAACAAACAGAGCGTTTTGAATATAGTAAAAATTTGCTTATCTGTTTATTTGGAAGTCGTTCGTTGGAGATGCAGATTGAGAGTGCATCTGCACCTGTCGCTTCGCTTTCGGTGCAAATAAATAAATTTGCCGCTTCGCTTTCGATGCAAGGCAAAGCCTTCCTACGGGATGTAGAAGCAGTCTTGAGACCCCGCAGAGCTTGAGCTCGAGGAGGCTCAAGGCTTCCCCGTGGAAAGCGAAGTCTGCACCTGTCGCTTTGCTTTCGGTGCAAAAAAAATTGCTCCTGCCGCTTTCGCTTTCGTCGCAAATAAAATTTGCATCGGAAACGAACGATCATATATCCAAAAAGTACAATCTAAAATGAAAGATGAACTGTAATTTTCCACTTCTGTCCCAGCCTCTTTTTCATTTTCATAGGGGGAGGTATAGTAAAGCATACCCCCTCCTTCACCTGTATTTGCCTAATTCCCCATTTTCACCCTCCGCCCCTTATTTTGAAGGACGGATAAAATACTAAGTGCAGCCAACTCACTCGTTTTCGGGTTTCTTTCCATTGGTTCATTTTCAACTATTAATTGAAAGCGCCCAAAAATACCTGTTGCTTCAATCATGTGAGTATTTTTCGTCGTTTTTGGATCTGCAATAATCGTCACTTTAGTTTGTTCTTCCCCGATACCCGCAAGTGATAGAACAATGGACACATTTATATTTTTAGGAAAAAGTTGAATCGCCTCAGCAGCAGTCCCTTCAAATACAATCGTCTCCTTTTCTACGTTCATAGAAAGTGATTGCGGCGACTTTCTTGTAGTAATGGACACATTTTTTAAATCACCAAGTGCGTTTGCCGCTTTGATTATATCAATTCCTCCGATTGCTCCAGATGGAACGAAGATTTCTTGATTATTTTGATTAGCCAGAAATTCAAGCTCGTCATAGAAAGCAGGGTCTGCTAATGCACCAACACTACTGATGACTAAACTTTTGCCAGCATTGACTATTTTTGGACCTAAGTCTCTCATGACATTAACAGTAGCAGCCTCTACAACTATATCAATCGGAGAATCAAGAAATACGTTAACATCATCAAAAAAGGATACGTTAAATCGAGTAGCTATCTCATTTCCAACCTCTCTATTCCTCCCGAAAACAGAAACAATAGTTAAATTGCTATTTTCACTGTTGCACTTACCTATTTCCTCCAACAAAAAGTGTGCAATATTTCCAGTCCCTATAATGCCAATATTCATAAGTCATCTCCTCTTCAAACAAATATTAAATTCTACTTTTCAAAGTTATCTACTCAAGTATATCTTCAATTGGTTTTCCACTTCACTAAAACTTTTTTAAATACTTCAAATCTAGCATTCTTTCAATCATTGCTAGAATAATACGCTATATTAGTTTAACAAAAACCACTGTGAAATGATGAAAATCGACAATTAGACCAATTCTTGGAGTTTTTTTACGATAAATACACCCGGGAATAAAATGATCTGTGCACAGGTCGCTTTAGGAGCGACTCATAGTGAAAAATTTTGATGAGGTTTTAGAGCAGTATGAACCAATGATTACATCAATATTAAAAAAGGCGCATGTTTATAAAAATCATGAGCATTTTCGCCAAAGTGCCCGCATTGCCCTTTGGAAAGCTTGGCAAAACTATGACCCCAATCGTGGCCCTTTTGCACCGTACGCCTACCGTAGCATGTTAACATCGATTTACACCGAAATGCGTCGGGATAATCGTTATGCTGACTATCAGATTCCGGTTGAAAAGGACAAGCTGACATTCGTTGCCCAAGGAAAAAATATAATGCACATGCCTTTTGATCACGTCTCAACACTCACCATGTTAAAACTTCTTCTCCAGGAAAAGGATTATCAATTGCTATTGGATATTTATTATTACCATTACTCTTACGATGAGTTAGCACGTAAATACAACACATCCGTTGCTACACTCAAGAAACGCCGCGCTCGTATTTTAGAAAAACTTCGTAAAGCAATGGAATAACGATTGAGGCTGGAACAAAACTAATAAATTCTTAAATATGGACTTGATCACTGAAAAATAACGGGTTCTTTAAAGGTGCAAGACAATAATTTGTTTTGCAAATGGGGTAAGAAATCCTGTATTTTAATTATCATATAAAATACTTGATGGTCATTTTACTATACATGGAATATTTAAACGGAAATATTCCGCTTATCTTAAAAAATCACTCTGTTTTTATGAAAATAAAGGAAGTAATTCCGGTTATCTTTTCCATTTCTTTAAATTATCCTTAAATTTAAGCAATTAGTCGGAATTTCTCCGCTTATATCCGCTTATTTTGCCCCGACTATATACATTAGACGGAGTTTCTCCGCTTATATTATTAAAAGGCCTTGGCAAAACCCACCTAGAATTGAAAAAGCCGGTGACATTTTTCAAAAGAGATGTCATCGGCTACATCTTTGCACTATGAAAGGACAATTCACGTTAGCATATAGTGTTTTTTCTAACGATTTTTAAAGTTCAATCATTTAATAATTTTTCATCTTTCAAAAAACTATATCTTCATTTTAAACATATCATGATATATTAATAGTGAGAAAGGAAAATTCTAACAAACTGTGAAGGGAACGATTTTAAAAACCCAATCACCAAAAGAAAGTGACTTCTCAAGTTATATCCATACTTCCCTTCGTAGGATAAAACCATTCAGAGGAGGACAATCAAATGGACTTATACGAAGCAATGACAAAAATAGATTTATCGAATTTATTTTCCGAACAGTTAGAGCACAATGGAATTCAGTTAGTCTGGACAGTTCAACAATTTACGCTCAATGGGGAACTACAGGAGAGAAAAGTTCTTGAAAAAGCCCATTGGAAAGAAAAAGAACAAATTTTACAAACACTCCTTCAAGAATGCAAACCACTCTACGAAAAACTATCACTGTATGAAGAATATGCTCAATTGCGCACAGACATCGAATTAAAAGACGAATATCAACTCCCAGAAGAATATGATGAAATGCAAAAGGCAGTCATGGTAGCGAGATACGAATTAGCAAAAAATCCTTATGAACGAATCAAGAAAATTGAAAGAATACGAGAAATGGTTTTCGAGGACAAACATGTGGCGAAGCCTAAACTCATTTACTTAGCCAATCATGCCCCTACCACAGAAGAACTCTATTATCATGTGAAGCAAACCATGAGTCAAAATATCCTTGTAAGGAATTTGAATACAACAGAGTTGCAAGTTAAAGTCGTTCGGCTGTTCAAACATGTTCAATTATTATTTAATACATATAAAGCGAACCCTAATGAAACGGTCATATTAAATTTCTTAACAAGTGAACTAACCGATTTTTACGGGACAATGAAAGAAATCATGGGAGCTATAAGAGGCATTCGAGTAGCGAATGATTACCGATAGAAAAGTTCGTTTGCTAGGAGATTAAGAACAAAGTTAAACTCTGAATCCTACATTATTACACTTAAGCCCTCTAACATCCAAAAAAAAATACTACCGAATCGAGTAGGTATTCACCAAAACGTTCAGTTAAACAAAATTCACCCACATTGTTGCAAGAAGCAACGATGTGGGATTTTTGTGGTTACTAAGTATTTTGTACTTTCGTAAAAGAATATAATAAATCCAACGTTCGAAGTTTACGTTTCATAACCGCTTCTTTTGAAAGGGGCACGGATAGTTTAACTTGATCAGAAAAGACAAGTTCGCAACCTGATCCAGGACAATCATTCAACTGAAATTCCAAATCAAAGATATACTGTTCCCCTAATTTCTCCTTAGTAGGAAGTGAAAACGCAGCAATTTGGTAATGATCTGAGATTAATATCGATGGATTTTTACGTTGGCCTAAACTATTTCGTGCTGCATTCTTCCTCCCTTCCAACGTAGAACCAAAAACTTGACAGAATTGATCCATTAATTTTTCTACTGTCTCCACAACATAGTAAATATCTTGATGTGAATAAATAATTGCAAAATATTTCCCGTCATAATAAGGAGAAATTGCAATTATTTGTTTACCGATTAATAAGTCTAAAGGTTTCAACATAATTCCCTCCTACAAATTAGAAAAATATTCAAATTATTTAGAGATCAAGAAAAGACTCCTATATGGTGACAATAAAAACTCGCATAGATCAATTCCCCCTCTCAAATCACTATAAAAGTGGAATATTTTGGAACAATTATATTCTAACAGTATATATGAACTATTACTATTAACCTATTGTAAATTATTGTAAATTTTCTATCTCAATTAGAACTTTACATATAAAAAATTGAGACAGGGACACTGACACATAAATTGCGCCAGGTCCCTGTCCCTGTATTGCTACTTAAAATATTGGTATCGATCCACATCTACCTTTCGATATGGTGGTAAGTGCGAACTATTTTTTAGTAAATTTATAAAATCGTTGAGAAGCTTTGTAAATGAGGTTTGCTCTTCTTCTCCAGCTGTAAACTGAATACCATATTCCATTAAATCTTCATTGATTTCATTTTTCCAAACGATGTTCCCATTGAATGTGATAGCCTCATCTAGAAGTTCCGTTTCAAATTGGTATATCACATCGCCACGTATAGGTAATTTAAGAGTTGATACAAACTTTAAGCCACCAATACTGATATTTTCGATTAATACTTTGGATACGCCTAATTCCATACTTCTACCTGCTATTGAAAGTAGTTTGATGTCTGCTTCAAGAGGATATGGGAAATTGAGACGGTCATGTTTTCGTCTATTTTGTTGTGCTTTTTGTTCTGGATCTATTGGGAGTAATACTCTATTTTGTAAAAGTATCTCAAACTCATTCAACGGTACAGGTTGACTGAATAAATACCCTTGAATTTCATGACATTGTTCTTGCTGAAGTATTTCTAATTGCTGGGTCGTTTCTACCCCTTCTGCTACAACTCTTAATTGTAATCCTTTCGCCATGTAAATGATTGACTTCGTGAGATGCAAATCCCGTTCACTAATATGCATATTTCGAATAAAGGATCGGTCAATTTTAATGACATCAAATGGATATTGAGTTAAGTAAGAAAGAGACGAATACCCTTTTCCAAAATCATCTAATGAAATCCGAATCCCTAATTCTTTTAGTTTAAAAATACAATCGATCACCGTTTCCGAATTATTCAACAGCGTACTTTCTGTAATTTCAAACTCAATATCATTTGGTTGAATGCCTGTATCACGAATAGTTGTAGCCACCTTACGAGGCCAATCAGGCTTCATAAAATGAAGTGCGGAAATGTTAATGGAAATCGGTACAACCTGTATTCCTCTATTTTTCCATTCTTTAATACGATGACACGCCTCAGCTAAAACCCAACTATCAATATCGGTAATGAGTCCATTTTCTTCTGCAATGGACAAAAATTCATGCGGAGAAATCATGCCCCATTCTGGGTGATTCCAACGAATAAGGGCTTCTGCACCAATGATTTCATTGGAATTTGCATCAACTCGAGGTTGGTAATACAACATCATCTCCCTATTCCCAACGGCTTTCTTTAAGTCTCTGCCAATACTATAGTTTTTAAAGGATTGAATACTACTCGTTTGGGAAAGGATATGATAATTATTTTTACCTTCTTTTTTCGCGTATTGTAATGCTAAATTCGCATTTCGTAATAATTCCAAACTAGACTTCCCGTTTTCTGGATAAGTACTAATGCCTAAGCTAGCCGTAATATATAATTTGTATTCATTTATATAAAATGGTTCATTAATGCTATCATTTATTTGCTGGGCAACATTGATAAGTGCGGGAATCGACTCTATTCGATGTAGTAAAATCATAAATTCATCGCCGCCACGCCGTGCTAACAACTCTTCTGTTTGTAAATGATCCGCTAGGCGACCCGCGAATTGTTTTAAGATTTCATCTCCAACTGCATTTCCAACCGTATCATTCACATATTTAAAACCGTCAATGTCTATTTTGACGACCGCGAATTGGTTATCGCTGTTAGCATACTCTTCTATTTGATGATTTAACATTTCAATGAACTTATTTCGATTCGGTAAATTCGTTAAATAATCATAATTAGCCAAGTATTGAATCTTTTCTTCCAATCGCTTTTGTTCAGTAATATCCGATGTAATACCATCTAATCGATAGACATTTCCATTCGCATCTACTGAAGGAATGGTATAATCTTGTATCCATTTCAGGTCACCATGCTTGTTAATAATCCGGTATTGATGTTGAATAATAGATCCTGCTGCTAATTTATGTTGATTGTCTAAATATTGTTGTAAATCTTCTTTATGTACAACGGAGGCCCATTCAAAGCCTTCATTCATTTCATCTTTTGTATAGCCTGTTATGTACTCAATTCCCTTTGACGAATGAATACATTCCCCTGTCAGCAAATCTGTAGCCCAGATCCCTATATCTAGATTGTCATAAAGTAGTTTCAGTTGATTATTGTTATTCAATACACGAACCGATAGTTCGGAATCGATGATATCTTGTATAAACCCTACCAATCCATTTACATTCCCTAGTTCATCAAGGAGTATTTCAGCTTGTTCATGAACTAATCGGACTGTTTCATCTTGTCGTACAATTCTGTATTCAATTTGAAAATTGACTCCATCTTCAAGTGCTGCTTGAATCGCGTTTTTTAGTTGTTCGCGATCTTCAGGGTGAACATAGCGTAGAACATGTTTCAGTGTAGGTGTAATTTGAGTCTCTGAGTTTAATTTAAGTATGTCTCTGAACTGTCTTGAAAAATAAAGAAAATCATTTTGGGAATCGTAGTAAAAACTGCAAATATAATCTAAATCATTAAAGGTTTCACGTAATTTTTGAAATTCGTTCAGTACATCTTCTGATCCTTTAAGATCCATATTATCCACATCATTTTCAAATAGTTGTTTTTCTAGCATGCTGGATTGTTTTAATAACTCTTTTTTCATTATTATAAATGCCTCTCCCAAAGTAATTTACGAATCATGAACCTACAGTATTAAAAACTTGAATCAAAGATATTTTTGTGGTAATAAATTCAAAGATAATTAATTATACCCTCTTTTTCACAATATATCATATGAACATAGACCTATGCTATGTACATTTTGAAAATTTATCCCACGGTCATCTATAATTCCATATATTCTCGAACGGATTCCTCCTACCTCTTTACAAAACACTTGAACTTCATAATAATGCGATAACACACTGATTGACCCTAGTCCCATTCTAGTTTAAATACGAGTTCCTCATACTCATTGGTTTTCTCCTGACTAGTAAATCCTACTTTTTCGTATAAATGTATGGCATGTTTATTTTCTTTTTCAACGGTTAATGAGACGCTCTTGCATGCTGGGTGCATCTTTTTTATGAAATCTATTATTTTATGTAAAGAATCTTTGCCGTAGCCTTTTCCTTGGTACTTCTTATCAATTTGAAATCCACCAATCCAATAATTATTCTCACTACCTGGTGTATAGGAAATGTAAAAAGTACCAATGATTGAATCGTTCCAATAAAGAGCATAAGGATCTAACGCCTCATCCCAAGGCTTAAGATAAGCAAAGGCAAGAGACTCTGCAACAGTGGGAACAAATGTCCTTTGGTTTTCATGAACAGTAATTTTGAAGGCTTCTTCCCAATTATCTTTTGTTATTTCTCTAACTAAGATGTTACGTGTCATTGTATCCCTCTTTTTTACTAAGAATAAAAATGAAACCCCTAAGATAAAAAACATTTAAACCAATATAACTCGCTAATTGGAGCCCAATAATAGAGATGAGTAAAGCAAAATGGGTGAAGATCCCACCATCGTATGAGTAGTTTCATTTCCTTCCTTTTTTAACAAGTAAAGTTATGGATATAATGAAACAAACAACTCCAATTACAGCATTTAATACAACTTCCCAACCAGTACCTGTATAGATATTTGTGATACTCCCTATAGCAAATAAAATCGTTAAAATGATCCAAAAAGCAACTTTATATCTGTTATAGAATACACTAAACATTTGAAATTTCTCCTTCCTTTAAGATAAATGGTTCTATGTGGATTGACATCACACTTTTCTGAACATCCTTTCCATTGATAGATGATTATTAGCAAATAATTACCGAGGTGGTGTCTATAATATGGAGATGCTAATACTTAATTATCGTGGAAGTAAAACGGGACGAGGTTTTTCTCCCACACCTTTTGTATTACTGCAAGTAGCATCGCACAATCATACCCCACTCCGACTTTACGTTTATCTGAAGGTGATAAATGAATGCTGATTATCTTCATCGAAAGATCCAGATTGAGCAAATGCAAATTGCTTAAAATTCGCTCCTTGGATTCCTTTATCGATGCATCAGGAAGTCCAACGATGACACACTGTTCTTTCTCATTTCGCACATCTGCTTCCACAACTACCTCATAACCACGCATTCCCTCTAGCCCAACGCTACGAATCATCTAATCCCTCCTTTTACAATTAGCATAGTAAACAAGGTTTTCTCCGTCAATTTGCGATCGTAATAGTTCAATAGATGAAATCTCACTTTTTATAGCAAAAAGTGAGATCAAAAGTTGCTTTTCATAGTAAGAGAAAAGTACTATAAAACAAGCTCAACAATTGACAGTATATAAATGTCAACACAAATATGTACACTTTCGCTTGTTTAAGGATGTACAAAAATACTCGTTTTCCTTAGTCAACTGATCGGAATCACCCACAATTGAAACCACTGTTGCGTGATGTAATATGCAATCTAAATCGCATTTGCTATCTTAGTCTCTTGAAAGATTTTATCCCACTTTTTGAAATTTACATTTGTGGTAAGAACGGTACTTTTCCTTTCATCTCGCATATCAATGAGCTGAAAGAATAGCTTCGCATCTTCCGTATCAATAGGCAAGTAGCCAATTTCATCTACTATCCTCGAGGAGGGGACTCAAGGACAAAATGAATAAGAAATAGCAGCGTATTGTCCTCGAGAAGGGCTCTCAAGGACATAACGCTTGAGAATTAGCGGAGAACTGTCCTCGAGGAGGGCTCTCAAGGACAAAACGCTTGAGAATTAGCAGAGAACTGTCCTCGAGGAGGGCTCTCAAGGACAAACCGCTTGAGATAAGCAGCGAATTGTCCTCGAGGAGGTATCTCAAGGACAAACCGGGTGAGAATTAGCGGAGAACTGTCCTCGAGGAGGGCTCTCAAGGACTAACCGGGTGAGAATTAGCAGAGAACTGTCCTCGAGAAGGGCTCTCAAGGACATAACGCTTGAGAATTAGCGGAGAACTGTCCTCGAGAAGGGCTCTCAAGGACATAACGCTTGAGAATTAGCAGAGAACTGTCCTCGAGGAGGGCTCTCAAGGACATAACGCTTGAGAATTAGCGGAGAACTGTCCTCGAGGAGGGCTCTCAAGGACAAACCGCTTGAGAATTAGCGAAGAATTGTCCTCGAGGAGGGCTCTCAAGGACAAACCGGGTGAGAATTAGCAGAGAACTGTCCTCGAGAAGGGCTCTCAAGGACATAACGCTTGAGAATTAGCGGAGAACTGTCCTCGAGGATATAAATGCCAACACAAATATGTACACTTTCGCTTGTTTAAGGGGTCTGCCTGCTATACAGGGCTTTACTCTAAAACCAAAGTCGGTAGCGAATTGAACAAACTTGTTATTCACTTTTCCGCTGGAGTATTCTGTTCTAGCCTCATCCATAATCGTTTTCATATTGTCCGTAATTATCTCAGAAAGAACCCCACCAAGTGCTTCAAATGTTTCCGTTAAGAACGAGAACAACACGTTTTGTGATCTAGAGATACTTAAAAGAAACGTACGGAAACGGGAATATGAAAGTATAAGAACCGCGACATTCACCTCACGTGTTGACCATCACTTGTTTCGAAGGGAATACTTTCTTTCCAATCTAATTGTGCTTGTTTACCAGCTGGAGTTTCAAAACGAGCTGTTCCTTTAGGAGAGCTAACTCTTTTATCCTCATCAAAATATGCTTTAAATTCTGGTGTTCTAGCAATATAAGCTCTGAACGTAGAAGCTGAACACTCAAGACCATGATTATCCTTTAAATATTGCCAAAGCACTCTACGGTAATAAAACTTCTGCTGAATCCTCTGATAAAAGCGCTGCTATAATTTCATAATACTCATCAATCTCCGATCCACACCTAACTTCCTAGCTAATTCACTCTTATTAATTTTCATTTTTAACTGCTCCATTACTTGTTTAAATTTTGCTAAGTCTTAAAGACACTTAATCTCAAAATCTGTTTCAATATCTAATGTTATGTACATACTAGTCACCCAAAGATTAGTATGTATTTAAAGTCAATTGTACATCTATATTCAAACATGTTTGTACATATTTAAATTATCATTTCTAGACAGTAAAATGTTTTACACACTTTGCAAAACACATCTTAAAAAAATATTTTTGATACATCGTTTATGTTAATGCACCCAGTACAAACACGATCAAATTACTCGAGAAAAAAGAGCTCTACACAGCCGAAGCTATGCAAAGCCCTTTCACCTCTTAAAATTGTAGTGAATTTTCCGAATTGTTTGTTCACCCGGTGCATGTTATTTGTCTCGACCTGTCCCCTCGTCCCCCAAAGCTTGATTCGCCAGGCTCACCATTTTCTCTTTAGAAAGCTGACGAATTTGCGAGCGTACTCTTAAGATCGAAGAAGGACTCATAGAGAGCTCATCAAGACCTAGCCCTAGTAATAGCGGTATAGCCATCTCATCTCCAGCCATTTCTCCACACATTCCAACCCTCTTTCCTTCCTTATGTGCGGCATCAATGACCATTTTTACTAATCTTAAAATCGCTGGATTGTATGGTTGGTACAAATAAGAAACTTTCTCATTCATTCGATCAGCTGCCATGGTGTACTGGATTAAATCATTTGAACCGATACTAAAAAAGTCAACTTCTTTTGCAAATTGGTCGGAAAGAATCGCTGTCGAAGGAATTTCAACCATGATGCCTATTTCAATATGATCTGATACAGCAATTCCCTCACTCAATAACTTTTCCTTTTCCTCATTTAAAATCGCTTTAGCCTCGCGGAATTCATCTAAAGTTGATACCATAGGAAACATGATCTTTAAATTACCAAAAGAACTTGATCGCAAAAGGGCGCGAAGCTGAGTTCGAAATAAGTGCTGCTCTTTAAGGCAGAGTCGGATCCCACGTAAACCTAGAAAAGGATTAGACTCTTCTGACAAATTTAAATATGGAAGCTCTTTATCTCCACCAATATCAAGAGTTCGAACGACTACAGGTTTTCCTTTCATTCCTTCAAGAACAGATTTGTAAGATTGGAATTGCTCTTCTTCAGATGGAAGATCCTTTCGCCCCATATAAATAAACTCGGTTCGATATAATCCAATTGCTTCACCCCCATTGTTGATCACTCCTTCAAGGTCCTCCGGAGTTCCAATGTTGGCAGCTAGTTCAATAACATGTCCGTCAGAAGTTTTTGTTTTTTCATCAATTAGTTTTGCCCACTCAGCTTTTTGTTCTTTATACAATTCCTGTTTCTTCTCATAATATTCAATCACTTCTACTGTTGGATTAACATGCACTTCACCCTTCAAACCATCCAAAATAATTAAATCACCATGTTTGATTTCTTTTGTTGCGGTCTTTGTACCAACAACTGCTGGAATTTCTAGAGACCGCGCCATAATGGCAGAATGAGAAGTTCGCCCTCCAATATTCGTTGTGAACCCTTTAACAAACTGACGGTTTAACTGAGCTGTATGAGAAGGGGTTAAATCATTGGCAACGACGATTGAATCTTCCATGATCAAATTTGGGAAAACAGCACCCACTCCTAACAAGTGGGAAAGAACACGCTTTGTTACATCCCGAATGTCAGTAGCGCGCTCCTTCATATAATCATCATTCATTTGTTCAAATAAACTAACAATTTCCCCAGCAGCTTCCTTTAGGGCATATTCTGCATTTACCTTCTCGGATTGAATTTTTTCTACGATTGGGTGAATTAGCTCAGGATCACTTAAAATCAGTAAATGTGCTTCAAAAATATCTGCATAATCTGTACCCATTTCTAATCTTATTTTATCTCGTATTGCTTCAAGCTCTGTTCTTGATTTTCTTAGCGCTTCATGGAGCCTGTCTAATTCCTTGGAAGCAACTTCAATCTCTTTCTTTTCAATTATTAGTTCTTGATCATTTAGCAAATAGGCTTTGGCAATGGCAATTCCACTTGAAGCTGCTATACCCTTTAAAAAGCTCATGAATTTACGAACCCCTATCTTCATAATGTCAATTGTTAATTACTAGAGGATTAAAGAATATTCTTCTCATAAGTTCTTTCCTGCCAAAAAATCAGTCAGCCAGGCCATCGTCTCTTCTTCATCAGCTCCATTTACGACAACCCTAATCGTTTGGCCTTCTTTAATCGTGCCTGACATCAAGCTAATAATACTTTTGGGATTGTACTCTTTTTCCCCTGAATAGAATTGTACTACACTAGAAAACGCACCTAATTTCTTCACAAGATTGGCAGCTGGTCTTGCATGTAATCCACCTTTTATGGTGACTGTCATTACCTGTTCCACCAAATATCACCTGCCTTATAGCTTTATAATTTATGGAGTCCTTTTGCGCTCTCTGCTGCTGCAAGTACCTCTTCTATCGGACTTCCACATCCTGACTGAATGATCGCAGCATACGCTCCTTCCACAAGAGGAGCATCCGCCACTCTAATATTCTTGTTATCTTCTAACATCTCGATTGCCATTTCTGCATTGATAAGAGCGCTTCCTAAATCGAATAAAATCACAACCCCATTTGGATTCATAACGGATTCAATGGCCTTACTTATTCGGAATACATCTGTGCCAATCTCCCCAGTCTCGGTTCCACCTGCAACAGCAAGTGGAACATCAGGCTGGATTTGTTTGAGCAATACTTCTAAACCTTTAACTAGATCGTGACTATGCGAAAGTAATACAATCCCTACATAACTCATTCGGTGCTAACTCCTTTAAGAACATTTGCTAGTTCTACAAAAAGAAAGTTTGACGATGCTGCACCTGGGTCAATATGGCCAATAGAGCGTTTTCCTAAATAAGCGGCACGGCCTTTTTTCGCTTCCAATTCCTTCGTCGCTTCCATTTTTTCATTTGATAAACGAATGACTTCATCCCAGTTAACGTTTTCAAGATTATGTTTTATATAGGAAACGACTGGCTCCCATACATCGATCATGGTTTTGTCCAAAACATTCGCTTTACCTCTTGCCTTCACCCCATCCAAAGCCGCTTCTAATGCAACAGATAAATCGGGTAAAGTAATAGACGATTTATTTCCTATAGAAGCAGCCGCTTTTAGAAATGTCGTTCCGTATAGAGGACCTGATGCACCACCTACCTTTGTTAGAAGAGTCATCCCTGTATCTTTAAACAATTCGCCAAGCGTCTCATAATTGGTATTTTCAATTTTAATGGAAACCTCTTTAAATCCTCTAGCCATATTGAGGCCATGATCACCATCCCCAATTGCTTGATCCAAGTCCGTTAAATACTCCTTTTCCTGTTGTAGCTTATTATTTAAATTTTGCAGCCATAATTTTATTTCTGTTATGCCTACTTTCATGAGATTCTCTCCTTCCATTGCTATTTTCGGAAAGCAGGTGTAAGAGCTTCAGCATCCAAAAGTTCGATAAGTTCATCATCCAATTTCAATACAGAAATTGAACAACCAGCCATCTCGATCGAGGTCATAAACTCACCAACAAATGTTTCATAGACTTCTATATGTTGATCTTTTAACATTTGAGCCACTTTATGATTCACAATATACAATTCCATTAATGGAGTTGAACCAAGCCCATTAATCATTACAGCTACTCTACTGTTTTCCTCAAGTTTGATGTCTTCTAACACCTTGGAAAGTAAAATTTCGGCTACCTCGTTGGCAGGAAGAATTTCTGTTCGTTCGATTCCAGGCTCTCCGTGGATGCCCATGCCAATTTCCATTTCATTTTCTCCGATTGAAAATCCTGGTTTCCCGGCAGATGGGATCGTACAAAGTGTAAGTGCCATACCCATTGAACGAACGTTTTGGATCACTTTATTTGCTACTGCCTCTACTTCTTCAAGGGATGCCCCTTTTTCTGCCATTGCGCCAGCAATTTTATGAACAAATACAGTCCCTGCAATACCGCGCCTTCCGGTTGTATAGGTCGAATCCTCCACAGCTACATCATCATTCACAATGACTTTTGCAACCTTAATCCCTTCCATTTCAGCTAGTTCTGCGGCCATTTCAAAATTCATACAATCGCCTGTATAATTCTTAATGATGAGTAAAACACCTTTTCCACTATCAACAGCCTTAATCGCTTCAAATACTTGATCTGGAGTTGGTGATGTGAAAACTTCACCGGCAACCGCTGCATCCAACATACCTTTTCCAACAAACCCTCCATGAGAAGGTTCATGCCCACTTCCACCACCGCTTACTAGTCCAACTTTTCCTTGAACCGGTGCGTCCGCTCGAACGATGACAGATGTATTTGGCAGTTGTCTAACATATTGAGGATGAGCTAAAACAAACCCAGATAACATTTCTTGAACGACTTGTTCAGGATTATTAATTAACTTTTTCATGTCCTTACCCCCTAAAATTGGTTTACAAAATGAATGATTTGCAAGAAACAGCCAAACTAAAAGTCTACTAATCTTTTCTTTATAATTAGCAAATCCCCCCAATTTCCACTAGTTTTTCCCAATCCTTCATAAAGAGCAACAAAGAGAGTTTTACAGACTAGCGTTTATCTTAACTAATTTCTTTTACCAGATTTCTAATCCTAGATCGTTCCATTTGGATGAACTGCATCCTCCAATTCAGCTTCTAATTCTTCTTCGTATTGGTTTTTCTCTTCCATTGTCCATTGAAGAGTATCTGCCATCAAATCGATAATGGCTCTTTTCCATTCATGTACCCATTGAATATTGAAGAATAATGCTCCAGTCCTGCGGATAAAAAAGTCCACTGGCTTTGCTGTCATTTCACCTTCTAAGGCATAAACAATTTGAACATAAATCTCTAATGGCAATCCATATTGGTTACTGGAATCATATGTTTTTGCAATCTCAAAGATTCGATTTATATTGGAACCGTACCGCTGCGCCAATTTTTTATAGGATTCTTTTGACAATCCTCTTGATTCAGCCATTGTGATCTTTTCCTCTTTGAATGAAGCAAACTTACTCGAACCACCTACATCTCCCCCAGAGATGGGTAAAGTTTTTGTTTGACATGCTTTTATATGGCGCCCTTCCTCACTTTGAAACTGTTTTGCAATCAGGTCGACTACCATTTTCGCCATTTTTCTATACCCAGTTAGCTTCCCTCCTGCAATTGTAACGAGCCCGGATTTGGATACCCAAATTTCATCTTTACGGGAAATTTCAGAAGGATCCTTGCCCTCCTCATAAATAAGAGGTCTTACCCCTGCCCAGCTGGATTCGATATCTTCCGTCTTAATTTCCACTTGAGGAAACAAATCATTTATTGATTTTATAATGTAATCTCGATCTTTGGCGGTCATCTTAGGTTGAATGGGATCGATATCATAAAAGGTGTCTGTCGTTCCTACATACGTTTTCCCTTCTCTTGGAATCGCAAATATCATACGACCATCTGGCGCATCAAAGTAGAGAGCCTGTTTTAACGGTAATCGCTTTTCATCAATTACTAAATGGACTCCTTTTGTAAGCCGCAGCTTTTTTCCAGTCAATGAATCGTCCTTATCACGAAGGACATCTACCCAAGGCCCGGTAGCATTAATGACTTTTTTCGCGTAAATGTTATAAAGATCACCATTTAATTGATTTTCTACTTTAGCACCGATTACTTTTCCTTCTTCATAAAGAAGCTCGATGACCTTTGTATAGTTTACTGCTTTAGCACCTTGTGAAACGGCTTCTTTTATTACTTCGATTGTTAAACGAGCGTCATCGGTCCGATATTCCACATAATATCCTCCACCTTTTAATCCGTCTTTTTTAATTAGCGGTACCTTCTGAATGACTTCATCTGGAGAAAGCATTTTTCTTTGTTCCTCTTTTTTTACCGCTGCTAAAAAGTCATAAAATCTTAGACCGATAGATAGAGTAAATTTACTAAAAGTCCCACCCTTATAGAGGGGTAGAAGCATCCACTCAGGTGTGGTTACATGTGGACCATTTTCATAAACGATCGCACGCTCTTTTCCTATTTCCGCTACCATTCCTACTTCCAATTGTTTTAAATATCGCAGTCCCCCATGAACAAGCTTTGTGGACCGGCTCGATGTCCCTGCTGCAAAATCCTGCATTTCTACTAATGCGGTTGTCAATCCCCTTGTTACTGCATCTAACGCAATTCCACAACCTGTTATTCCACCGCCTATAATTAGGACATCAAACGTTTCTGAAGCCATTTCCTGTAGCAATTTCTTTTTATTTACACTTGAAAATTTCAACATTTCCACTATGATGAACTCCTTTAAAAAAAGACCAAAACAAACACAATGTTCAAATCCATTGCTTTGCTGTGGTCTCTCAGTTTCTCTCACCGAACTACTAATTTATACTAATTTGTTAGATAGATTTCTATTACTTAAATGCCATAGTAGCATTGATCGCTTTTTTCCAACCTGCATAAAGTTTACCTCTATTCTCTTCACTCATAGCAGGTGTAAAAGCTTTGTCCATATTCCATTGAGTCGCAATTTCTTCTTGACTTTCCCAATAGCCGACTGCTAACCCTGCTAAATAAGCTGCTCCTAATGCGGTTGTCTCTGAAACTTCCGGACGTTCAACTGGGACATTTAACAAATCGCTTTGAAATTGCATGAGGAAGTTATTAGCCACCGCTCCACCATCTACACGCAACGATTTTAGTGAAATACCTGAATCCGCCTCCATTGAAGCTAATACATCCTTCGTTTGATAAGCTAGAGATTCTAATGTTGCACGTATAAAATGTTCTTTCGATGTTCCACGAGTTAAACCAAAAACTGCACCGCGTACATCACTATCCCAATAAGGTGTTCCTAATCCAACAAAAGCCGGTACCACATATACACCATCCGTAGAATTTACACGACTAGCATATTCCTCGCTGTCAGAAGACTGGTTAAGCATACGAAGTCCGTCACGAAGCCATTGAATAGCTGACCCAGCAACAAAGATACTTCCTTCTAATGCGTATTCCACTTTTCCATTAAGGCCCCACGCAATCGTTGTTAATAACCCATGCTCAGATTTTACTGCTTGTTCACCGGTATTCATTAACATAAAGCAACCGGTTCCATAAGTATTTTTCGCCATTCCCGTTTCATAGCATGCCTGGCCGAATAATGCCGCTTGTTGGTCACCTGCTACCCCAGCAATCGGAACATTACAACCAAAGAAATGATGGTCTACCGTTTCCCCATAAATTTCCGATGACGGACGAACTTCAGGAAGCATCGAAGCAGGAACAGTAAGAATCTCTAGTAGTTCTTCATCCCATTTGAGATCATGAATATTGTACATTAATGTTCTAGATGCGTTGGAATAGTCAGTTACATGGGCTTTTCCATCAGTAAGTTTCCATATCAACCAAGTATCAATTGTACCAAATAATAACTCTCCACGTTCTGCCCTTTCCCTTACACCTTCTACATGATCAAGAATCCATTTCACTTTTGTTCCTGAAAAATAAGCATCAATTAATAATCCTGTTTTATCTTTAAATAATTGATTATAGCCTTTTGATTTTAATTCCTCACATATTTCAGCTGTTTGGCGGGATTGCCAAACAATTGCATTATACACGGGAACTCCCGTTTCTTTATCCCAGACAACAGTCGTTTCACGTTGGTTGGTTATCCCAATTCCCGCTATCTGCTCGGGCTTTACATTGGCTTCTGCCAAACATGTAGCCATACAGGCTAGAACGGAGCCCAAAATCTCATTTGCATTATGCTCAACCCAACCTGGATTTGGAAATAATTGTGAAAACTCACGTTGTGCTACATGGACGATTTCTCCTTTTTTGTTAAAAAGAATCGCTCGGGAGCTAGTTGTACCTTGATCTAACGATAAAATATATTTTTCCATTTCAAAACTCTCCTTCATTCATATTAAACATCAATCGTTTAAACACCTTGATTGATTGGTTCATTTGGTTTCTTACCAACAAAGTAAGCTACTGCAAGAACAATGACAATTGCCCCAATTACATACCATAGACTAGCTGTTAGCTCTCCTAGGAATGCCGCTTTATAAAACAAGCCGCCAAGACTACCTCCAAGTATTGGTCCTACGATTGGAATCCAAGCATAGCCCCAATTAGAACTTCCCTTTCCTGGTATCGGTAGAAGGGCATGGATTAATCTTGGACCGAAGTCACGAGCTGGGTTAATCGCATATCCCGTTGTGCCCCCTAAACTTAAACCAATTGCAACAATTAGGAAACCGACTATAAGTGGATTTAACCCTTCTGCAAATGTATTTGCTCCAATAGCGAGAATTCCTAACACAAGAGCAAATGTTCCAATCATCTCACTGATGATGTTAGCAAATGTATAAGGAATGGCAGGGCCTGTTGCAAACGTTCCCAATTTTGCTCCATTATCGTCTGTTAATCTCCAATGAGGTAAATAATGTAGATAGGTTAATAGAGCACCAATCACAGCACCGATGACTTGGCCAGAAATGTAAATAGGGACCTCATTCCAAGGTAAATCACCCGTAAATGCTAGAGCAATAGACAAAGCAGGATTTAGATGCGCTCCACTAAATTGACCAACCGAATAAGCACCAACCGCTACTGCAAACCCCCACCCGAAAGCGATAACAATCCAGCCACTCCCGTTTGAAAGTGTCTTGTTTAAATTTACACCTGCACAAACTCCTGTACCAAATAATATCAAAATTGCCGTACCAATTAATTCTGCCCAGAAAGCTGTCATAAAAAAACCCTCCTCTTCTGTTATACAATCTAAGACTTACATTTGCCTAGTTCTCCAACATAAATCGGTGTATCCTTCATCTCCCTTCACATGTGTTTCATCTATAGTTAAATGCAAAAAACCTAAAAACCTCTTAAGAGAAAGCGGTTTCAAAATTACTACCCTATTTTCCTGGAAATCTTTCCTTATCTTCTATTCCATACTTTTCAACTCTAAGCAACGTCAGCTTATATGAAATATAAATTCAATAAAAAGAACGCGTGACCATTGTCGGCTAACCTTTTTCCCACTATATGAAATGTTATATACTGGATATTCAACAACAAAAAAATTTTAAGAATTTGGAGCTTCATTTAGGTCAAAATACCTAAAGTAAGATTATGTATGGTGAGAAAAGGAAGAGGAATCCATATGAGAACTACACGAGGAGGAATAAAACAAAAATGTCAACGAAAAAAGGGAAATCCAGATAACATTTCCCTTCTTGCTCTATTTCATTAGGTAGAATTTCTTTTATTAATCTAGAAACCAATTTCCTGCAGCGAACATGGCCCTTTCAAATCCTGTTTCATGAGTAACCAAACCAATATGAAGCGCAATATTCTTACTTAATAAAGTACAAAGAATTATTCAGATCGACTGGTTCCTACGTTAAGACATCATGTCCAGCTACAAAAATTTCAGCTGCATGAAAATCAAGTCACCCACTTTAGCGCTTCCATTGATACCTTCCACCCAGATCAAAAACCATTCCAGTACACTTTCCCCTGCGGTTCTAACATAAGTAAAAATTGGTGGGACGAGGTACCTGTTCTTTTGCCCAATAGTACATGAGTAACGTGTAATAGAAAAATAGACGGAAAATTTTCCGTTATCTATGGAATTAGGACTATTTTAGGTAATATAAGAGGAGATTTTCCGCTTTTTTTAAGTTAATAAGCGGAATTTTCCTTCTATTTAGAGGAATTTTTGGGCTTTTTACTAATTAGGGGGAAATTTTCCGCCTATTCATTGCCTATCCCTCTTCCTCCTTTTGAAAAAGCACCCCATGTGCCTGTCCCCTCGTCCCTCTATACGCTACTTTTTGCACATACTATTCAAATCATTTAATTGTAACTCCATGAAATGCAGCTACTTTGAAACGCAAAATACTTGTGCTGTGAGTTGCATTCGATAATATGTATCATTTTTACTAAAGGATATAACCCTATTAGTAGAAAACACAAAGAAAACAAAGAACCTTCCCACTTTATGAAATTCTAGTGAATTGTCTGAATTGTTTGTGCACCCGGTGAACGCTATAGAAATACTTTACACACTTATTAAAACACTTCAATAAAGTAATTTCGATAAATCGATACTGCACTTGTATACGTTCTATTTCTAAAAAAAGCTCTACACAGCCGAAGCTATGCAGAGCCTTCTCACCTTATGAAATTACAGTGAATTGTCAGAATTGTTTGTGCACCCGGTGCAGGTTATTACCTTCCGCATTTCTTTCAGAAGAAAGTTTCTCCATCTCCTGTATCGTTTTTCGTTCAACTTTGCCATCTTCATAAACAACTTCTATGTATTTTTCTTTTGCAAAACGAATATAAGTTGCAATCGCTGTAGTAGGGACAATTCCACTCGCAATAATATCATCACGTAGCAAAGTATTAATTAATGTCGACTTACCAGCATTAAACTCCCCCATTATGATTAAACGTAACGGATCACGCCAATGTACCAATAATCGTTCAAGAGAAGGTACTAATTTATGTAAGCTTCTATCTATTCGCATAGAATCTAGCATCGAATTCATTACCCTATCAAAACTCATCAAGCAACCTCTCTTCCAAATATAGTATTAAATCTATTATATAATCAGTTTGTAATATTTAACAGTTCTTTTAATTTTCAAAATGAGTTTATCATTATATAAAAAAAGCATGAGTTCAATTCAATTCAGAACTCATGCCCTAACGCTATTTGCCTTTCGCATAATCAATAATATATCTTTCAAGTATTCCGGATAGCTTAGTTAAAAGTTTGTAGAACATACAAATAAACAAAACTACACATGTAGTACACCCCTAAGGTTTCTTAGAAAACTTTTAGGGTGTTAATTTATAACTCCTACGAATCTCAAGATAATCTAGTAACATATAAAACATTCACTAGTATATAGAGATCATTACAGTATTATTTTTTATCCTAATACAAAATATCAACGTAGAGTACAATTCAAGACCATGCATACTCAAAGAATGTGGATTCAAAAACGACGTCTTTTGCTATTGGAATAGAATTCTGTATGAGTATAGAACTCAACTATTTTATAGAGACGATAATTGCATTATTAAAGCTTAGTCATTTTATCGGACTAGTAACTTACCTATTCACTTTTACAAATGGTGTAAACAGATTAAGTGCAAGTCAATTTTTGTGTTTCAAGAAGGCCCTATTTATAAACGTATAAATTCTAAATTCATACAACTAAAAAGAATGGAAAAGCCCTTGATTATCGAGTTGGGGAAAGATAAACATAGAATTATGTATAAAATTGCGATAAGTAATGAAAATAAACGTAAATATGAAACATATTTGTTATTTAAAAAAACTCTAGATTCTTTTACAATATGTCGACGAAGAAGATTATCCTGACTTAATTCTAACAAAAGGTGCTGTAAATAAACTAATCGAATATAAAGAACAGCTAGAATATATCTAGATAACTACGAATAGGGAGAGGGAAGTAGAACAGGGTCACCTGAGAATTAACTAAAAAACAGAAATCACATCGAAACAAGTGATTTCTGTTTTTTGCATTTTTATCGATATAACCTATAGATTCTCGTCCGTTACACTTTGCTATCATTTCACTTCCCGCTTTTGCGACAGACTAATTGGAACTTTGATATAATATGAACGCTAAAGTTACTAATGCTACAGCGAAAGCACCAACAAGTGGCCGAATATTACGTAAAAAATAACTTGGGACTTCATTTACACTATTTAACTTAATAGGAAGCTTTAAGTTGACTTTAAAATGATAATTTAAAGAAGTGTTACTAGGTAATTTTTTTAATGCTTCATTTAAAGAATTGATTTCGTTTTCTACCCATGCTTCTACTTTCATGTGTGGTAATTCTTTTAGAAGTACTCCTTTAGTTGATGCCTGTTGTACAAATTGACTAACGCTAATCATTTGTTCTCTTAAATTGGATAAAAATTCCCATTGCCGAATTTGATTCATTAATAATCTCTTTGATAATAAATTTACTTTGATTAGCTTGTTCCTTTCACTATCTATTATCATCATAACGGTAGATTCGTTTTTTTCAAACAATGCTTTATAATAGTTTGTTAGTTTCTCTTGCACGAAGTTTTTTTCTTTTACTAAATGTCCATATATTCCGTTTATTATTTTAATTTGTTTATTTATTTCTCTCTCTTTATTCAATAGGTTGATTTGTTGGGTTCTAAATTTTCCTAAAATGTTCTTTTTTGTTGACAATACTTTTAGGTATCCAATCCTATCTCCCAATTCTTCTGTTATTTTATTTTTAAATTCGCTTACATCACGCTTTAAATAATCATAATCTTTTAACAAGTCACTATGTAATTCTTTAAACTCTTTCCACTCTTTTAATTCTGGAATTGCTATAATTAAATCTTTAAAATCATTACTTATTGCCCAATCATTTAAGTGTACAGTGTTAGATATGTTATACAAGATTTGTTGATTATTTCTAATCATTTTACTTTTTTCTTCTGAAAAACGCTTGAATATAATTTCATTCTCTTTTTTAAGGTCTAAAAGATTACTCTTAATTTTTTGCATACTGTTCATATATCTATCAGAGTTCAATAATTCGTAAAACGTGTCATTTAACTGAACCCAAAAATTTAAGAAACTTTGGTCAAATCTTTTTTTCTTCCGTAAATCTTTGTCATTTTTTATCTCATCAATTATGGTTATAAATTGTGGAAAACCACTTATTTCTAGTAACTCTTGGTCATTCGTTTCATATGCTTCCTTTGCTTCTATTGCTGAAACACCAATTAATTTTCGAACACGTTCATTTAATTTTTCAAATTCATAATTTATGTACGGTTGAATATCATCAACTTCAGATTGGTCAATCATGTTCACTACGCCAATTGGACGTAGTCCTTGATCTTCCAGTTTTTTTAATACGGAGACCTCACTATTTTTCCCTACAGATCCAAACTTAAAAATCCACATACTATCATCCGCTTCTCCATAGGCATCAAATGCTTGGAGATGATGTTGAACATGTAGAGCATCTAAGCCAGGAGTATCAATTAAAACAATATTTTTTAATATAGGATTAGGAAAATATAGATTAATATGATGCATTATTTCCCTTTGTTGTTTACCTTCTATATTTCTTTCAGAAGTAAGTTTCTCCATCTCTTCAATCGATTTACGTTCAACTAGACCATTTTGATATACAACTTCTATGTATTTTTCTTCTGAATAACGTATATATGTGCCAATGGCAGTAGTAGGTACGATTCCACTAGCTATAACTTCATCACGTAATAATGTATTTATTAATGTCGATTTACCAGCATTAAACTCTCCCATAATAATTAATCGTAGCGGATCTTGCCAGTGTATCAATAATCGTTCTAAAGTAGGAGTTAAATTATTAAAACTCTTATCTCTTTGCATAGAATCCAACATGGAGCTCATTACCTTCTCAAAACTCATTTTGTGGCCTCTCTTTAAAAAGCATTATTACATATATTATATAATCTGTTTGAAATATTTAACAGTTCCTTGGAATTTTTATTATTAGCAACTGGACCTGTCAAACAAGGTATTTTCCTTCAATATGCGATCGTAATAAATTCAGTGAAGGAAATCTCTCTTTTCATACCATAATAGTGTAGCAAAGGGTGCTTTTCATAATAAGCGAAATGTACTATAAAACAAGCTGAACAGTTGACAGTAAAATGTTTTATACACTTTGTAAAAGATCTTATTTCGATACATTGTTAATACACCCAGTACAAACACAATCATATTACTCAAGAAAAAAAGCCCTACACAGCCGAAGCTATGCAAAGCCCTCCCCACCTTCTGAAATCGTATTTAATTGTCAGAATTGTTGTGCATCCGGTGTGCGTTATTCATAGATATTTATTTAGTGGTAGTTATTTCAAATATTATCAAACTAAATGAAATAATAATTAACGTACAATTTCCGCTAATGTTTAATGATAATGTAGACTATGATTACAATTATCCAAATTGGAAGACAAATGATAAGTCCCCATCTCAAGCCAACTAAAAAATTATTCTCTTTAAACAATTTAGAATCACCACCACTAACTAAAAGGTTAAAGTAAGCAAATTTACCTTAACCCATTTATAATCAGTCTTGGTGATATTTATACTTTAACGCAGCTTTATAGATATCGATTAATATTGAAGCCCACTTGTTTATTGCAAAATAGAAGTGCAGACATGTGCAAAGAATTTGTACAGAGTCTAGCACTTTTTTAGTGCAAAAAAAAATAGACTTGCCAGTCACCCCAAGTCGCTCTACTGTTAAAGTGTCGAATTTTACCAGTGGAGGAATGAAAGGATGCTAGCAATGTCTGAAGTTAATTGTATCAAAACATTACGAAACGAAAAAGGATTATCTATCTCTGCAGTGGCAACTGCTATGAAAGTAAATTGGCGTACCGCCAAAAAGTATGGTGATGGGGAGCAACTACCTCAAGAAAAACTGTATATCAAAAAAGGTATGATGTATGAAGAAAAATGGGGAGAAATCGTTAGTGATTTGCTTGAAGAAGATTTAAAAGTGAAAAAAAAGTTACGTCGGACAAATAAGAAAATGTACGAAGATTTACAATCGATGGGCTTTGAGGGATCCTATCGCACAGTGTGTAATTACATTCAAGAATGGCGCTCAGCAGAAGATGATGAATTGAGTAAAGGTCATGAAAGATTAAATCATCCCGAAGGTGAAGCACAGTTGGATTTTGGAACTATGGAGGCTGTTCAAGATGGAGAAATCATGGATGTCCATGCATTAGTTATGTCCTTCCCAGCAAGTAATACTGGATTCGCAGTACCAATGCCTGGAGAAAATCTAGAATGTTTTTTAAGTGGATTACAACAACTGTTTAAGCAAGCTGGCGGTGTACCAATCAGTCTTAGAATTGATAATTTAACACCTGCGGTGAAAAAAGTAAGAAAAGGAGATTCGGAAGCAGAGTTAACGGAAGCTTTTCGTCATTTCCAAAATTACTATGGCTTCCAGGTTCAAGTTTGTAATCCTGAAAGTGGTAATGAAAAAGGTCATGTCGAACGAAAGGCTGGGTATGTTCGCTATAACTTCTTTAGCACCCCACCAGTTATTAAAGACTTAGAAGATTTAGGTGAGAAACTAGAACAACAGTTAAAGAAGGACCGTCAAAGGCTACATTATAAAAAAGTAGAACTGATTGAGGATTTATGGATACGGGAGCAGAAGCAATTATTAAAATTACCTGAAAAACCTTATCCTGTTTTTAAGCAGTTTGCGATTAAATTTAACAAGTATAATGAATTCAAATTGGATCAACACTTCATTCATGTCCCAAGAGCGCGTAACTATGTGCAGCTATATTGCATCACCTATTGGGATAAATTTAAAGTTATTACAAATGACGGTGAAATTTTATTAACGGATGCAAGACCTTATATGAAAAAACGGCGTTTTATACCATGGAAAGATATTTTAAAAGATTGGTTGAAAAAGCCACGTGTAATCGGATATTCACGTTATACACCATATTTACCAACACGTATAAAAGAATATTTAACAGTCCCCTCCCTTGCGTTAAGAAAACAGCGTATTAATCAATTGATTACGCTTCTGGTAAACCATGATATGAAAGAAATTGACCAGAATTTTTATGATTACATTGCGAAAAATATTGAAGAACAGGAACATCCTTACGGTGTCAATTGGACAGACTATGATGCAGTATCTCCTAAGGGAACGGGGGTAACAACGCATGAATGAAGCCATTCTTGAATTGTGTAAACAGCTTCGACTTGCCCATATAGCCGAAGCAATAGATGATGTTCCATTCACAACGCCAGAAGAATTTATTTATCAACTTTTATTAAAAGAACAAAAGGGTCGTGAACAAGCCAAAATAGCAAGAAACTTGAAGCAAGCGCGATTCATCGATACAAAAACATTGGAAACGTATGAATGGCATAAAGATATCAGCTTACCCAAGCATTTAACAAAAGAAGAATTAATGAAGCTAGATTTCATTAGAAGAAATGAGAATTTAATTTTAGTAGGAGCGCCTGGCACGGGAAAAACTCATTTAGCTTCAGCGCTTGGTAGAAGAGCCTGTGAGCAAGGTTATGAGGTACGTTTTTATCGAGTATCACATTTAGTTGAAGAATTAGAGCAAGCACTTGTGATGGGAAAATTAAAGCAGTTTCGTAGTAAGTTAGAGAAAGTGGATTTGATGATTTTAGATGAAATGGGCTATCTTCCTTTTGGGAAAGAAGGAGCAGAATTATTGTTTCAAATTATATCAGAGTGTTACGAACAAAAAAGTTTAATTATTACGTCTAATTTAGAATTCAGTCAGTGGAATCGTATTTTCTCAGATTCACGTTTAACGGCAGCTCTAGTGGATCGCTTGATCCACCATGCCCATATCATTTCATATACGGGTCAGAGCTTTCGTTTAGCCAACGCATTGTCGAGAGGATAGTAAAAATATTGGGTGGCAACACTCTGTATTTTTCATTGCAATTCTCTGCACTTTTATCTTGCAAAATACAGGTGGAATCCCGCATAAAACGGCATTGGTTTTTCACCAATATTTTTATACTTTTGCGAAATCGTTAGTTTTCCATTTTCTAAAATATATGTCATTTCAAAAATTCCTTAATAGAATACATTTTGATAACTCCAAATAATAATTATCTACATTCATTGTAAACATAAATACGAGTGCTATGGAGTAAACTACAATTATTACCGATTATTTATAATGCTCTTTTAATTCATGCGCTTAGTATTAAAAAAGAAGTGAATGTCACTTTCGACAGAATCAATTCTTTACGATCTAAAGTAAAAATTTTATAACATTTAATAATTTAAAATAAGACATAACCAACCATAGAAAGAGGTCCACAACAGGATACTTAACATCGTTCCATTAAATAGTCCAAAAAAGAATCGATTTTCCACAGTTATCATTCCTTTCAAATTAAGGATTGGTAACGCTTACAAAAATTATTTCAATACCTTATACGAATTAAAGACACATAGCTTTTTAAAAAAATTTATTTCTAATGACATATCACCATATTAAATATATTATCTTTATTTTATGCTCTACTAATAATAAACATAACTACTTCAAAAAATAAATAACCCTCCACTTAAGAGGGTTTTAACTTTACATTACAAAATCGCACCTTTTAAGTTAGCTAGACGTTCTTCAGCCATTTCATTTGTATCCGCAACAACGCCAAAATAATACTTACATTTCGGTTCGGTACCGGAAGGACGCACGGTAATCCATGAATCATCTGCTAAAACAAATTTCAATACATTCTCTTTTGTATTACAATGTTTAGTTTTAAACAATTGTTCTATGCCCTGATGGATCTATTTTTTTATCGATTTAACTATTCTTTTGTCATACTTACGTGATACAAAATCATACCTTTTTTCTTCAAAAAGCGCCCAATTAGGTTCGTTGCTTGTTGCGAGTAGGAAAAATTAATCTATATTCGAATAGTACTCCTTTAATATTTCTAACTTTACTTTTGGAATCAATCGTTTATTAGCAGTGTACCAGGTAAAATTTGATATAGAAATCGAACGAATCCTTAATTTCCTCGCTATTTTAAATAGAAATGGCACTATCAGAAATATAAGATCGACATGATTTTGTCTGCAAAAAGATGTCTCTTCTTCTACTAATTTATCAATTTTTTTAGTATATTCAACGTAATTTTCATTAATCTTTTGTACATCTGGCTCTAATGAATTTTTCTTTAAGTAATATCCTAAATCTGTCTGTATTATAAGATAGGTAACCCTAACTTCATTCACTAGAGATTTTTGAATAAATAATAGTGCATAACTATGAGAAATAATTACTTGGATATCCTCAAATTATTTAAAAATTCCCTCAGAATAGCAACACTTCGGGAAGTGCGTGACCGTATCCATCAGAAATATAATAAGCTAAAGTTTTCACTGACACACCTTCTCAAAACGTGAACTAGCTTAATAAAAATTTATATAACAGCTTTGTCACTTCATATAGTCAAAAATAAAAATATAGATTCGTAATATTAGTATTTTTGATTTTGATGCCATTTCCAAGCACTTTTAATTATTTGTTCTAAACTTCTTTCAGCCTTCCATCCAAGCTCTTCAAATATTTTCTTAGAAGAAGCAACCAAACATGCAGGATCACCAGCTCTTCTATCGGTGATTTCAATATTTGCTTTAATTCCCGTTACGTTTTCACAAGTTTCAATAATCTCTTTAACTGAATAGCCTAACCCATTCCCGAGGTTATATGTTACGTTTTTACTTTTACCATCAAATAAAGCTGTAAGGGCTATAATATGCGCAATCGCTATGTCTGTCACATGAATATAATCACGAATACAAGTACCATCGTGCGTATCATAGTCTGTTCCAAAAATTGAAACTTTTTCACGATTTCCTGCTAAGTGTTGCAATACGATTGGAATAAGATGTGTCTCAGGGTCATGACTTTCACCGATTTCAGCAGTTTCATAGGCACCAGCAGCATTAAAATATCTTAGTATAGCATAATTAAAGTTATAAGCGTTTGCATAATCTGCGAGAATTTGCTCAATCATAAGCTTAGATCTTCCATATGGATTAATTGGATTTGTAACAACTAATTCATCGATATTATCTACTTCCGGAATACCATATGTTGCAGCAGTTGAAGAGAAAATAAAATTCTTTATATCGTATTTAAGCATTGCATTTAAAAGTGTCAAAGTAGCAGCAACGTTATTTTCATAGTATTTCCTTGGATTGGTAACAGATTCCCCTACTAAACTATTTGCAGCAAAATGCATTACAGCATTTATTGGGTATTTAGAAAAAACAAATTCTAAATCCTCCGCATTTCCTAAATCTCCTAGTACAAATATTGCTCTTTGATCAACCGCTTCTTGATGACCAGTCGAGAGATTATCTAAAACAACAACTAGTTCCTTTTTTACTAATTCTTTTACTAGATGGCTTCCAATATACCCTGCTCCACCTACAACTAGAATCATTTAAACAACCTCTTTCATTCAATATCTTTTGATTTTCTGCTCTATTATATAATAAGAATTAAGTAATGATAGCAATCCTAAAAAAGGATTAAAAGATAAACCTAAAAACCTTTTTTACTCCCTATAGATATGAATATAAACATATACTATCAATAAATAATTATCTGTCTAGGGCATAACAATGCTCTTCTACTTCTTCCCAAGACATAAATAATCGTACAATATCCTCTTCTATCAATTGTGTTCCTGTTTGAACTTCAATCATTTCTAAATCCGTGACAGCTTTTAAACCATGCTTGTCCCCGACAGGGATCTGAAGAACATCACCAGGTCGAACAACATGTAGTTTATCATTTTGCACAAAAATTCCTTCTCCCTTTATGATGTTCCAAACTTCGCTTCGATGGAAATGATATTGGTAACTTAAATTCTTTCCTGCTCTTACACCGATTCGTTTTGTTAATACTTCATTACCTTCTTCCGTTTTCGTATAATCTAAAACGCGATACCAGCCCCAACGACGTTCTTCATACATCGGCCTATTATCGAATTCTCCAACTATTTCTTTAATACGTGGACTTTTTTCTTTATCCGCAATCAAAATACCATCTGGGCTAGCAGCAATAATGACATCTGACACGCCTAAGACCGTGACTGGAATATCTAACTCATTAATCAGATGTGTATTTTGGCAATCTTCGGTAATGATGCCCTTCCCTATTTGGTTTGTACTCATCTCTTCCGTTAAAGTTCTCCAAGTACCTAAATCCTTCCAATATCCGTCGTAGGGCAATACAACAATACTATTTGTTTTTTCAACCACTTCATAATCAAAGCTAATCTTTGGTAATTTTTCATAAACTTTAATCAACTCATCGTATTGAGTTGGTAGAGCCCTTGCCTCCAGAAGCTTTATTATGAAACTAAGTTTAAAGGCAAATACACCACAGTTCCATAAAGCATCTTGTTCAATTAGAAATTTAGCTTCTTCCTCAGAAGGCTTTTCTAGGAAACGACTTACAGAAAAGAATTCATCCGATTTATCATCAGTAGGGATGATGTAACCATACTTTGATGATGGATATGTAGGTTTTACCCCAACTAATGCCATTTCCGCACCGCTTTGATTAAGAATTCTTTCTAGTTCCTTCACTTTTTCGAAGAATGTATCCTCCACATAGGGATCAACTGGAAGGATCGCAACTGTTTCATTTAAATCCGCAGTATCAACTGAATATAAATAAGAAGCAGCAAGGGCAACTGCAGGAAATGTATCACGACGGCTGGGTTCCATTACTAAACTAACTTTTTGACCAAGTTGATTTTGAATAGAATCTACCTGTGATTTACTAGTCGCAATCACCGTCTCTTCAGCTAATCCTACTCGATTTAACTGTCCCCATACTCGCTGAACCATTGATTGTATTTGGCTATTTTCATTTTCCAATACCTTCAAAAACTGCTTTGACCGAGCATCATTCGAAATAGGCCAAAGACGCTTACCTGAACCACCTGATAATAGTACTAATCTCATTTAATCATCTCCTAATAATATTTTTAACTACTATTATCACTCTTTAGATAGAAAAAATTGAATCTAATATACGTTAAACTAGTTTTTTACAATAGGTTTAATATTCATTTGTTAAGAGTTTTTTTAAGAAATATGCTTAAATGAATAGCAACATCGATTTCCCAAAAGGGTAAGCACCAAACTTTATACTCTATCTATTTAATAAAAAAATTTTTTGCTCTATATTTCTTCTAAGATTAAATTTACAATTTTAAATAACTTCTAGTTGAAAAGCGGTAACCGTTTTCTTCCCAATCACTTTAACACATTTTAATTAGTTAATTTTATTATAGATACTACATAATACTTTGTAATTTTCTCTAGCTGTATAATGAGCAATGTAGTACTGATATGTACTTCTATACAAATCCAATTCACTTTCATTTACTTTTAACAATTTATTAACAGCTTCTACAATTGCATTATCTGAAATTTGATTGAATGTATACCCAGTAATGCCATCAATTACCAAACTTCCTACATTTCCAATTTTGCTACCTAGTACAGGCGTTCCACATCCGTATGCCTCAACTAGTGTCATTGGAAAGCCCTCATACCACTGAGTTGGTAAAATTAATGCTATAGATTCACCAATCATTTGAATAGATTTATTATTTTCTACAAATCCCAATATCTTAACTACAGATGATAAATTATGTTCTAATACAAATTGCTTACACCACTGTTCCTCTGGTCCCGTACCACAGACAATAAGTTTTGGTATTTCTTCACCTTCTATGGAAAGCAATTGCCATGCAGATAATAATTTGTCAATACCTTTAGTTTTATCCAAACGGCCAACAAAGATGAATTGATTTTTACGGTCTTGTCTTTTTATATATTTATTTTTTACTAAATCATTCACCTTTAATTTCATTTAGAATTCATCCCTTATATCAAATTTTATTTGTATTCTTAATAATAACAGGTACATAATTAAATATTTAGGGTATCAATAACAATCCATTTTTTTGGGTAAAAACTTCTCTTAAATATCTTTGTTTCTGGGGAAATTACCACTTTCTCTGGATGTTTATTTAAATAAGCAGACCACCAAGAAAATGTACTATTGCTGGTTACTTGATGTTTGCAGGAACTCATAATTGTAAATTCCTCTAAATCCGAAAATTTATCTACTTCGCTAACGAAAACAGCCTCATATTCATCCCCTAAAGTACACTTTGCATACTCAAGGTCCTCACAAAATATATATAATTTTATATATTTAAATTTTCTTTGAATCTGTTTGATAGCTAAATGATAAAACTTAGGTTTTACTAACCATTCTTCTGGATAATCTCCCTTCCTAATATGAATGGCTACAGAATTCTCTTTCTTTACCTTCTCTATTATTTCAGTAGCAGAATCCGAAATATATAATTTCGAAATAATAAATTCATTTCGCAATTCTTCTACATATTCACTAAAATAATCAGGGTTTTGAAAAAAACCGACAAAATATTGATTTTTCCTAGTAATTAATTGATAATCTTTATTGCATCTAAAATAATCTTTTTTTTTCTTTATTCCAATTTACCCTGTACTTATACAACAAAATTATTCTTCTCTGTAAAGCAGCTATTAGTTTCAATATTTTACTATTTCTTTTCGCAAATGGTAAATTTAGTATTTCTGCAGAAATACTAAATTTATGTAACATGAACTCTCTGTTTCTATAATGTAATGCATGATTCTCTATCATTAGTTTCATATTATATTTCCGAGCAGTAGCATATCCAAATGCATATTGAAAGAGCTGATTACCTAATCCACCATCAATCTTAGAAATAATCATTTTACTCCCCACTTTTTTAAAGGGTTTAATAATTTCCAATATAGTAAAAACAATACTATATATATAGTTGCTCCTACTATAATTTGAAACGCTACACCAAGAATTGTTCCTGAATAAACGTTTATGAAAAGCGTTAGAATTGCAAACATTATTAAGCCAAACAAAAGAAAGATAAAATTTTTGAATATCATTTTTGTGAAATTAACAATTTTTCTAGTTAAGAATAGTTGGATAAGCAGCACTGTTGCTTCCGCAACCAATGTACCAATAGCCGCACCATAAGATTGCATTATGGGTATTAACAATAAATTTAAACAAAAGTTAAGGACAGCACCTGCCACCGTTGAGATTATGTAGATATTGTCGCATTTATGAGGGATTAAATATTGATTTCTTATAATACTTGACCATGCTATAAAAAGAGTAGTTGGAGCCAAAATAATCAGTAATTCCCCACTTTTTTCAAACTCCATACCTAAATACAGAGGCATAAGATCTAATGAGATGGAAGCTAAACCGAAAGATATTGAAGATGCAATTGCCGTAATGGTTAGAAAGGAAATCTCTAAATATCTATACTCTGTAGCTTTTTCATTTTTAGACACTAGATTACTTATTCTTGGCATCATAACAGTTCCAAGGGCAATTACTATTCCCATTGGGATATTAAGAATATTAAGTGCAGCATCATACACTCCAACCTCATTCATTGTTGACATACTCCCTAGCATAATTTTATCCATTATTTTATATACGCTATATGCTATTACTGGTATAAATAAAATAAATATAGGCTTGATGTGTTTCTTTATCTCAGAAAAATTTGGTTTACATAATTTTATTTTCCCCTTAATATAGTGCCATAATATTAGTTGGCTAATTAAAACACCTAATGACATTATCAAAGAATATTTCCATAAATCTTCCCGTGAGTGGACAAATATAAATATAGATATAAATGTCAAACACTTTATTACTATATTTCTAATAGTTACTAGTTTAAACTCTTCGAGACCAAAATATAACCAATTTATGTCAAGTAATGTACTAATAACAAGAATACCCTGAATATAATAGATTAAAGGATCAAATTCAATAAAGACATAAACATAAGTAAAATAGATTATTCCGATTATACTTGTATTTAGAAATTGTAAAAAATAAACCTCTGAAAAAGCTCTGGAAAGTTTTGTTTTATTATCCCTATTTATTGCAACTATCCTAGTTCCATAATTTGATATACCTAGCATTGCAAAAAGCACAAAATAATTAGCAATAGAATATACAAATGAGTATGTCCCCAAACCTTCTGAACCCATTACTCGAGAAATATAAGGTGCTGTTAAAAGCGGCATAATAATTAGAAATAATTGATAGATTGTATTATAAATAAAATTATTTTTAACAGAATTCTGTTCCGTTTTCATTTTAATTTCCTTTAAGATATGAATATAGTTTCATCGTAATTTCAGAGTCCTTTTCAAAACTAAACTTTCTGGCAAATAGGTAACCCGAATTAATTAATTCATCAAAATCTGTAATTCTATATATATAAGGATTTCCACGCTTCCAATCAATGTATCTTAAACACCCATAATAGTCATCTATCATTTCAGATCTAAACAAGTTATTTCTAAAACTAGAGTTAAATAGTACGGTTTGTAAAAAAAATTCATCCGGACTTTTACACCCCTTAAACCTACTTTCAATATAATCATTTTGTGATAGGAGATACAAAACAAAATCATGAGTCACGCTTACCCAATTACAACCTTTTTTAAGAAAGTTCTTATCATGCTTTAACCTATTAACTCTACATATTTTTTGAATTAGAAGACATAGTTTATTTAAGAAAGTGAATATTAATTTTAAACCTTTATTACTTACACAAGCCAGTGGTTTTTGGAATAAATGATACCTACTAACAAATGTATGGAAATAATCTTCAAGAGGTCCTCCATAAAACTGTACAAACTCTTTTCCGTTATGCTCAATAAAAAAGTTTTGAATTTCTGTTTGATTTTTTAATGGTAAATCAGATCCAGACATCATATGGTAATAATCATAATTACCTTTTGAAGCTATAGAAAAGAGGTTCATCTCACATTCAACTTGGGTATAATCTGCCCACCAGACACTCATTCTTGGAATTTCATATACTTTTGAGTACTTAAGCTCAATATACAGTTTATCAATACTATAAGATGACTTTACATCAATATGCAAATATATGTCATTATTAGGGTGATCAATCAATTTGATTAAGGTCTCTAATACTTCAAAATTATTATGTGCCATAATTAAATATGCATGTCTTAATCCCACGAAATACCTCCTATGATTTTAATGCTTCTTCTAAAAAGACATCAGCTTCCCTTTGCATATTAATAATGTTTTGCCTAGTTTTTGTGAAATCGTGCTTCTGAAAAATATTTTCTCGATTAAGATCTGCAACCGGTACCAGTCTATCCAATAAATTCAATTGCCCCAACAAAAATACTGCTCTATCGTCATCCGGGTTAAATATTGAGCTCTTCAAATACCAAAAATTCTTCTCAAATATCGCAGAGAATATTGAACCGTGTAATGAAGTAGTAATTACTACATTTGCATATTTCATTAAGTTTAAGAATGTGAGTGGTCCACTATTGTGACTCATTTGAAAACCATACATTTTTGCTCCTTTGATAAGCCACGGTTTTGCATCCATCATAATTATCGGCATACCAATCTGTGCTGATAGTTTTTTTAATACTTTACTAATATCCCTTGGATAATGAAAAGCATAATAAAATATATAATCTCCAGATATAATTCTTTCCCCTATTAATTTATCCCATTCTGACCTATTTATTAGTAAAGTGGGATCTGGAAGTATTGGCACCTCTCTATCTACTAGCTCTTCAACCCACTTCTTCCCATTTGACTCCCTAATAGATAAATAGTCAAAGTCATTTATATACTTACGATAGACATCAGGATTATCTGCATACTTTTTAATTCTCATAGCACCTAAGCTAGGGGCATATGCTATTTTTTTTATATCACGTGCAAAGTTTAAAAAATACGCATCATCTGCGTCATAGCATTTTATATTCCATATTTGATCACTACCCGCAATTAACATTGAATAGTTTTTTTCAATTCCAATCATTTCGCTAGATGTTTCAAAACTTTCTGAAGACAAATAAAGATATTCGGAAATAAATTTTTCATAATCATTATAGTGCCGCTTAATTAAATTACGATATGGAAAACACATAAGGTTTTTGATGATTTTTTTAATCGAATTATTCTTATTAAAAACAGCATACATCTCCTTTTGTTTGGCATTTGAAAAATTAATAATTTCATTATCAATACCAAACTTATTTTTCACATACTGTTGTAATGCATATGCTTGTAACAAAGAACCACAGTTATTTGAACCTTGGAATGTTATAATACCTGCTTTTTTCATATTATTAATCTCCTTCTAATTGAAATTTAATATTTTAAAAATTAGTACCCTGAAATTATATAATTTATTTTGTCAAGCATTTTGTAGATCTCTTTCAATTTATTGAGTTTCTTGTAATAGGATTTTTCCCTTCATTTATTAATAGCCCTATACTATTAGAGACTGCTAACAATAGGTACAATGGAAACAGATTTGGGTAAAATTCAGTAAGCCACATAGTACAGAATCCTAATAACACCGAGGATAATAAAAGGCTAAATACATGTGATTTATGTGCCGTCAATTTTCTACATGAGTAAAAAATATTAGCACAAAATGCAACTAATCCAATTAATCCAGTCATTAACCCCATTTGTAAAAACATGTTATGTGCATTTCTATAATCCCCATATACTAAATACTTAATTAACGAATCATTATTCTGAATCCCTAAACCAATAATCGGAGAATTCCTCAGCATTGTCAAAGCTTCACTCCAAATATATATCCGGCCAGCAAAGGTAAGGTCTTTACCAAGAACACCATTTATTAGGTTTGAAAAGAGATACTGTATTTGTAAATAATAAACTCCGATAAATAATGCTAGACCCCAGAAAGGTATTGCTTTCGGTGTAAATAGTTTGCGCAATATCTTAATATATTTTAGGAAAATAAAAGTTATCAAAAAAATGGAGAGACCAATTAATAATGTTCCTGACCATAACTGAATTGCATTTAACAATATTAAGAGAAGAATAATCCAAGCCTTCAAAACCATTTTCCTGTTTTGGTAATACGTGTGTAACAATAAAAATGTAATTCCTACTAGGATGTATGGTGCAATCTGATTATCTAACCCCAGAAAGTTATATCTAACTACATCATATCCAGTAAATGAAAGACTCGTAAATATTCCAGCTGGATAAATGAACATTAAAGCTAAATTTATAATTAATATCACACTGAAAACAAAACTTGTTACTTTAAGTAAAATCTTCGTATACTTAGGTAAGTAAATTCTAACAATTAAACATGGCAACAAAATGTTTAATAAATAACTATACAGTCTTACAAAATTTCCGTTATTTAGTAGAGTAGAAAATATCATAGTACCAGCAATTAAGAAAATACTTATATCAAATTTATCGAACTTGAAATTATTTTTTCTACCTATTATTAAAAATGTAAAAACTATCCAAATAGTCACCCCTACTTTAGAAAACAAAATGAGCTGCTTAAAAACTGGACTGAAGTCAGAGTAACTATATGAAAAAAATGGAAGTAACCATATAACTAATCTTAAAGATAAATACAACTGTTTATAATTTATTTTTTTATTCATACTATTCCCAATCTTTATAAGTTAAAAATTTTCAAATCATTTTTTTTTTATTAAAAACTTTAATGCCTGTGGGAATTTAAGTATTAAAAAACGAAACATATTTGACTTAATCCCTCTGGTTTTATTATTACTTTTTTCTTTAAGATACTTTTTCCACTCCAACATACACTTTTCAATATCTCCAGAAATAAACTCACTTTTTAAGATAGTATATATATCACGATAAATTATTGAATTTAAATATTTAGTTGTCTCATTGTTACATTTCAAATAATTAAATGCAAAGGATTCAACACTTTCAAACTCAAACTTTTTTAATGTGAAAAGATTATTATATTTTTTTCTCGTTAAACCCATGTTGTTCATATAGGAGTAGTGATAAAGCATATCCTTAATACAGCAAATTGAATTAATATTTTTAAAGACTTCTAAATTGAATAGCAAATCTTCCCCAATGGATATGGAAGTATTAAATAAAGTATGAATACATTGTCGTTTATAGAGTTTATTCCACAAAACATGAGCATATCCAGACAAATAGAAGGGGCCAAACCCATTTTTAAAGTCTTCTATGTTTCTAAATATCCCGTTAAAACTAACTCGTTTTACAACTTCGTTGTTCGTTTCAAAAACAAATCCACATGCTGTGACATCGGCATTATATTTTTCAGCATTATTATACAACCTTAAACACATATTCTTATCAATATAATCGTCAGAATCAACAAATTGAATATACTTAGAACTAGAATGCTCTATTCCAATATTTCTTGCATTTGAAACCCCACCATTGGGAATATGGAGAACAGTAATTCTAGGGTCTTTCTTAGCGTAGGAATCACATATCTTTCCGGAATTATCAGTAGAACCATCATTTATAAGTATTATATTAATATCCTTCATTGTTTGATTAATAATACTATCGATACAAATATCAAGACTTTTCTCTACATTATAAACTGGAACAATTATATCTATTTTACTCATTTTGTAACTTTCTTTCTTTAATTAATTTTGCCGGTGTTCCAGCATACACACCTGGCTTCACTAAATCTTTATTAACGACGGAGTTAGATGCAACTACTATGTGATCAGCAATTGTCACCCCATCTGTTATTACTACATTAGAACAAATCCAATTATCTGATCCTATTTTTATGGGAGATGTAGTAATTCCCTGGTTACAAATTAAGGTATTAGGATCTTCGTAATTATGTTTATGATCTACTATTACAACATTCGGCCCAAAAAGATTATTGTCACCAATTACTATCTCATTCATTGATACCAACCTGCAGTTAGAGTTAAAAAAGTTGTTATGTCCCAACTTAATCTTTCCTGCGTTAGCCTCAAAAAAACAAAATTCTGACAACCATGATTTAGTACCTAAATCACATGTACCACCAGAATGGATCCAGAATTTCACTTGACTTCCAATGAAGTATCTATATCCATGAATTTTTAAATTTCCGGAATTTAGAATTATATATTTTAATAAACGAAATAATCCAAGAAGAATCTTTAAATATTTTCTCATATTTTTCTCCTATCAATATTTACAAAATTAGGTTTAACAAAAACCTTATCTGGATCAATAATTTGCTTTTTACCTTTATTTAATTCTAATAATTTCCTTTTATTGAATTCAGTAAGACAGATAAAGTTAAGCCTTCTATAAGTACCTAATAATCGATGAATCTTAAGGGTTATCACACAAGCTAATGTCTGAATTTTACTTCCCCTATAACACGAATATTTAATAGCACTTTTTAGACCTTTGCACACACACTCTTCACATATAACCCCATCTCTGTAAAAAGTTGCACTTGGACATAGTAACCTAAAATTGTGAATTGTCTGAATAACGGGCACCTTACAAGAAAACGCTGCATAGTAAACTGATGGAGAAATCAAATTCAGTGTATTATGAACATGAACTAACTCAATGTTTTGCTGTCTAATAACCTTTTTAACCTCTTTATATGTCTTAATTGAAAATACTGTAGTAAAGGGTAAAAGTAGTTTTCGGAATTTCCCCATTCGTTTTAATTCGGAATTGTTCCGACTATATAGAACAACTTCATGACCGTTCAACTCCAACATTTTCTTCTCGTTTGCAACGACAGTGTCCTCTCCTCCAGGTATCTGATAATAATTATGAACAATTAAAATCTTATGTTTTAGTAATTCTGCTTTCATTCTCATTTCCCTCTCACTATGGACAACCAGATAAACTTTGTATTTGTATGTAAATATCTCTTAAATAGTCTTCTGGGCTCTTGGATAAGTCGATACAACCATTCTAAGTTTCTCTTCTGCATCCATTGTGGTGCCCTAGCGATGTTACCTGCTAAGTAATCAAAAGCCGCACCAACACCAATCATTAAACCATTCATTTTGCCCTGATGGCTTGCCATCCATTTTTCCTGTTTCGGGGCTCCTAGCCCAATCCAAATAAAATCTGGATTGGTATTATTAATTTGTTTTATAATTTCCTCATCTTCTTTCGGATCTAGTGAGCGAAATGGAGGGCTATACATTCCAGCAATTTTTATTCCTGGATATTCCATAGTTAAATGATTGTTGAGTTTCTCTAATGTCTCTTTTGTAGATCCATAAAAAAAATGGCGGTACCCATTCACCACAGAAACTTTAAATAATTCCTCCATCAAACTCGGTCCTGTCGTTCTACTCATGTTCATATATCCCCGCTTTCGTCCGATAGAACTTAGTGGTCCTCCATCTGGAATTGCTAAAAGCCCACCATTTTGAATGTCACGGTATATCTTATCATCGTAAGCAGTAACAGTCGTATGAACATTAGAAACACAAATATAATCACCAGCAAGCTTGTTACCATTTTCACTTTTTACATGATCCTCCAAATACCTCAGTAACCATTCCATATTTACTGCTGCTATATTTACACCTAGGATATTGCAAGTAGGAATTTTAGATTTGTCAACTTGACGCTTGAAGGCTACTCTATTTTTCGACACTAAAATATCAGATTTCATATTTCCTCCCATCATTTCACCCCTTATTAATTAGTGAGTATTATAACTACTTGAATCCACCATACTGACACTCTTATATATACAATTCTAATTTATTGTAATCATACTTTGACTTCTTAAATTTTAAAGTTTCAGGCAGTAGGTGCTAATTAAAATAAATCTCAGTCATCTAAACAAATATTATTTAAGTAGTAATAGAAACTGTAAAACTATAAGTGAAGATTTAGCTTATAAGTTTAACAATTAATCAAAAGATATCTTAAAATTACCCTCCTTTGAAACTTTAATCATGTCATTACTAACCATAATTTTTACAAGTTCTTCAAATGAAGTTTTAGTTGGATTCCAACCTAATAATGTTCTTGCTTTTGTAGGATCCCCTAACAATTGCTCAACTTCAGCTGGACGGAAGTATTTAGGATTCACTTCAACAACTACTTCACCAGTCCCTTTGTTAAGTCCTTTTTCCTCAACACCTTCGCCAACCCACTCTAATTCAATACCAACATTTCCAAATGCAAGTTCTACAAACTCTCTTACCGTATGCATTTCACCTGTTGCAATAACAAAATCCTCCGGTTTTGCATGTTGAAGAATTAACCACATACATTCAACATAATCCTTTGCGTAACCCCAATCACGTAGCGAATCTAAATTACCTAGTTGTAATATTTTTTGTTTCCCTTGTGCAATTCGTGCGGCAGCAAGTGTAATCTTACGTGTTACGAATGTTTCACCGCGACGTTCCGATTCGTGATTGAATAGGATTCCATTTACCGCAAACATGTTATAAGATTCGCGATAATTTTTCGTAATCCAATATCCGTAAATTTTAGCCACCCCATATGGAGAACGTGGATAAAACGGTGTTGTTTCTTTTTGAGGCACCTCTTGAACTTTACCAAACAATTCAGAAGTCGATGCTTGATATACTTTTGTTTTCTCAGTTAAGCCCAAAATTCGAACTGCTTCTAAAATATTTAATGTCCCTTTTGCATCAACATCTAATGTATAACTAGGCATATCAAATGAAACTCGTACATGTGATTGTGCTGCTAAATTATAAATTTCCTCTGGTTGGATTTCACCAACTAAGCGAGTAATATTTAACGCATCTGTTACATCACCATAATGAAGGTGAAAATTCGTATTGTTTAATAAAGCTTCTGCTTCTTCATCTGAAAGAAGGTCTTCTAGTCTTTCTTGATTATAAGAAGAGCTGCGACGAATAATACCATGAACCTCGTAACCTTTCTCTAATAAAAACTCAGCTAAATATGATCCGTCTTGACCAGTTACACCTGTAATTAATGCTTTTTTCATAATATCCTCCTACTAATTCGCAACGTTTGTAACGTTTTCTACATTATTTAAAAACCAATCATATGCTTTCTCGAGGCCTTCATCTAATGAAATAGAAGCTCTCCAACCTAGCTCATTTAGTTTCGTTACATCTACTAATTTTCTTGGTGTCCCGTCAGGCTTTGAAGTATTAAATACGATATCCCCTTGGTACCCAACAACTTCTTTTAGTTTTTCTGCAACTTCTTTAATTGATATATCTTCGCCAACACCAACATTCACAAATTGGTTGCCATTATAGTGATTCATTAAGTAAACGACAGCATCTGCTAAGTCATCTGAATATAAAAACTCTCTTCTAGGTGTACCAGTTCCCCAAACTTCAACTGCAGGAGAATTATTAATTTTAGCTTCGTGGAATTTGCGGATTAACGCTGGTAATACATGTGAAGTTTCTAAATCAAAATTATCATTTGGACCATATAAATTTGTAGGCATAACTGAAATATAATTCGTACCATATTGTCGGTTATATGACTCACACATTTTAATACCAGCAATCTTTGCTATTGCATATGGTTCGTTAGTAGATTCTAGTACACCAGTTAATAAGGAATCTTCATTCATTGGTTGTGGTGCAAATTTTGGGTAAATACAAGTACTACCTAAAAATAGAAGTTTTTTTATCCCATTACGATACGAAGCATCTATTACATTCGTTTGAATCAATAAATTATCTCGAATAAAATCTGCTGGATAATCATTGTTTGCTACAATTCCACCAACTTTTGCTGCCGCAAGAAAAACATACTCTGGTTTTTCATTCTCAAAAAAAGTGTCAACTTGTAACTTATCTCTTAAATCTAGTTCTTTACTTGTTCTAAAAACTAGATTTCTATAGCCTTTTTCCTCAAGTTTTCTAACAATCGCTGAACCGACTAAACCTCTATGTCCAGCTACATATATCTTTGAATTTAATTCCATCGCGATTTCCACCTTTTAATAAGCATCTTTTGAACCGAATAATACTAAGACAGTTTTTAATATTAATTTACAATCTACTAAAAAACTTCTCTCTCTAATATACTTTAAATCTAACTCAACCCACTCATCAAACCCAATATTACTTCTTCCACTCACTTGCCAGTAACAAGTTAAACCAGGGGTTACACTTAATCGTTGGTTTTCATAACTTGTATATTGTGCAACTTCATCAGGTAGTGGGGGTCTTGGACCTACTAAACTCATTTCCCCTTTTAAAACATTCAATAATTGTGGTAATTCATCAATACTTGTTTTTCTAATAAATCGTCCCACTTTCGTAACCCTTGGATCATGTTTCATTTTAAATACAGGTCCTGTTGCCTCATTCTGCTCTAGAAGTGTCATTTTTAATTCTTCGGCATTGGAAACCATCGATCGGAATTTGTACATATAAAACTCTCTACCATTTTTCCCTACACGAATTTGTTTGAATAACACAGGTCCATTACGATCTTCTAGTTTAATAATTAATGCAATAACGATAAACAACGGTAAAAGGACGATAAGGGCAATAATAGAGCTTATTAAATCGATTGCTCGTTTACTAAAAGAATATAATTTACTCTCGCTGATTTCTACCTTTTGGAAGGTTTCTAATTCTGTATTTATAGTCGTATCATTTTTAGAGGTTGTTACACTCAACTGGACTCACCATCACTTACGATATAATTAAGAACTTCAATTTAATAAAACGAATAAAATTCTTACTTAAGGTTTATTATTAAACTTTTAATAGTTTTGAAAATTCTCTTTCTGCTAAGATTTGTTCTAACATTTCTTCCACTTGTTGTCCCAATTCTTCATTTCTTAATGCGAATTCTAACGTTGTTCGAATAAACCCTAATTTTTCACCTACATCATATCGAGTACCTTCAAAATCATATGCATAAACGTTTTGAGTTTTGTTTAGTTTTTGTATGGCATCCGTTAATTGGATTTCCCCACCTGCACCTGTTTCTTGCGCCTCTAAAAACTCAAAGATTTCAGGTGTTAATACATAGCGACCCATTATTGCTAAGTTTGATGGAGCTGTCCCTAACGCAGGTTTTTCTACAAAGTTATTCACTTGGTATAATCGTCCTTCTTTAGTGGACGGATCAATAATCCCATAACGGTTTGTTTCTTCATCTGTAACACTTTGAACCCCAATAACCGAACTTTGTGTTTCTTCGAACTGTTCAATTAATTGCTTTAAACAAGGTCTTTCTGCTTGAACAATATCGTCACCGAGCAACACAGCAAAAGGCTCATCACCGATAAATTTACGCGCACACCAAACTGCATGTCCTAATCCTTTTGGTTCTTTTTGGCGAATATAATGGATTTCTACATTTGAAGATTTATTAATTTTAGAAAGTAGATCCATTTTTCCTTTCGATTCTAGATTTTCTTCAAGTTCGAAATTTCGGTCAAAGTGATCTTCAATTGCACGTTTACCTTTACCTGTTACGATAATAATGTCTTCAATACCGGATTCAATTGCTTCTTCCACGATATATTCAATCGTTGGTCGATCTACAATTGGTAACATTTCTTTAGGCATAGCTTTCGTAGCCGGTAAGAATCTTGTTCCAAGTCCAGCAGCAGGAATAATTGCTTTTTTGACTGTTTTCATAAATTGCATCCTCTCATGTCATCAAACTTTTTCGACTTCTACTTTATGTAATAATTGAATGATTTTTTTCTTATACGCTTCCACACCTGGTTGATCAAACGGATTTACTTCTATCAGATAACCACTCATTGCACATGCTTTCATATAGAAGTAAATTAAATATCCAATATGAAAAGCATCTAATCGATCTAATTCAATTTGAAGAACAGGAACTCCACCCTCTGCATGTGCAATCGCTGTACCCCTTTTTGAAATTGTGTTTATTTCATTGAAACTACGGTTAGATAAATAGTTTAATAAATCTTCATTTCTACTATCTGATGGGACAATGTAATCATCTTCTAACTCATTAAAATGCAACAACGTTTCGAAAAGGATTGGGCTACCTTCTTGTATGAACTGGCCAATCGAATGTAGATCTGTAGAGAAGTTTGAAGTAACAGGTAGTATTCCTTTTTGTTCTTTCCCTTCACTTTCACCAAATAGTTGCTTCCACCATTCATGAATATTGGATAGTCCAGGCTCGAAGGATGCGAGTAATTCTACTTTATAACCTAAGTTGTATAGTTCATGACGGATTGCAGCATAACGATACGATTCGTTTTTTTCGAGTGAGTCTTCCTTCAGTTCAGTCGCTGCACGCTTAGCTCCTTCAAGTAGTTGGTGAATATCTATACCTGCTACAGCGATTGGAAGAAGTCCAACTGGCGTTAGTACAGAATAGCGACCACCTATATTTTGCGGAATGTCAAATGTACGGTAGTTATGCTTATCTGCCATATCCTTTAATAATCCTTTTTCAAGATCTGTTGTCACGATAATACGTTCAATCGATTCATCACCATATCGACTTTCCATGTACTTTCTTATTACTCTGAAAGCAAGGGCGGGTTCCATTGTTGAACCAGACTTTGATATCACATTTACATATACTTCTTTATTCTCGAGACTATTGAGTAATTGATGGATGTATGTACCACTCAAGTTTTGCCCAGCATAAATAACTTCAATTCCGTTTTCGTGCGTTCCAAAATAGGGTGTCAATGCGTCTTGTATTGCTTTTGCTCCTAAGTATGATCCACCTATACCAACAACGACTAACACATCTGCTTTAAGTTTAATCTCACTTGCAACAGCTTCAATTGAACGAATTAATTCACCGTTATCTTCCAGAGGCGCATTGACCCAACCAGTTGGTTCATTCTGTGTAGTCTCTATATGGTGGTGTATTGCCCTTACAGTCGAAACATACTTGGACAAGTCAAGGTGAAACAACTCTTCATTTATTATCTTTGTTTGAAGCATTTGTGTTGACATTAAATTCCCCTCATTTCATTTAACTTTATTGGAATAGTTGGTTATCAAATCAAATGAACAATCTTATTATTTTCTTACAGTTTTTTTCTAAATAGTTATGTATACTGGTAGTTTTAAATTTTTATATTGGTAGCTTAGGATTATTCAAATTTTGCATAGTAGAATGCATACTGTATGATGATTCGGAAATGCATGTGAGAACGTTCGAACCACATATGGAACTTGCTAATACAATAGGCCTAAATAAGCGCTGGTATAAACTTTAGTATAAAAAATGTTATTTCATGAGACTAATGGAACTTGAAAATAATATCTTTATTTTATCAACGTAAGAACTGGATATACCTAACAGTTTCATAAGTAATTCAAACCAATACAATAGTTCTATGTTGTGATTAAGGCTAATTATACCAAATAATTTCCAAAAGTTTTAGTACTTTTTGAGAGAACTTGGATACTTTGTGAGACTATTTACTTTTCTTTACTCATTTTTTACATTAAATGATTCTAAATGACTAGAATGTTCTGTTTTACGTCAATAAAATATTATGTAGAAGTCGGAAATTATTCCTTTTATTTTATGGAAATTTGCCACCATTTTTTCTTTTCTACTCGCTCTGGCTCATAGATTATAAGCATTTCATCTTGTAGGAGGCGTTCGTTATTTTCTAAAAATAGATCGACTGCGTCTATTTGTTTATGTTTTTCTAAATAGTCTAGTCCTTCTTGGAAAAGAAAAGGTCGAGTTGATAGATTATGGGCGTCCGATCCATATAAATGAACGAGATTTGCCCTAACTAAATCAAAGGAAACCTTCTGTACACCTCGTCCAAAGTGCCCAGCGAGACTTCCAGAAGTGATTTGGGCAACAGCGCCTTCACGAATGAGATTTTCTAGTCTTGATGGCCTTTCAGCAATCGCTTTATTACGCTCAGGATGTGCAATTACTGGCGTAATTCCTTCAGTAATTAGTGCATTGACTATGTTTTTCGTATAATGCGGAACCGAATTGGATGGGAGTTCCAGTAATAGGTAATTGGATTGGGCTAATCGATGAATTTCGTTAGAAAGACATAATTCGACAATTTTCTCGTGTAAACGAACTTCATGTCCTACGTGGATTTTTAAAGGGATATGTCGATTGTCAAGTTCAGTTTGAAGCTCAACAACTTGACTTGTCACGGTGTCAGCTTTGACATCATATTGGGGATGCAAGGCATGGGAAGTCGAAATGATTTGAGTAATTCCTTCATTCGCGGCTTTTTGTAACATTTCTAAAGATTCTTCAAAAGTTTGTGGTCCATCATCCACATTAAATAAAAGATGGCTATGCAGATCAATCATTTCGATTTCACCTCTTCTTGTTGTGTATAAAAAAGAGTAATGGGTGCTATACCCGTTACTCTTCAGAGCCGTAGTAGTGGTAGTAGTAATGATCTTTTTGTAAAGTGAAGTTATTTAAGACTACACCGATAATGTTTGCTTTTGAAATTTCTAGAATTTCTTTGGCTTTTAGAACTTCTTCTTTTTCAGATTCCCCAGAGTTGACTACTAATATTGTTGCATCACACTTATTGGATAAGATTTGTGCATCTGTGACGGATAGCAATGGTGGTGCATCAAAAACAATTAAATCAAACTCTTTTAATAGATTTTCAACCACAATATCCATTTGTTTCGAACCGACTAACTCTGCCGGGTTTGGCGGGATCATTCCACTTGGGATGACCCAAAGGTTTTCAAGGTCTGATTGTTGAATGGCTTCACTCAGTTCACATTGTCTTGTTAAAAGACTAGATAATCCATAAGAATTTCTTAGTTTAAACGTATAGTGGGCTGTTGGCTTACGCATATCCGAATCCACTAATATTACTTTTTTTCCCTCTTGGGCAAAGACACCTGCGATGTTGGCAGATGTTGTTGATTTCCCTTCACTTGGGCCCGCAGAAGTAATCAGTAATGTTTTTAAATCTTGGTCAGGCATTGAAAAATTAATATTTGTTCGAATAGCACGGAATTGCTCCGAAATAACAGACTTTGGATTCGATTGCACGACAAGTTTTCGAGCGATTGATGTTGGTGTTTTTCTCTTTTTCTTAAACATGTACATCTGTTCCTTCCTTTTCTAGCTTTCTACTTTTGCTTCTAATAGAGGAAACAGAAGTATCATAACTGTCAGGAATCGGACTAACTAATCCGATAATCGGTAAGTTTAACAACTCTTCGACATCTTGTTCCGTTTTGACCGTTGTATCTAAATATTCTAATAAGAAGGCTAGTCCAACCCCAACCATTAACCCAACAACCATTGCAATAGCAACATTCATGGTTTTACTTGGTTTTACAGGTGACGGATTCTCTCCTAGTACGGCTGGAGATAAGATATTGACGTTATTGACACTCATTAACACTTGAATTTCTTCTTCGAATACTTCTGCCACTGTATTCGCAATATCTACCGCCATATATGGCGCTTCATTTTCAACCGTAATATTAACTACTTGTGAGTCATTGGCATTCGTTACAGAAATACTTTTTGTTAGTAATTCAGGGGTCGTGTCCAAATCTAAGTTTTCAATCACTTTGTTTAAAATCGCAGGACTCTTAATAATCACGTTATATGTATTAATTAACTGTAAATTGGATTGGATATCTTGAGTCTGTATGGTTTGCTGTTCTGGATTTTTCTGGTTAACGAGAATTTGTGTTGATGCTTGATAAATCGGCGTTAAAAAGAAAAAGCTAACAACCGCAGCAATGATCATTCCCGCAAGTGTAATCCCGGCAATTAGAAATAGTCTCTTCTTTATTACTTTTATGATATCTTGTAAGCTAATTGTTTCTTCCACAGGCTGGTCCTCTCCCCCTATAAGCTCATTCTATTATAATGTTATTTCCATTAATTTGGTAGGGGTCTAACAGTTTTTTGTAAATAATCCACAAATTTCATATAAAATATGTTATAAAAATTATCAATTTAGTAGAGTTCGTGAGTTAAAGCTTAAAGAACTAACAGACTATAATGCTTCAAGAGCTTTATTCATTAGCGCGCTACGACGTTGTTCTTTTTGCGCATTATATTCATCACGCAGTGAATTGGCGTGATCTTTGTTAAAACCATTGGCTACTAATTCTGATTCGATGATGGAAATGATACTATTAAATACGGCATCCGTACTAGCTTCTAGCGTATCAGCTGCTCCCACATATTTGTTATAGAAATAACCAAAGCTTACTTCTTGCCCATTTTGCTTTTTGGCAACATATTCGCTATAGGCTTTACCTACTAATCCGTCTACCTTCGAATTTGCTTGCACTTGTAGAGCTTCTAACGTGGGCATGTATTTTTCTTTGATAGAAGAAACTGTTGGTTTTTCTTCATTTACAGGTTTGGTTGAATTCTTTTGACCTGATAAATTTGACGTTCCTTCAGATTGTGCGTTTTCACTTTGTATTGCTGTTTCTCCATTACTATCACTTACAGAGTCGTTTACTTGTTCATTTGCGTTACTTGCATTTTCAGAAGCAGGTTCCGTCTCTGTACCACCTACATTACTCGCACTCCCAGATTTTTCTTCAATAATTTTCCCGTCTTTATCAAGTACAAGTTGTTTTCCATCTGGTAAATCGATGACGAATTCCTCTTCAATTAGTTCGTCGATGACCGGATCGGCGACATCATATTGCTTAATTTTCAGCTCATAAAAAATGTATCCAGCACCCGCTAGAATAATTAGCCCAAACGTCAGCATTACATACAACCATATTTTCCGTTTCTTGTTCTTCGGTTTCATAGGTGCCTCCATTTTCCAAAATTACTAAATCATGGCAAAATCCCTTTTACACTCAAATTCCCCAGAACACCCTTGTTCTGGGGAATTGAATATTACAGTCTATACAATTAAATTAATTACCCACTATTTTCAATGTATAGTTTAATGATGGATATCCATCGAAGTCGACTGTAATTGTCGTTGATGCACCAATTACATCACTTAAAACAGTTGCATTCGTATCCGCTTGATATTCATCTACAAAGTTTTGAACAGTATCTATAATTACTGTTTTATTTGGAACTAGATTACTACCAATGTAATGTGATTTTGGTTGTTTATCACCATCAATTGTAATATGAGTTAATTTAGCATAGACAGTTGCAAAATCTACAATATTCTCATCATTAATAATCTCGCTAAGAGTTGGAGCATCAGCGTTATAATCAATTAAATCTTGCTTAACATCTGCAAGAGCCACTGTACCGTTTTTAACTGATACAGAGATTGTATTTGTAGATGGTGTAAATGTAACTTCTGCATATGAAGGAACATCTTCATCATATTTATCAACCAGTGAAGAAATTAATCTATCTACTGTTCCATCGTAAGAAGCTGGTGATTTGCTTCCGCCACCTCCACCGCCGCCAGTAGATACAGGAGCGTCAACTTTTGTGCCTGCTTCATCAACAATCTCAATATTTTTTAATACGTTACTAACTTGAGAATAGTTTGAAACGACATCTTGTACTTTTTTACCTTCTGGTAATACTAGTTTCGTAATTTTAGATGCTGAATCTAAAGTAATTTTCGAGTTGCCTGTTACTGTAATTTCTCCAGCTTCGACACCTTTTATGTCAACTGTTAGTCCATCAGCAATGCTGATTGTTTCAGCTACTACATTTCTCACTTCCACATTGTTACCGTTAACCGTTACGTTTGGAATGTTATAGCCACCAGCATCGAATGTCGCGTCAGCAGCAACAAGTGTTAATGCTTCAATTCCAACGATTGTTGGTTCAGCAGCAGCAACAAAGTTTACAGCCGCAACAGAGTTCTCTTCTACGACTAATTTAACTTTTGCATCTTTTAATGCAGCAGCGTTCGCTTCGTTGAACACTTTTGCAGTTTCATCATCGATTGCGTAAGTGCCTTTATCAGTTACAACAAATCCGTCTTTGATTTCTACAACTACTTCTGTTGTAGCAACAGCTTTAGCAGCTTCTTCCGCTTTGACAACAAATGTCGCAAGTTGTCCACGTGTTACAGGCGAAATCGCGTCAAATGTCGTAGCTGTTTTACCCACCGTTACTTTGTTTGTATAAAGTGCAGCGATTTGAGCTTTGTATGGAGATTTTGCGATATCTGTGAACGGTAATGAATTTACATCACCTTCAAGTTCAAATGCGTTCGAAATAATAACAGCCATTTGACCACGCGTTAATGTTTGGTTGACACCATATGTATGATCAGGGAAGCCGTTGATAATACCTTTGTTTGCAAGTGCAGCAATTGCCCCGTAGTATGGGTGAGTTTTTGGAACATCTGTAAATCCTGGGTCTGTTACATTTTTAGTATCTAGTCCAAGAATGTTCGAAATAATTAAGGCAGCATGTCCACGTTTAATTGCTTCATTTGGTTTGAATGTGTTATCTTCATATCCAGAAATTAACCCACGTTCAAAAAGATTCATTACTGTATCGTAGTGTGATTTTTCTGGTGTTAAATCTACGAAACTAGTACTTGCAGCATCAGCTTGAGGTGCTACTGCAACAACTGCACCAGCTGCCATTGTGCCTGCTAGGGCTAGTTTGAATAATTTGTTGTTCGATTGTTTTTTCATTGCTTTCTACCTCCTATTAGTAAAATTGTAAATAAATTCCGAACGCTAATTATCATAGCATAATTTGGAAACCTAAGCATAGGAATATTTACACGATTTTACCTATTCTATTACCATTTTCATAGGTAATAAATAATACTCTTTCTATTATAACATTAAAATTGTAAAATGTTGTGAAAAAAATGTAAATTATTTCTCTAAATAGGCGTTAATCTTCTGTTTCTGTATAATTGCCCTATAGTTGGGGTTGGGTGTACTCTATTAGATAATGTAGGAGATTTTACTATTCCCACCACTACTTTCCTAGATATCCCAACAAAAAACCCCTTTCCGATTTTCTTGGCAAAGGGGTTGGATTTGTTTATATATTCAATTGCAGTCGTTAAGGGAAGTCTTACTCGAAGTCCTTTTTTAAGAGAGACATATATCTTTTCGGATCTATCTTTTCAGCTATTTCCTTATGTATTTTCTCCATATCCTTTACTTCGCTCCCTTGAATCGTCTCTTCTTTAAGTCTTTTCCACTCTGATTTCAATATAACCTGCTCTAAATAATGTAAATCTAACATTAATTCACGGTAACGATTCCATGAAAAACAACCTTTATCATTCAATAAATAATTGCTAATCTCATCTTTTATCTCTATGAACTTATTTGTTATTATCTCTGTTGGATTTAGAAATAGCTCTATATGATTAACTAAATAAATTAAATCAAATTGTATATCACTAATTTCCTCGTTATTCGATCTCTTAACAGCAATAATATGCAATACTTTGCTGAGTTGACTAAAATATTCCCTTACTTTATTTATCCATTCAACTCTTTGAGCACTTACAGTTTCAATTAATCTTTGTTTACCCTGTGATTGTTCAGATAATTTACCAAGTTTAATAGAAACATCATTTGATTTTTCACTACTTTCTCTAGAAGCTTTAACTGTTTGTCTAACTCCTAAATATGCGAGTATAGCACCAAATAGGGCAATACCTGCTGCTAATAGTGCAATCCAATCCGTTATTTTCACTTTGCCACCTCTTAACTCTAATAGTTAGTTATCCTTTTTAAGGAGAATAAGTATTATTAAATATTAACTTACAACTAGACTTTATCATATTACAATTTTGGATCTCTGTTCTCAAATGTGACATATAGAAAAATCCCTTCTGGCACTGAAGCCAAAAGGGATTTTTGTTCTATTTTGCATATTCAACTGCACGTGTTTCACGTATTACTGTCACTTTAATGTGGCCAGGATAATCCAGTTCTTCTTCTATGCGTTTTCGAATATCACGAGCTAATCGGTGTGATGCGAGATCATCCACTTTTTCAGGCTGAACGATAATGCGAATTTCGCGACCAGCTTGAATAGCAAATGACTTTTCAACACCTTCATAAGATTCGGAGATTTCTTCTAGTTTTTCTAATCGTCGAATATAGTTTTCAAGTGTTTCACTACGAGCACCAGGTCTTGCTGCTGATAATGCATCCGCTGCAGCAACAATAACTGCAATAACAGAGGTTGCTTCTGTATCACCATGGTGTGAAGCGATACTGTTAATAACGACTGGGTGTTCTTTATACTTCGTTGCTAATTCGACGCCGATCTCTACATGGCTTCCTTCTACTTCATGATCGATGGCTTTACCGATATCATGCAGTAATCCTGCACGTTTCGCTAATATCACATCTTCTCCAAGTTCAGCTGCCAGTAAACCAGAAAGATGTGCCACTTCTATGGAATGTTTTAACACATTTTGACCATAGCTAGTACGATATTTCATACGACCTAAAATTTTCATTAGATCCGGATGTAGGTTATGAATACCTACTTCAAATATCGTTTGTTCACCCGTTTCACGGATTTGCTCGTCCATCTCACGACGAGATTTTTCAACCATTTCCTCGATACGAGCTGGATGGATACGCCCATCTTGTACTAATTTTTCAAGTGCAAGACGTGCTGTTTCACGGCGAATTGGGTCAAATCCTGATAAAATCACTGCTTCAGGCGTATCATCAATAATTAAATCAATACCCGTCAGTGTTTCAAGTGTTCGAATGTTACGACCTTCACGCCCGATGATTCGGCCCTTCATTTCGTCATTCGGTAAGTTTACAACCGACACAGTCGTTTCTGCAACGTGATCAGCCGCAAAGCGTTGTAGGGCAAGTGATAAAATCTCTCGTGCTTTCTTATCAGATTCTTCTTTTGCACGTGTTTCTGCTTCTTTCGTCATGACAGCAATGTCTGTAGTCAATTCTTGTTCGACGCTCTTTAATATAACGTCTTTTGCTTCTTCACGTGTTAGTGCTGCAATACGCTCAAGTTCTGATTGTTGCGCGTTCACGAGCTCCTCCACTTTACTTTCCATCTGTTCAATATGCTGTTGTCTTTCGGATAGAATCTCTTCCTTCCGCTCTAAGCTCGATTCTCTCTTATTCAGAGTATCATCCTTGCGATCAAGATTTTCTTCTCTTTGCAATAACCGGTTTTCTTGTTTCTGAAGCTCAGACCGGCGTTCACGGATGTCCTTTTCTGCTTCATTACGAATTTTGTGAGTTTCATCTTTCGCTTCTAGTAGTGCCTCTTTCTTTAAGGCTTCCGCCTCCCGTTTCGCCTCATCTACAATGAGTTCAGCTTGACTTTTGGCACCATTCACTTTTGACTCATTCACTTTTTTCATATAGAAATAGATAACAGCGGCACCGACGATGAATCCAAGCAAAGCGGAGATAATGTATTCAAACATTTGAACACCTCCTCTTGCTATTTCCATTTCATTTTCAGTCGGCTATATATTGATATCTTTTTTCGATTAAATCGAAAGATCCCGGATTGTGCGCTTTCATGATTGAACTTAATTGTAACCGGAATCGTTTAACTTAAATTGTTCCTTCTACCATAATCCAATCGTACGAAAACAATCCATTCGGATGCAAATCAACATACTGCCTATTTCATTTCAAAATTTAGAAATTATACAAGATTAATTGTATAGTTCCACACTTGGTATGTCAAGGATTGCTACAGTTTCTAGTATTGTACACTAAAATTGTATACAAATAATCTTAGAGGATAAATATTCACTTTCATAAATAGCTTGTTGCTGTTGCCAAGAGAAACCCATCATGTTGAACACATCAATTGAGGGGCACTAAATTATCCCTAATTATCTTTATTATTGCAACATTTTACAGTATTCATTCATAATAGGTGAAATTTGGGTATTTTTATGTTTTCATGGATTTTAAGTTAAGTCTTTAGTTCCTGATTGATAGTTAACATTGTCGCGGCAACTTTTTGGCTTTTGCGGAATTTCCTTGCGTGTTTGGCGAATAACTTCATGACTTTGGCGAATATTTTTGGCGTTTTGGCGAATATCCTTATGAGTTTGGCGAATATCTTAGAAATTTTGGCTAATAACTCTGCGACTTTAGCGATTAACTATCATGTTTAGCAGGACTTAGGTGTTTTGACTAATAACTTCGATATACCTAACGATTCCACCTTCATCCACTACACTCACGTAGATGATCAATAGTAAAATTAAATAATGCCTAGATTTAAATTTGTTGGAAACTATATTAAACTTTTTTAAATAAGCGAATGCTTTTCCGCTATCTCTTTCATCACTCGATGACTCTCAAGCATCTCTTTGCAATCTAAATAATTCGCTAATTCGATTTCATAAATATAATTTTGCTCAAGAATAAATGGCAGAATTCTTGGGAAATCTATTAATCCGTTCCCGACAACTAAAGAATCATGAAATTTACCTTTACTATCTACTACATGATAATAGTGGATATTGTTTTGCAACATCCGAATCGTCTTATAAAGTAAATTATTATCACCATTTAAACTAATAAATGCATGACTTATATCAAAACAAAGTTTGAGAGGTGTACCTACTATTAAATTCGCTAAAATGAAATCCTTACGGTATGCACCGATTCCTTTCGTACCATTTTCCCAAAGAATACGACCTTTACCATACTTTTCATTAAACTGTATCGTTCGATTTATTGTGTGGAGTAGGCTTTTCTTATCAGAAATTTCATGCTCAACGACACTTTCATTCTTCAAAATTCCGTAATTCCAATGAACAACGACATAGCAGTCGTATCGTTCGCATAAATCTACTAAAATTCGTGTGCTTAGTTTGTAAAAGTCCGAAGTAATGGAGGTTTCATCATTTATATGCAACCAGATTCCTTGAAATCTCATCGGGTGATGCAAATACACCTTCACCCCATTTTCTTTTAACTTCATAATCGCGAATTCCAGTTCTTTCAATCTCTTGCCAAATAGATCATCTTCCACTAAATGAAATTCATATATGTCAATTCCCTTTTGAGCCAAACGGTTCTCTATTTGTCTTGGAGCTGTTGATCCTTTTAATCCCAATTTTAATGCTTTCATTTTCCATCTCCTTTTAATCTTTGATCCTATTTGAATTTCAAAATTAAAAGAGGTTTGGTGCTTCCTTGTCTTTTTACTGTACTTAATCATTCTACGTTATCATTCTGATTTTAGTGTTAAGATGTTGTAAAATTGTGTATTTAGCATGCGTTGAATTGGTTTCTTAATATCTTCTTATTTTTTCTTGATGAATACACTACATGATGGAAAAAAACAACCTTGCATTTAGTTTCTAAGTTTCAATCGAGTAGGAAACTAGCCATTAATTGGCTAGTCGACCTCTCACACCACCGTACGTACGGTTCCGTATACGGCGGTTCAATAACTTAAGTATCGACGCTCATACAAATAATTAAGGTCCTTTATTCCCCATTTGATGAGCGTTTTTTGTTCTAATAGCTTTATGTAGAGTTTCACTTCCTGAAATCCTCCAATAACCCTTACGGGTATTCGCTACTTTCCAGGCTTCATTGTGTTGGATACCTAATCTCCTAAGTTGATAGTACCTTGTCTTGACTTTCTTCCACCTTTTCCAAATAAGTTGCCTTAACCGATGGTTTAGCCACTTTCTCATATCTTGAATGAACATTTTCATCAAACCAATGCCATAGTAATTTATCCATCCAACCGTAACTTGATTAATTTCTTTAACGATATCCTCAAATTTACCAGTACGATTTCGTCTAGTTTTATATTTTAGTTTATCTCTGAATCTTTTCTTCGCGGAGTGGTGTGGTCTACATCCTGTACTTTTAGATGTACTGTGGATACAGAAACCTAAAAATTTTAGTTTGGTCGGAGACCCCACCTTACTTTTAGTTTTATTAACTGTCAGCTTCAGTTCCTTCTCCAAAAACTTTGTAATGCTATCAAGGACACGTTCACCAGCTCGTTTACTTTTAACGTAGATGCAAAAATCATCCGCAAAGCGAACGAATTTATGTCCTCTTTCCTCCAGTTCTATATCTAACTGATTTAAATAAACATTACTAAGAATTGGTGACAGTACGCCGCCTTGAGGCGCACCGAATTCAGTTGGTTTGGTAAAGCCATTCTCTAATATTCCGCTTTTAAGAAATTTCCAAATTAGCTTTAATATAATTTTATCTTTAATGAATTCCTTGAGGTATTCCATTAGCTTTTGATGGTTAATGGTGTCAAAGTAACTTTTGAGATCACAATCCACTACCACTTTATAGCCTTGTTCATAGTATTTGATAGATTTCTTTATGGCTTGGTGTTGGTTTCTATTTGGTCGAAAACCAAAACTTGAATCGGAAAATTTCGGGTCTATTATTCCACCTATTACTTGATATATTGCTTGTTGGACCATACGGTCTCTAACACATGGAATGCCTAATTTTCGTTTTGTACCATCCGCCTTCGGGATTTCAACCCGTTTGACTGGAAGAGGCTTATATGAGCCATCTTTCAGTTTTCTCTTAAGATGGGGTAGGTATTTACTGACATGACCAAAAAGTTCATCTACTGTCATTCCATCTATTCCAGGCGCACCTTTGTTGGCTTTAACCTTCTTACATGCTCTGAAAAGATTATTACTATCAATTACTTTATCAATTAAATCGATACCATCTTGTTGACCTACTTCTTTAACGGCAGGACTACACACTCTTGCATACTCTTCAGTTTCCAACTTATCCCTTTGCAAACAGCCATCTTGCGATGTTTTCTGCGGTCTTTGCACTGCCATCACCTCCGTAATTCTTCAAGATTGCTATTGTTCAGTCCTTCATTTCAGAGAAACTACTATGACCTCTGCTGACTTCTTACAATTCAGCTTGCCATCACTGGTAAGCTTGTTCCTGTGAGATATTCCATCTCTCTTGTCGGGAACCCTTGTAAGACCTCCCCGGGTAAGAGCTACAACCTTCCTCCCATGTAACTGCTATATTTACTGTATGGAACTCGTGCAGTATTGGACTTCGTTTTGTTTAGCAAACTCGTCCATTCCAATTCAGCCTTATATATAGTTTCTGTCCGTCAGTTCGGGATTTTGCCTCCGGCTTCCTTCAGATTCCACCTCACGGTGGACACCCTTGCCATCAGCTAACAGTTCCTACTGCCAAGCCTGTAGTGGACTTTCACCACCAAGTTGTAGCCCATGCCGGGCACACTATAAAAAAAGCCATCCTCATCATGAGAATGGCTTTGGCAAATGTATTGAATTATTCCTCGTCTAATAATAAAGCTAATTCTTCTGGCATTTCTTCTTCATCTTCTTCGTGAGCTGCAATTGTATAAGATCCAGCTACCATACCAAGAGATTCACGGATTTTGTTTTCGATTTCCATGCGAATGTCTGGATTTTCTTTTAAGAATTGTTTTGCATTTTCGCGGCCTTGGCCGATACGTTCATCACCATATGCATACCATGAACCACTCTTTTGAATAATATCATGTTCTGCACCGATATCAACGATTTCCCCAACTTTGGAAATCCCTTCACCGAACATAATATCAATCTCGGCAGTACGGAATGGAGGAGCTACTTTGTTTTTTACAACTTTGATTTTTGTTTTATTCCCTACCATATCAGTACCTTGTTTAATTGTTTCTGCGCGACGTACTTCAAGACGGATTGTCGCGTAGAATTTTAACGCGCGCCCACCAGTAGTCGTTTCAGGGTTACCGAACATAACACCAATTTTTTCACGAACTTGGTTAATGAAGATTGCTAATGTGTTTGATTTATTAATAATACCTGATAATTTGCGTAATGCTTGAGACATTAAACGAGCTTGCAGACCCATGTGTGAGTCGCCCATTTCCCCTTCAATTTCAGCTTTAGGTACTAAGGCAGCAACAGAGTCGATTACGATTACGTCAATCGCACCACTGCGTACTAATGCTTCAGCAATTTCAAGTGCTTGCTCTCCAGTATCAGGCTGAGAAAGGATTAATTCATCTATATTAACACCTAATTTTTGAGCGTATACAGGGTCAAGCGCATGCTCTGCATCTATGAACGCTGCTTGTCCACCATTTTTTTGAACTTCTGCAATTGCATGAAGCGCAACAGTTGTTTTACCTGAAGACTCAGGTCCATAAATTTCAATAATACGGCCTCTTGGATAACCACCAACACCAAGTGCAGCATCAAGTGCTAACGAACCACTTGAAATGGTTTCGATTTGAAGGTCCGCTTTTTCCCCAAGTTTCATAACAGAACCTTTTCCGAATTGTTTTTCAATTTGTTTTAACGCCATATCTAAGGCAGCTTTACGATCGCTCAAAAGATTTCCTCCTTAACAGAAATGAATCAGTTTTTCTTATGTCTCTACTATACTTCTTTTTTGAGAAAGTTTCAAGAAAAAACCGAACATATTTTCGATTTTTAGGCAAAATAAATTTATGAATGTCAAAAAGTAGACTAAAGTTAAAGTTTTATAGCTTGTAGACCACCCATCTCTTTCTATTAATCTTTCACTTAACATATGCGATAATTTTGCGAACTTAATTCTACTAGAACGAGTAAATTACGCACATCTGAATACATAGAATAACTCAAGGTAGGAATGTTTTATATAAACATAAATTGGAAAGAATAAATAAACTTAACGTAACCTAAAAAATTCCCTTCTTACAATTGGTCCGATCCTTTTTATTTAAAATAGTTGTTAGGAATGAATTAAGTGAAAAATAACTATTTCAAGTTTCTTATATCAATTTTCATATTATTTATCGCAACCATGTCAATGCATTATTACTTTTTCGATTCAGCATCTATTATGACACAAAGAGACACTGATTCTACACAACAGCTTCTATATTACAAACACCTTTTACATGATTTATTTTTGAACGAAAATTTCTTTTGGTCATGGCAATATGGTTTAGGTGGAGATCTATTTGGTCAGTTTAATTATTACTACACGCTTTCTCCCTTTTTCTTAAGCTTACTTTTGTTCGACTTTAACTCACTTTATTCAATCGCTGAAACAAATTTAATCCTATCAATGGCAAAGCACTTCTGTGCAATGCTCGCAGTGTTTATTTACCTTCAATATCATAGGAGAAGTTACACAGCTTCCTTAATGAGTGCCCTTTTCTATGGAGGAACGACTATATTTGCCATTTATTCATTGAATTTTGATTATATGGTCGATCAATATGTGTGGCTACCTCTTTTGATCTTAACATTCGATTACTTTGTCGAACGGCATAAAGTGGTGCCTTTTATTGCCATGCTATCGTTTGTAATAGCAAGTAGTTTCTACTATGCATTTATAAATAGTGTGTTTTTGATTTTTTATTCGATATATAAATATATGGATCTTCCTAATCGAACAAAATCAATTCGAGGCTTTTTTCATTATGTACGTCAGATAACAGTAACGTACATAATCTCACTTGGCATTGCAGCTTTTGCTTTTTTACCTGCAGTTTATCAATTCTTCAATAGTGATAGAATTAGCAAAGAATATGACATTCCTTTATTGTTTGATATTGCATATTACAAAGAAATCATTGGTGTGCTATTTTTAGCTTACCGCAATCATGATTTGTTCGGATTAGCTATCGGCTTACCGATATTCTGTTTTACATTATTAGTAGCTGGTTGGACTTTACGATCCAAAAAGATGGTTCCAAAGCTATTATTTGCAGGCTTCTTAATTGGACTCATGTTCATCCCATTTACCTATTCTCTGTTTAATGGATTTTCTGCCATGCAAAATAGATGGTTCTATTTAGTGGCTTTCACGTGTAGTTTTGTATGTGCTTATATCTTTGATGAATTAACGAAAGAAAAAAACAAGCAATTGGTGAATATGATTTTATTGCTTGTTGCATTTTTCCTTTATGTTGTATGGGTTTGGGATTTTGAATCGACGAGAGAAAAATGGTTTAACTTGTGTATTTATCTGATGGGTATACTCTCATTCGTTTCGTTTGTTCTTTATAGCAAGTATGATAAATGGCGCCTGTTTTGGAGTTCCATCCTTCTCATATCGATTATTTTTCATGGCACAATACAGCATTACTACTTCTATTCAAAAGCATTGGGTGCAGCGGAGAAACAAGTAAAATTAAATAATCGATTTTATCATTCAGTTGGTTTAGATCATGATGACGCGTTGCAAGTAAGTTCCATCTTGAAGCAATATGACACGGAATTTGGACGGACGATTTGGAACCCTTTAAAGGAGCATAATCAAAGTATGTATTATGGATACAAAGGTCACGCTACCTACCAAAGTCTAATCCCTGCAAATGTACATCAATTTTATAAAACAGATTACAATATTTTGGGTAGAAACATTATGAGTACTTACAGTCAGTATGATAACCGTCTGTATTTAGAGACCGTTTTAAGTAACCAATTTTACGTAACTCATATAAATGCAAGCCGCGAGCCGTATGGGTATTCGACCATTGCTGAAACTGAAACTTTGAAAGTGTTAGAAAATAATTATAAACTTCCAGTTGGGTTTCTGTATACAGATTGGTTAACTACTAGTCAATTTGAAAAGTTGAATATTGCTGAACGAGATCAAGTACTACTTAAAGCAGTTGTATTGGATGACCCATCTATTGCTGGAATTTCATCTACGTTTGATCAAACTTTACATGTAAGTACGCAGAAAGTTGGGATTGCGGATGTTGAATTAGTGGGGATTGAACGAACTGAGCACAATACGTATTTGTCTACAACTGATGAAAATTCCTATATTCGAATTCCAATCATCCAACCAAGTTCGGAAGGCGAATTAATATTAGAATTAGAAGTAAAGGAATTAACAGGGACAAGATTTATTGTTTCGGCTCTCAATAAATCCGCCGATTATTTTCCAGCGAGTAATATTTGGTCCTATCCTAAAGAGACCATCGCAATTAATCTAGGATGGAATGTAAGCAAGGATTTTGTTGATTTATATCTAACAAAGGGCGAATATGAAATAAAGAATATCCGCGTCTATCATAATAGTTATGAAAACTATGCGGAAGATGTAGAAGAGCTACAAGCAAATGGATTGCAACAAATTCGCTATACAGAAAACAGCCTTTCGGGTACAATTCATACTCAAGAGGACGGGATTTTCTTTTTATCCATTCCGTATTCAATAGGATGGACAGCCAAGTTAAATGGAAAAGAGATTGAATTGGTTGAAGTGAATCATGCTTTTCTAGGTTTTCCACTTTCGAAAGGTGAATACGAGCTTGAGTTAACATATGTGACGCCTTTATTTAGAGAAGGGCTTATAATTTCTGTCGCTTCAATTGTGATTGCGATTCTATTGGTGCGTTACCGTCGAATTACGTTGTAAGCCGATTGGAATGGGTTGGGGTTTACGAGTTTACTCAACTTCACGGACAGCCTCATTTGGTTTGCTGCTTCTTTTGTCCATGAGATTGCTTCTCATGGTCAGTTTCATTTCGTTTGTCACTTCTTTTGTCCATGAGCCCCCTTCTCATGGACAGTTTCTTTTCGTTTGTTGCCTCTTTTGTCCACGAGACCCCTGCTTTTGCATAATTTACATTCTAATACTCAATTCATTATGGATCATAGAACAGTTATACGAGACAGTTCTTCTTCGCTTCCACTTTCTTTTGTCCCGTAGAACGCTCCTACTAGACAGTTCTTCAACAATCCCTCTTTCTTTTGTCCCATAGAACGCTCCTACTAGACAATTCTCCAACACTCCCTCTTTCTTTTGTCTCGTAGAACACTTCTACTAGACAATTCTTCTTCGCTTCCACTTTCTTTTGTCCCGTAGAACGCTCCTACTAGACAGTTCTTCAACAATCCCTCTTTCTTTTGTCTCGTAGAACGCTTCTACTAGACAGTTCTCCAACACTCCCTCTTTCTTTTGTCCCGTAGAACGCTTCTACTAGACAATTCTTCTTCGCTTCCACTTTCTTTTGTCCCGTAGAACGCTCCTACTAGACAGTTCTTCAACAATCCCTCTTTCTTTTGTCTCGTAGAACGCTTCTACTAGACAGTGTTTCTTCGCTTCCACTTTCTTTTGTCGCATAGAACGCTCCTACTAGACAGTTCTCCAACACTCCCTCTTTCTTTTGTCTCGTAGAACGCTTCTACTAGACAGTTCTCCAACACTCACTCTTTCTTTTGTCCCATAGAACGCTCCTACTAGACAATTCTCCAACACTCCCTCTTTCTTTTGTCTCGTAGAACGCTTCTACTAGACAATTCTTCTTCGCTTCCACTTTCTTTTGTCCCGTAGAACGCTCCTACTAGACAGTTCTTCAACAATCCCTCTTTCTTTTGTCCCGTAGAACGCTCCTACTAGACAGTTCTCTAACACTCCCTCTTTCTTTTGTCCCGTAGAACGCTCCTACTAGACAATTCTCTAACACTCCCCCTTTCTTTTGTCCCGTAGAACGCTCCTACTAGACAGTTCTCTAACACTCCCTCTTTCTTTTGTCCCGTAGAACGCTCCTACTTAGACAGTTCTCCAACACTCCCTCTTTCCTTTCCCTTAGAACGCTCCTGTGAGGCAGTTCATCAGTATTGCCTCTACTTTTTATCAATTGAACAAAAAAGAGCAACTCACCTCAAGTAAGCCGCTCTTGTCTTTATTCGTATTTAAAATACCTACACACGCTCATACCCGCGCTCAGCCAACAACCTCATCAAATAACTACATGCATACTTCACCGTGCGTAAACGGTTTGTGTTGCGCATGCCGGAAAGGTGCAACTCACGTGTCACGACTTCATCACCTATGGCAAAGCCAATCCAAATTGTGCCTGCTGGTTGGCCATCGTGTGAATCGGGACCAGCAGCTCCTGTTAATCCGATGCCGATATCGGTCCCCATAATTTTTCGAACTGCCATTGCCATAGCCCCCGCGCATTCGCTACTCACAATACCGTGTTTACCTAATAACGCTTTGTCAATTCCTAATTGATTGACTTTCGCTTCCTCTGTATAAGTGACAAAGCCACCGACAAGCGTGCCACTCACACCTGAAATTTCTGCTAACTCTGATTGGAAAAGGCCAGCCGTTAAACTTTCGGCAGCCGAGATTGTTAATTTATTATGTAATAGCATTTCTACAGTCTTTGACGCGAGTGAATCATCATCAACGCCATATTGAAACTCACCTACAATGGCTAAAATTTCAGCTTTTTTCGCTTCAATCATTGCCCAGGCGTCATCTTCTGACTGCGCTTTTGCAGTAATACGTAATGTTACTTCGCCATCAGATGCTAGTGGTGCAACAGTCGGATTTGTTTGATTGTCTAGAATATCTTGTACCTTTACTTCCAGCTCTGCTTCCCCAATTCCGTAGAATCGTAGCACGTGCGAAACAATCGTACCACCAGCATTCATACGTTTCGCAAGCAACGGCTTGGCTTCAAACTGGAACATCGGCTCGATTTCCTTTGGTGGTCCCGGGAGTAACATATAAATACGATTATTTTTCTCAAGTAACATTCCTGGCGCCATGCCATTGTGGTTTGCCAGTACTTCACAACCTTCTAATACTAACGCTTGTTTTCGGTTGTTTTCTGTCATCTCGCGTCCACGTTTCGCAAAAAAATCTTCGATATACGTTAACGCAACATCATCATGAGTTAACTGCACACCTAAATGATTGGCAATCGTTTCTTTTGTTAAGTCATCTTTTGTTGGACCCAACCCACCGGAAAAAATAATTAAATCTGCGCGTTTTTCCGCAATTTCAATTACATCTTTTAAACGACCAGCATTATCCCCAACAACAGTATGGTAAAAGACATTTATTCCAAGCTCTGACAATTGATTTGAAATAAATTTGGCGTTTGTGTTGGTAATTTGCCCTAGTAACAATTCAGAACCTACCGCTATTATCTCTGCATTCATTCTTTAACCTCACTTTGTAAGAATCGAGAAATCATATTGTTTTGTACAATAAAATATGTTTTTATAGGAGTTAACATTCTCGCAATTGAAGCGTGTTTCAGCTTCTCCCCGCAAAGCCGAATTACCTTATTTCGACTCCAACAACGCCTTACGATTTAAATAGAAATAATCCCAACCTGACCAAATTGTAAAGAATAACGCAATATAAAGCATAATCATATCCATTGGAATGCCAAACATTACGAAAATTGTATTGTGTAGTAATAATAATGCTATTGCCACAATTTGCGCCCAAGTTTTGATTTTTCCTAATTGACTTGCAGCAACAACCTCACCATGGCCAGCTAAGATCGCACGTAAGCCTGTTACAGCAAACTCACGGCTTAGAATGATGATGATAATCCAACTAGGTGCATACCCTAGTTCTACTAATACGATAAATGCAGCAGAGACAAGTAATTTATCCGCTAATGGGTCTAGAAATTTACCCAAGTTCGTAACTAAATTGTATTTCCGGGCGTAATAACCATCCACCCAATCCGTACATGATGCTACGATAAAAATTAGTGCCCCTACGAAATGTTCTACCGGCATTTCTGCGCCAAGGAAAGTCATATTGCCCCAGCCAAAGTCAAAAATCATGACAATGACAAAAATGGGTATTAAGCATATTCGAGAAACCGTAATTTTATTTGGTATATTCATTTTAAAAAACACCTTCCATTAAAGAAAATAGCCATCATAAGATGACTATTTTCTCGAGTTTATATCCTCATTATTGCACATTTTTCCCTGTGCGTACATTTTTGCACTGGCTACATCGACTCACCACACCACGCAAGGTACCACGAACAAAAGAGTTAGCATGAATGCTATTTATTCCTCAGCACCTTGCTCTTTGCTTAGCTGAATCACTATATTTTGAGTTGAATTTCCCGCTTCTCCTGGATTTAAAGTGTATGGTACTTCTTGATCATTGACAAATACTTTTGCATTGTTTGCATTTCCTAGACGAATTCGAGCATAGCCATTTTCAGTGGAATCGAAATTGACCACTTCACCCGCCTTATATACCCTTGTTTCTGCCAATTGCTCAACGCCATTCGCATCACGAATTCCTACCCATGTGTCCCCTGATACTTCTACACGGATATTCATTGTTTCAGCGCCCGTTAGTTCATAATTCGTTGTTACACCATCTGATTGCACTTCGCCTGCTGATAGGCTTTCAGTCACAGCAGGGTCTTCCTCAACAGGATTATCTCCAACTGGTTCATTATCGCTTCCGTCAACCGCACCTTCAGCATCAGGAGCTTCTGTTCCGTCTGTGTTTCCTGCTGAGTCATCATTATCTTCAGTAGCTTGTGGTGTTGGTTTTTGTTCGTATTGCAATTCAGATAAAACATCTTCTTCTTCCTCAGGAGTGTTTTGTACTTTTTGAGAATACAAGAACCACGCCACAACAAGGATGACGATGATAAATATCGCAACGATGACTTTGGGTGCTGTTTCCATCATTCGATTTGAAGATCTGGACGCTCTACGCGCTGGTGTATAAGGAATGGATTGTGCAACTTCATCTGGTTGATTGCTAGGGACTTCGTTTTTAAATTGTTCTAATAGTTCATCTGACTTTAAGCCTACTGCCTCCGCATATTGCTTAATAAAGGCGCGCACGTAAAATGAACCCGGCATAATTGAGAAATTGCCTTCTTCAATTCCTACCAAATATCGTTTTTGAATTTTTGTTATTTCTTGCAAATCATCTAAGCTGTAACCTTTAGACAACCTCGCTTCTTTTAGTCGAGTTCCGAGCTCTGTCACCTATAACACCTACTTTTTTAAAAATTAAATCCTCCAAAATGGTCTGTTTGTGACATCATTTGATTTTTTTCTAACATGTCATATGTTATTTCTTCGTTTGGATCATGACGAAGTTCAATAATATAATCAAAGTCTTCAATCGTATAATCTGATGATTTCACAAAAATATCCGGATGCTCAATGACTTTCACGGTTGGTGTATTCATCACCTCACGTACTAGTCTTAAGTGGGCCTCATCATTTACACGGTGTGTTACTGCGCCATCTAAAATAAAAATATTATTCCCGCTAAATTCATCGCCGTATAACTTATTCCGAACGGTTTGTTTAATCATCGTTGAAGATAAAAAGATCCACTTTTTGTTTGCACAAACACTTGCTGCCACTACTGACTCTGTTTTACCTACCCTTGGCATACCTCGTATTCCAATTAATTTATGGCCATCCTGTTTAAATAATTCAGCCATGAAATCCACTAGAATACCTAGCTCACCACGTACAAAGCGAAATGTATTTTTCTCATCTACATCGCGAGGTATATAATGTCCATGGCGAACTGCTAATCGGTCCCGAATTTTCGGTTGGCGGAATTTCGTCACATTGATATTTTCCATTGTTGATACGATAGAAATAAACCGCTCAATTGACTCATCATTTTCTGCTTTTAATAGCATTCCTCGACGACCTTCGTCTACACCATTTATTGTGACAATATTTACTTTTAGCATACCAAGTAATGAGGCAATATCACCTAACAATCCTGGACGATTCACTTGAATCTCATATTCAAAATACCATTCACTCATTCACAATCGTCCCCTTACTATTGAAACGAAATATTATATTAATAGTTTCATCATAGCGGATTTTATATGTATTGAAAAGTTACAAAACGACATAATTCTACCAATTTGACAAAAATTATCATAGACTTAACACTTTTCTCCATTTAGGTTAATATTTTTAAAGATTCCCAATATCTCAACTTGGTTATAATAATAAAAGGAGGACTGGCCTCCCTTTTATGCAATAAAATATATGAGGCTCACAAAAGTGAGTTTATGTTGTGTTAAGTGGGCTGATCCACGGGGATAGCATTTTGCCATCCGCGGATCAGTCCATTGTATAATTGAACCAATTTGTTATGATGTTTTGAAGGGCGGTAAATATAGTTACTTTTACGAGCACATTAGAATTCAGTAGTGCTGATCGAGGACACTTGCTTCATCTAACGTGCGCTGTTGACGCCACAAACTGTAGCCACCAATTCAAAGCCTAATTCCGCCTTTGAACATAAAATTATTGAAGACGATTGTTGTGAACAAGTTTGATGATACAATTCGCTAGGGCGTGTTTTTCATCTTCAGATGCTACTCCCCATAAGTCGGAAAGTACGCGTTCTTGTTCGTTTTTAGGGTCTACATTTTTTGCTAAGTAGTTACCAATTTGCACTGCAGTATTTTCAATCATTTTTTTGGACATACCAGTTTGCTGTGCATTGTTAACTTGTTCACCTAAAAAACCTGTCCAACGATCCCAGTTTTCTAATAAACCCATTGTTCTCCTCCTCCTTTGCACTATTAGTATGAGCAAATTCGGAAAATATATGTACCAACCTTAACTTAATTGAATAAAATCCGCAAAAGCTAATTTACTTTAGTACTACCTCTATCCTAAATATACCAACCACCATTTAATCGAATGATTTGTCCAGTCACGTAATCAGCTTGTCCACTTACGTAAAATGCTACCATATTCGCCACATCTTGCGTTTTCCCTGCACGGGCTAACGGTATCTCATCAAAAATTTGCGTTTTTTCCTCAGTTGATAGATGATTATTCATCTCTGTATCAATAAATCCAGGTGCAATCGCATTCACACGAATATGATTCAACGCTACTTCCTTCGCATAGGATTTGACGAAAGCATGCTGTGCACCTTTTACGGCAGAGTAGACCGCTTCACCGGCTGAGCCAGCTTCCCCCCAAATTGAACCAATGAATAAACAATAGCTGATTGAATTTTCTCGTAATTTCTTTGATAGTTTTGCAAGCAAGTGAATAGGATTTTGCACATGGACTCGCCATAGTTTATCCATTTCAGCAATCGGCGTATCTTCCACTAAGCCATAATATGCATGACCACTTGCAAAAATAATGGACTGTAACGAAAAAATTTGCGGAGCAAGTATGTCGGCCCCGTTTTCCTTGGTAAAGTCGGATTGAACGGGAATAAACTCTTGATCTTTATAATCAAGAGTTAATTCCTTTAATAAGTGGTGAATTTTTTCTGTTCCACTATTGTAGTGCATGTATAGTGACCATCCATCATGTGCTAAACGTTTACAGATGGCGCTACCAATACTACCTGATGCCCCTAGAACGAGTGCATATTTTTTCATTTTACTTTTTCTCACTTACTGGCATAATTTTGAATACGGTTTGCTGAGACTCACCTTGAATGGATTCAAACGCTTTTTGAATATCTTCAACTGTTAACTTCTCAATAACCGGTACTGCGTCAAATAAATTCATCTCATTAAATTTATAACGAGTGAATTGGTTGGCAATAAATTCTATAGAGTTTAGCGCTCTTAAGAAGAAACCGATTTTTTTACGTTTTACACGCTCAACTGCTTCCTCATAAAAGACATTGCCATTTTCCGCTTTATTCACTTCTTGAATAATTAATTCAGCTAACTTATCAGGCTCGGCGGAATCTCCACCTACAATCGCAAAGCCGAATCCTCTTTCTAAAGAGAAATCGTAAGCATAAGATTCATCAATTAATCCACCTTCGTAAACTTGCGTATAGAAGTCAGATGCACGGCCGAATAAACATTCTAAACCAATTTGGACAGAAAGCTCATGTTTCAGCATTTCTTCCCCACTTAGATCGGTTTCTTTCGCTTTTAGCCCAACGTAAACTTTTGGCTTTTGCACATCCATCTTTAGTTCATTTAATTTTTTCGCCACTTCTTGTGGTTCATTCTCAAAATGACGCTCTATCTCTTCAGCTTCTTTAAATTCTTTTTTGTCTTGATTTTCTTTGATGAATTGAATCATCTCATCGGGATTTACCGCCCCAACAACGAATAATAGCATATTGGAAGGGTGATAGAACGTATTATAGCAAGTATATAAGTGGTCGGCTGTAATTTTATCGATAGATTCGATTGTTCCTGCGATATCGATTTTCACTGGATGTTTGTGGAACATGTTTTCAATCACGCCAAAGTATAGACGCCAGTCAGGTTGGTCATCGTACATTGTGATTTCCTGGCCAATAATCCCTTTTTCTTTTTCCACTGTTTTTTCCGTGAAGTATGGCTCCTGCACGAAGTTTAATAAAGTTTCCGTATTTTTCAAAACGTTATCCGTTGCAGAAAATAAATACGCTGTTCTTGTAAATGAAGTAAATGCGTTTGCAGAGGCACCCATTTCACTAAATTGCTGGAACACGTCACCATCTTCTTTTTCAAACATTTTATGCTCTAAGAAGTGGGCAATCCCATCTGGCACGGTAAATACTTCATTCTCGCCAAGCGGCTTAAATGAACGGTCTACTGAACCATATTTCGTCGTAAACGTCACAAACGTTTTGGAGAAGCCTTTTTTCGGTAAGATATAAACATCTAACCCATTTGAAAGTTTTTCGTAATAAAGCGTTTCATCAAGCTGTTTAAACTCAATTGTTTTCATCTTGTGCGCCCTCCTTCCCACTTAAGAAGTAAATTGCTTCAAGTTTCAATTGTGATGCCATTTGCTGCACATCTTCCTTCGTAACATTTTGCCAACGCTCTTTCCATGAATCAACAGAGAACTCTTCACCTAAATCTTTATATTGGTCGTAAATATCGATTTGACCACGGGCAGAGTCTAATGCTTCTTTTAATTGGTTAATGAGCATTGCTTTTGTTTGATTTAACTCAAGGTCTGAGATTTCACCATTTTGCATTGCTTCTAATTGTTCGTTAATCACGTCAATTGCTTTCTTTTCATTCGCAGGTTCAATACCTGATACAACATATACAAGCCCATAGTGTGATGAATACGAGCTGGATGCATAATAAGCTAGACTTTCACGTTCACGCACATTCATAAATAATTTCGAATGCGCGTATGCACCAAACACACCGTTGAAAATTTGCATTTTTGGATAATCTTCTTCTCCAAATTTAACAGGAGAGCTATAACCAATATGCAATTTCCCTTGTTTCATATCTTGCTTTTCATTTGTGTATTCTTTTTCCGCTTCTGCATCTTCATAATTTGGATACGGTATCGGCTCACGGTCGTTAAATTTTAATGCGTTTACTAGTTTATCTTGAATGGCTTTTTCATCAACGTCACCAAGAACGTAAATATCTATTTTATCATCATTTATCATGGAATGATAAGCTTTTGTCAATGATTCTGGCGTTACTTGTTTCACATCATCAATTGTTCCGTTTGCAGAAATAGAAGCTGGGTGATTTGGCCTCATAATTTGAGTAAGTCTATGTTGTGCATAGCGTGTTTTATCATCAAAAATGGATTCTATACGTTGAATCACCATCTGCTTTTCACGTTCTACAATCGATGAAATAAATTGATCATTCTCAAAGTTCGGGTTAAAAATTACAGTTTGGATTAAATCAATCACATCATCTAGCACTTTATTTTCGGCTAAATATTGATCATTTACAGCTTCCACGTTCAGAACAACTGTATGGTCATTCCCACGTTTCGATGCATCTAAGTACATTACAGTACCATAGAGGTCATCTAAATGACTACGGAATTCTGCGGATTTTGTATATTTCCCATTGCTATGTTGCATCACATTCGATAATACTGAACGCTCAGCAGCATCTTTCGAAGTTAAAGGTTTTCTCCACTTAATGGAAAAGTTAACTGTTTTAAATTGCGTTGATTGGCGGATATGTAGTGAAACACCTTTTGCAATTTCTATTGTTGAAAACAAAAAAATACCCCTTCCTGCCTATAAATTGATAATCTAAATATCCCTATACTTTGTCATTATTAATGGAATCAGTTATGTGTAAGTGAATTAATTACCAACTGGGCCAAATAATAACAATTCATATCACTACTATACATGTCTTATTATGGTTTATGCAAAAATTAATATGTATTTAAAATTGTTTTTATTTTGCGTTGGGTTTCGTAATTAGGATTTGAGATATTGGAGTTCAGTGTTCGCGGTTTGTGATTTGATGTGCGGATTGGGGCTCTTGTTTGGATTTGAGAAGTATGGGATTCATGTATGGCTTTTAGGTTGGGATTGGGTAACTGATTGGGATCTTTGTTCTAGTTTCAGATAAAGAAACCACTTAAGATTCTTTGTTTTATTAACATCTCTTGTCCGTGTTGCCTTGGGACTGCTTTAAATTGACAACGCATTTTGCATTTTTATCCAATTTAGTTGTTGAGTATTTATCATGGACATTTGTTTAAATTTATTGCTATCTTTTGTCCATAAGACCGTCCATCAAGGACAGTTCTCCAAATTTATCGCTTTATTTTGTCCACGAGAGCTTCTATAATGGCATTTCTTCCAATTTCCAGCTCAATTTTGTTCATGACATTTCTACCGAACATTCGTTTTATCCCATAGACCGCTTCTATTAGACATTTAGCCATATATTCCATCCGGTTTGTCTCGTAGACCGCTCCTACTAGACATTTATGCCATATTCCATCCGGTTTGTCTCATAAACCGTTCCTACGGGACATTTATGCCATATATTCCATCCGCTTTGTCTCATAGACCGCTTCTACTAGTCATTTATGCCATATATTCTGTACGGTTTGTCTCGTAGACCGCTTCTATGGATAATGTCCGTATAATTGTGTAAAAAGAAAAAGAGTCTTTTTATTCTCTCTTTGATACAATGTTTTCAGCGACGATAAACATGAAAAGAGGAATAAAAATGACTCAATTACATCTTAACCTAGATATGGACTTATTAAAAGATTCGGTTTTAAATTCTGACCTGAACACAGTTGTTAAATCTGCTTTAGTACTAGTTTTAAATGAGTTTATGGAAAAGGAAAGAGACGAGTATTTACAGGCAGCGGCTTATGAACGATCCAACGAAAGAATCGACTATCGTAACGGCTACTACGAACGTGAGATTGTCATGAGTGTTGGAAAGTTAACATTAAAAGTCCCTAGAACTCGTAACGGTGAATTTTCTACTAGTGTATTTGAAAAATATGCTCGACACGATCAAGCATTAATCTTATCAATGATAGAAATGGTTGTGAATGGTGTCTCTACGAGAAAAGTCACGCAAATTGTGGAACAACTTTGTGGAGAAACGGTATCGAAATCACTAGTATCTTCTTTGACTCAAAAATTAGATCCGATTATTAACACCTGGGCTAACAGACCTTTAAATACTGTTTACTATCCTTATATTTTTCTAGATGCTATGTATATTAAAGTGCGTGAACATCACCAAGTTGTATCCAAGGCTGTCTATATTGCTACAGCTATTACAGAAGAGAATAAACGTGAAATTCTTGGTTTAAGTGTGGACCATGTGGAAAGTTATGAGAGCTGGAGTCGATTTCTCCAACACTTAAAATCCCGAGGAATTCAATCACCGAAGTTAGTTATATCTGATGCTCACCAAGGCTTACGAAAAGCTATTCAGCGTGAATTTATTGGAACTGTATGGCAAAGATGTAACGTTCATTTTAAACGTAATATTATTGAAAAGCTGCCGAAAAAGGATTCAGGAGATTTTCGTCTCATGATAAAACGTATTTTTGATGCAGTTACTCTTGAAGATATGCGTAATTTCAAAGACGAATTAATGGTTAAGTATGCAGAAGATCGGAAATTTGAAAAAGCACTTCAAGTTTTGGATGAAGGTTTCGAAGATACCATTCAATATATGAGTTTTCCGAAAGAAATACGTGTCAATATTAGAAGCACCAATTCTCTAGAACGTTTGAATCAAGAAGTGCGTAGAAGAGAGAACGTAATCCGTATCTTTCCTAACACCCAATCTGCCTTTAGATTAGTTGGTGCCGTATTAATGCATTATCAAGATAACGATTATTCGAAAAGAAAAGGACTTTCTAAATAGTAGATTGGTTATATTTTCAACCTCAACTCCCACTTATGGAGTATCCCACATTCAGTAAAGGCTATCAAAGTGAAAAGAGCCTTTGACAGCCTTTACTGAATGTGGAGTGATTAGCCCATGGGAGTTAAGGCTGAAAAATGGAATGAGGGTCAATTCATATGCCCCAAATTAACTACTAAACAATAGTTGAAAACATTCGTATTGAATTTTACACAATAATTAGGACTTGACTCTTCTATGAGACATTTCTTCCAATATTCCATCCGCTTTGTCTCATAGACCGCTTCTACGGGACATTTATGCCTTATATTCCATCCGCTTTGTCTCATAGACCGCTCCTACTAGACATTTCTGCCATATATTCCATTCGGTTTGTCTCATAGACCGCTCCTACGGGACATTTAGCCATATATTCCATCCGCTTTGTCTCGTAGACCGCTCCTATTAGACATTTATGCCATATATTCCATTCGGTTTGTCTCGTAGACCGCTCCTACTAGACATTTATGCCATATATTCCATCCGCTTTGTCTCATAGACCGCTCCTACGGGACATTTATGCCATATATTCCATCCGCTTTGTCTCATAGACCGCTTCTACTAGACATTTATGCCTTATATTCCATCCGTTTGTCCCGTAGACCGCTCCTACTAGACATTTCTTCAAAATATTCCATCCGCTTTGTCTCATAGACCGCTCCTACGGGACATTTATGCCATATATTCCATCCGCTTTGTCTCATTGACCGCTTCTACTAGACATTTATGCCATATATTCCATCCGGTTTGTCTCATAGACCTCTCCTACGGGACATTTATGCCATATATTCCATCCGGTTTGTCTCATATACCGCTTCTACTAGACATTTAGCCATATATTCCATCCGGTTTGTCTCATAGACCGCTCCTACTAGACATTTATGCCATATATTCCATCCGATTTATCTCATAGACTGACATTGATTACATCAATCAGACAATCTTTCCCACAATATCACTATACCTACAAACACCATCTCATACATCACGCCAATTAAATCATTATTCTATAGTACCCCCAACAAAAACGGACACTTCTAGTATCTATCTTTCCCCTAAATAAAAAAACTACACCCCATTAAAAGAATGAGATGTAGCTATAACACTAGCCACGCCTGTCGAAAAATTCAAATAGCAGGGCATATTTAAAAACAATTCCTTATCGCTTCCCTTTAATATAAGGCACACCACTTGCCTTTGGTGCGTTTGCTTTACCAATGAATCCTGCTAAAGCAATGATTGTTAATGCGTAAGGTAAGATATCTAAGATAATCGGCGGGATATCCTGAATGACAGGAATCGAATTCCCTACAATACTTAATGCTTGTGCTAAACCGAAGAATAGCGCTGCACCAAGAGCACCGATTGGATGCCATTTACCAAAAATTAACGCTGCGATTGCCATAAATCCTTGACCACTAATTGTCGCAGCCGAGAAGTTCCCAGCGATCGCTTGAGCATAAATTGCTCCTCCGATACCACCAAGGGCACCTGATATTAACACTGCAATATAACGTGTTTTCGTAACGTTGATTCCCATTGTATCTGCTGCCATTGGGTGTTCCCCAACAGCACGAATACGTAAACCAAATGGCGTTTTATATAGAACAAACCATCCAACAAATGCCATAAATATTGCAAGGAACGATGTTGCGTACACATCTTTAAAGAATAACTCTCCAAGAAACGGAATATCAGCTAATCCCGGAACGTCCATACGAGAAAAACGTTCTTCAATTGAATCCGTTTGTCCTTTATCATAAATCAATTTTACAATGAACACCGCAACCGCAAGCCCTAACATATTAATGGCAACCCCAGCAACTGTTTGGTCAGCGCGGAAGGATACAGCAACTACTGCTAAAATGAGTGAAATCACTACACCCATTACCATTGCAACTAATAACCCAAGCCATGGCGTCGTTGCTCCGAATGTATCGACAAATGTTAAATTGAAGATAATACTTGAGGCTGCACCAACGATCATGATCCCCTCTAGTCCGATGTTTACTACACCAGCACGTTCAGTGAACACACCGCCGATTGCCGTCATAATTAACGGAGCAGCATAAAATATAGCTGAAGGAATGATAAAATAAAGCACATCTAGAAAGCTCATCTTATTTTACCTCCTTTTTCTTTTTACCAAAGCGTTCCAGAGCTAGCTTGATCACATAGCCCGAGGCTGCAAATAAAATAATGACGGCGATTACAATGTTTACGATTTCATTTGGCACACCCGCTTCGTTTGGCATATTAATACCACCGTTTTTCAATGATCCAAATAAAATTGCTCCGAATAATACGCCTACCGGTTGGTTTGCTCCTAATAAGGCAACGGCGATTCCATCAAAACCGACACCACTAAAGCCTGTCATTTTCGCAACATTTCCGAATGTACCTAGCGCTTCCATTGCTCCAGCTAAACCTGCAAACGCACCCGAAATAACCATCGATAAAATAATATTTTTCTTTACGTTCATCCCTGCATATTCAGAGGCATTACGGTTAAACCCTACTGCTTTTAACTCATAACCTCTTGTTGTTTTCTCTAGGATAAACCACATCACAAATACACCAATTAATGCCACAATAAAGCCCCAGTGCATACGTGAAAAATCTGTAATAGACTGTAAAAATTCTGAGCGTAATGATGCCGTTTCTTGTACTTTTTCTGTACGGTCTTCTCCACCAGTTACCCAGTCAATGAGTGGGTTAATGGATCTTAATGCTATATAGTTCATCATGATTGTCACAATAACCTCGTGTACACCAAGACGAGCTTTTAATAAACCTGGGATATAAGCCCATAACGCACCAACTAGTGCAGCTGCGATAAGTGTTAATGGGAGGTGAATGATCATTGGTAGTTCAAATGCAGAACCAACATAAGCCGCAGCAAACCAACCCATGATTAATTGCCCTTCTACCCCAATGTTGAATAATCCTGTACGGAATGCAAATGCAACCGCTAAACCGGCAAATACATAAGGAATAATTTGGCGAACTGTTTCACCCATGTTATAAGAACTACCAAAAATACCGTTCCATAAAGCAGTATAACCTGATACAGGGTCGTAACCACTGATTACCATAACGATTGCCCCTACGATAAGACCTAACACAATCGAAATTAAAGGAACGAGTATGTTCATCATGCGGCTATTCATTATGCATCACCACCCTTTTCATTGCTTTCTGATAATGCTTGACCAGCCATCAATAAGCCTAATTCTTGTTCATTTGTTTCTTTTGGTAAAACAGTATCAATGATGATGCCGTCATAAATCACCGCAATGCGATCTGAGACGTTCATTACTTCATCTAACTCAAAGGAAATTAACAAAACTGCTTTTCCTTTATCGCGTTGTTCTATTAAGCGTTTGTGAATATATTCAATGGCACCAACGTCAAGTCCTCGAGTTGGAAGTGCCGCAATCAATAAATCTGGGTTACGAGAGATTTCTCGACCAATGATTGCTTTTTGTTGGTTACCACCCGATAAAGAACGGGCTAACGACATTTCGTTTGGAGTACGAACATCAAATTCTTCAATTATTTTAATCGCGTCTTGACGAACTTTTTTATAGTCCATGATACCGGCTCTTGAAATAGGCTGTTTGTAATATGTTTGAAGTGCAATGTTGTCACTGATTGGGAAATCTAGCACTAATCCGTGTTTATGACGGTCTTGTGGAATATGCCCAACACCAGCTTCCGTAATTTTACGAGGTTTAAAGCCAGTGATATTTTTATTATTCATGTAGACTTTACCCTTTTTCACTTTACGTAAGCCTGTAATCGCTTCAATTAGTTCAGATTGTCCGTTGCCATCGATACCGGCAATCCCAACGATTTCACCAGCGCGAACTTCTAAATTTAGCCCTTTTACTTTCTCGACACCACGGTTATCTGTCACGACTAAGTTCTCAACCTTTAAAACAACATCAGTTGGATTTGGTTCTTTTTTCTCTGTTTTAAATGTAACTTGTCGGCCAACCATCATTTCCGCAAGCTGAGTTGGGTTCGTCTCAGCAGTTGTTACTGTGCCAATGCCTTCCCCTTTACGAATAATCGTTACACGGTCAGAAACTTCCATAATTTCTTGTAATTTATGTGTAATTAAAATAATCGATTTTCCTTCTTTAATGAGAAGCTTCATTATTTGAATCAATTCGGTAATTTCTTGAGGAGTTAAGGATGCTGTAGGCTCGTCAAAGATTAAAATTTCTGCACCACGGTATAACGTTTTAATAATTTCAACACGTTGCTGCATCCCTACAGAAATATCTTCAATCTTTGCATAAGGGTCTACGTTTAAACCATAACGTTCTGATAACTCTTGAACCTTTTTCGCAGCATCTTTAATGTTTATAGTTCCTGCTTTTGTAGGCTCGTGCCCTAAAATGATGTTCTCTGTTACAGAAAAATTTTGAACGAGCATGAAGTGTTGATGCACCATTCCGATTCCTAGTTTGTTAGCAACGTTTGGATCAGTGATTTTTACTTCCTTACCATTAACCTTAATGCTTCCTCCTTCAGGTTGATATAAACCAAAAAGAACATTCATTAAAGTGGATTTTCCCGCACCGTTTTCTCCTAATAATGCATGGATTTCTCCTTTTTTGACCTGCAACGTAATATTGTTATTCGCTACAAAGTCTCCGAATTGCTTTCGAATACCAAGCATTTCAATTACATATTCCAACCTGTTCACTCCTAACCATCACTTTAGATTTAGGTAAAACTATATTATCTTCAATCAATTACCCTATAAACGTAATTGTGATTCAGATAGTTTGCTTGCGTTATGCCTTTTGGAAGCCCGTGGTTAATATTATTCTATTGAGAATTGATTTAACGTACTAAGTCAATTCCCTTTTTATACCAACAAAATTCTCATATCTAGGCCTTATTTATCTTTGTTCAGGAAGCGTTTGCATTTACTACAAGAGCGAGGCAACGCTTTAAAGCTTTGCATGATCCAGACAATTGTCCTATGAATTTAGCGTGCTTGTCTCAACAAAGAAAATAATTAACACAAGAAAAGTTTCAACTCTACTTTTAAATAGTTTAAAACTTTTCATCTATTAATTGTACTAAATCATTAAAAATTGGAGTTTATCTTTTATTTTTATCAAACTATTTAACTAAATACTAGACTCATATTTTGCCAATAGACAAAAACATGAAGACTAGCTTTTTGCTAGCCTTCATGAACTCAGGAACCTTACCTAATTACTCTTCTGGTTGTTCAGGAACAACTAGAGAACCGTCGATGATTTGTTGTTGGAAATCTTCAACTGCGGCTAAAGTTTCTTCAGAGATTGCACCACGAGAGTCAGCTAATCCAATACCGTTATCAGCTAAACCGTACGTAATTAGTTCTCCACCAGGGAAATTACCTTCTTGAGTCATTTTAGCAACTTCTTGAGCAGCAACGTCAACACGTTTTAATACAGATGTTAAAGTTACGTTTGTAGATTCGTTTACTTGACCTTCTTCGTATTGGTCACGGTCTACACCGATTACCCATACGTTTGCGTTTGGATCTTTTTGTTTACGTTCTTTTGCTTCTGTAAATAAACCGTTACCAGTTGCACCTGATGCGTGCATAATAATATCTGCACCTTGGTCATACATTAAAGCAGCAATTGTTTGTCCTTTTTGAGCATCAGCAAAGCTGTCTGCATACTCAATTAAGATTTCGATATCTGGGTTAGCAGCTTTCGCACCTGCTACGAAACCAGCTTCAAAACCACCGATGATTTCGCCTTCAACACCACCGATGAAACCAATTTTACCAGTTTTTGATTCTTTAGCAGCTGCAACACCAGCTAAGAATGAACCTTCGTTTGCTTTGAACATAATTGATGCTACGTTTGGAAGATCAGGAACAATTTCGTCAATGATAGCGATTTGAGCATTTGTACGTTGTTCAGCTACTTCTACCACTGCATCATGAAGTGCATAACCTACTGCAAATACTAAATCAAAATCACGTTGAATTAAGTTGTTAATGTTTTGTACATAATCAGCTTCAGAAGCAGATTGTAGGTAGTCGTAACCACCATCACCTTTTTCTAAACCATTGTCTTTACCGAAAGCCTCGATACCTTCCCATGTCGATTGGTTAAATGATCTGTCATCTACACCACCGATATCAGTTACCATTGCAACCGTGAAAGCATCTTCAGTTGTTTCTGTTTCAGTTTCAGTTGTATTTTCGTTTCCAGCTTCTTCTTTAGCGCCACAAGCACCTAGAAGTGTACCAACAGCTAAAAGACTTGCCATTGCAAAACCAAACTTACGTTTCTTCATGAAATAGTCCCCCCAAGGATTTAGTAATTAGCAGGATAATTGAATTTTGAATGTTCTACACCCGTTTACGGATGACATGGAAGCTGAATTTATCAGCTCTAAAATAATTTTTTGAAAAAAGAACAACCCGATCGTTGTCGTCATAATGTAGTTGACTTAGTACAAGTAATGAAGTTTCTCTCCCACAATTCAAAATTGGTGAAATGTGTTCATCATATCCCTCTGGATCAATAAACGTAACCGCATAAGCTACATGAATTTCACCATTTTGTTCTAGTGAAGAGAAAATGGACTCTTGCTTATTTTGAACAAAATCGCATGGCAAATAGTTGGCTGGTACTTTATCAATACAATAAACGACCGGTTCCCCATCTGCAGTTTTAATGCGTTCAATTTTAACAATAGAGTCTTTTTCATCGCACTGAAATCGTTCTACATCATCTTTAGATGGAAGTTTCTCCACCGCACGAATAAAATTCGTTCCAGGAGTCATTCCAGCTTTTTTGATCATTGACGTGATACTTGATAACTGCTCAATGCCCGATGTAAATACCGGTTTCGCCTTTACAAAAGTACCGACACCATGATGACGAACAATTGATTTTTCTTCTTCTAAAAGTCGAAGCGCCTCACGTAAAGTTGCTCGACTGACTCCAAGCGTTTTCGATAATTCGAATTCAGATGGCAATTTCTCGTTCGCACGATATATGCCATTTTCTATATCGGACTTTAATCGATCAGCAACTTGAAGATATAAATGACGATGGTCAGCCTTTATGGACATAATATCACCACCAAGAGATCAGACATCTGATGTTGAACATTCCTACTAATCGTCCATTAATATATCATTTTTATTACATAAAGAAAATAGTTTTATAAAAAAACTGTGCATTAATATCGAAAGTGACATACTTTTGTCGAAATCATGATATATAAGTCATACTATTTAGTTGTTTTCAACATTCGATTTACTAATTAATACCTGTCTTGGTCTTGAGCCATCTGGCGGACCAACAACACCTCGTGACTCCATCTGATCTACAATACGAGCAGCTCTCGAATAGCCTATTCTAAAACGTCGTTGAAGCATCGACACGGAAGCTGTCTGCATTTCTAATACAAGTTGAACTGCTTCATCATATAAATCATCTGTCTCATCTTCAATTGTTTTTTCTGGTTCATCTGTCGGAATCATTGTTTCATCATATTGTGCTTTTTGCTGTTCTATTACAAAGTCGACTACAGCTTCAACTTCTTCGTCAGATAAGAATGACCCTTGTACGCGGAAAGGCTTTGATTCACCAGCTGGTAAAAATAACATATCACCTCTTCCTAACAGTCGTTCTGCACCACCCATATCTAATATTGTGCGTGAATCTACAGCTGATGATACGGCAAAAGCAATACGAGATGGAATATTTGCCTTTATTATCCCAGTAATAACATCAACTGACGGTCTCTGCGTTGCAATAATTAAGTGAATTCCCGCAGCACGAGCCATTTGAGCTAAACGAGTTATCGAATCTTCCACATCATGAGACGCAACCATCATTAAGTCTGCTAACTCATCAATAATAACAACGATGTATGGAAGCTTTGGATGTTTCTCACCGTTTTCGGCATTAAACCGTTCTACATGTTCGTTATAACCTTTAATATTTCTCGTTCCTGTGTGAGAGAATAAGTCATATCTTCTTTCCATCTCAGAAACAACCTTCTGTAATGCTTGGGATGCTTTACGTGCATCTGTAACAACAGGTGCTAACAGATGCGGAATCCCGTTGTAGACATTTAACTCAACCATTTTAGGGTCAATTAACATCATCTTAACTTCATGTGGTGCTGCACGCATTAAGATGGACACGATAATGCCATTTATACATACAGATTTACCACTACCTGTTGAACCAGCAACTAGTAGGTGAGGCATTTTATTCAATTCTGCTAAAATAGCTTGTCCCGTAATGTCTCGACCAAATCCAATTAATAGTTTTGAATCAGGACGGTTATTTTCTTTTGCTTCTAATACTTCACGTAACGTAACCATTGCAATTTCACTATTAGGTACTTCAATTCCAATGGCAGATTTACCAGGAATCGGCGCTTCCATACGGATGTCTTTTGCTGCCAATGCCAAAGCTAAGTCATCCTGTAAGCTTACGATTTTACTAACTTTCACACCAACATCCGGCATAATCTCATATTTTGTAACCGCAGGACCCAGATGAACTTGTGTTACTCTTGCCTTTACACCAAAGCTTGAAAACGTCTGTTCAAGCTTTTTCGCATTCGTTTGTATGAGTGAGTATTCCCCACTTTGATCATGCTCTGGTGGTAATTGCAATAGATTCATTGATGGCAATGTATAATCTGTATTTTCGATATTCGTAACAACAGCCTGTTGTAATGCTTCTTCAAAGCCATCATCCATGGAAACTGGTTCTTCTTCTACTAGTTTTTGTTTATCATTTGGCTTCTCTTCTGGCTTAGATTCAACTTTCGGCTCACTTTTTATGTTCTGAGTAAAAGCCGAAATAATTGGTTCTTTCACAGGCTCGCTAAAGAAAATAGGAGCTTCTTCTTCTTCCTCAACATATCGATCTAGATTCGTCGCCACGACTTCATCAACAGTAGAATTCTCTGATTTTGATATACGTTTTTCTCGTTTTGGTTCAGGTTTATTTCTACCACTACGTTTGCTCTTTTTCTTTCTTGTCAATCGCTTTTTAATTTGAGGGCCTTTTTCTAGGATGAACGGAATTAGTGCTTTTCCGGTAACTAATATAATGCCTATAAATAAAATGACCCACGCAGCAACTTTTGCACCACCTGCATCAAATAGAACATGAAAAAGACTGAACAACAGCGCACCAACAAATCCACCACCAAGTGCATTACTACGATCCGTAATACCTCCATTCTCCATTAAGATCCGCCAAGTCTCACGTAAAACAGAGTCGGATAATAATCCATCTGTACGTGCTAAATCTTCGAATAGGAAGCTATGGCTGAAAATACATAAACTACAAATTAGTAAAATAAACCCTTGAATCATACGATCTTTCAAAGTAATAGGGTTTCTTTTAATCATTAAAACTATTGCTAGAAAAACCGATAAGAACGGCACAACAATATACCAATTTCCGAATAGGAACATGGCCGCTGATTGTACAATACTACCTACAACGCCAAATTCAAAAAAGACGATAATCCCAAACGCAATTAACAATAATCCAATAATTTCATAAATTAAGGGACCGCCTTTTGATTTCGCTCTTGTTGCAGGTTTTTTCTTTCTTTCTGCCATATCATCACCTTGTTTCTACATGAAATTCATTTGTGGGACTAAACTTCATCCTGTAAGCAGTCACCCATCCTCACTCGACTTTATTGCGAGTGGTACTAGATAATAGTTTACCAAAATATAATGAAAAAAAGGATTTCCTTACCGGTTTATTCGGTTAAGAAAATCCTTTTTTGTGCCAAAGTGTCGTATCAAATTAATATTCCATAATGATTGGAATGATCATTGGACGACGTTTTGTTTTTTGGTATAAATAAGCATTTAATGTATCGCGGATTTCTTGTTTAATGTTTGTCCACTCAAACGTATCTTTACTTACATACTTTTCGATAACACCGCGAGCAAGCTCAGTCGCTTCTGTTATTAACTCTTCAGACTCTCTTACATAGACAAATCCGCGCGATAAAATCTCAGGACCTGAAGCAATTTTCTTTTGTGCACGATTTAACGTTACTACGACAATGAATATGCCATCTTGTGACAACAGCTTACGGTCACGTAAAACAATGTTACCAACATCACCAACACCGATTCCGTCAATTAATACGTTACCAGCTTGTACACGGCCACTCATACGCATTTTTCCGTTTTTATATTCTACAATATCACCTTTATCTGCAATAAAAACTTGAGACTTCTGCATTCCAACTGCTTGTGCAAGTTTTGAATGCGCGATTAACATACGGTATTCGCCTTGGATCGGGATAAGATATTTTGGCTTTAATAAATTAATCATAAATTTTAAGTCTTCTTGACTACCATGACCTGAAGCATGGACTTTTTTATCTGCAGATAGTACGTTTGCTCCGAGTTTTGCTAGGTTATTCATTGCACTACCCATTTGGATTTCCATACCTGGAGATGGTGTAAATGTGATTAGGACAGTATCTGTTTCTTTAATTCGTACTTCACGGTGTTGTTTGCGTACAATTTTGTCAAGCGCATCAAGTGGTTCACCTTGATTACTTGTAACAATGATAATGATTTCGTCATCTTGATATTTATGAATATCCTGTACAGGAATTAGCGTTTCTTCATCAATTGTTAAATAACCAAGGTTTACACCAATGTTAATAACCTTTTCTAGACTTTTCCCAACAACCGCAACTTTTCGGTGCGAGCGTTGTGCTTGTGTAAAGACCTGTTGAATACGAATAAAGTTTGATGCATAAACTGCTACGATGATCCTTGCAGGTGCAGAGTAGAAGTATTTTGCTAAATTCTCTTCAATCACTGTTTCACTTGTCGAATATCCTGGACGTTCCGCATCAGTGGATTCAGAAAGTAATACAAATACCCCTTCTTCACCTAATTGAGCCATTTTTGCTAAATCCGGCTTAAATTTGCCTTTCGCAGATTGGTCAAATTTAAATTCACCTGTATGAACAATTGCACCTTCAGAAGTATGGAAGACAATCGCTAATGAATCAGGAATACTATGCGTCGTATTGAAAAACGTCACATGTGTTGTTTTGAAATTCATACGGCTTTTGCTTGTTACTTCGAAAAATCTCACAGGGTGTGGCACAGGCAAGTCTTTTAAATGTTCTTTTGCCAGAGCAACCGTTAACTTTGAACCATAAACAGGTGCTTGTACTTTTTGTAATACATATGCAATAGACCCAATTGCATCTTCGTGACCATGTGTTAAAAAGATACCTTTAACTCTTTCTTTGTTTTCCTCTAAGTACGTAATATCAGGAATAACGATATCAATTCCAAGCATTTCATCTTCTGGGAACATTAACCCACTGTCCACGACAAAAAGCTCGTCATCAATTTCGATAACGTACATAGACTTTCCGATTTCTCCCACTCCACCAAGTGGAATTACTCGGATTATTTCATTTTTTGTTGTTGTCACTTAATTTCCTCCTAAGAATATCCCGACCGAACAACCACTTAATATCCATTATACGGTTTGATTGGATATTGCACAAATAAAAAGTGAAAACTGTGACAATGAATAAGTTGTAATAGCTGGTTTGTTGCTTTGGTTGTTTGGTGTTTTGGCTCATTTGTGCTATGTAATTTGATATGATATGTGGTCATATTAAATCTTGCCGCTTGAGCATTTTGGTTTTCTGATGGAATACGAGTGTGGTTTAGGTTAATTGTTTCTTAGTTTGGCTTGGAGGACGCAATTTCACATATCGTTCATATACTTTTTATTACATAAGTATTGCTTATAAATGAATGAGTTGCTATCTCCCGTAACCTAGTTTGGATAGTGATATTTTCGGATCTTAATTATGAAGATGCTTTATTTATAAGATTTTTTCTGGATTTACTCTACTATTTGTCATTTCTATTAGGTATTACTATTTTGTTTTCTTTATATTAAGAGGTTGCATTTTTTAACGTTAATATGAGACATTTCCATTGTTCATGAACTTCGTCTTGTCCTTGAGACTGCTTATCAAAGACAGTTCTCTTACTCTCAGGCTTCGTTTTGTCCTTGAGACCGCTTATCAAAGACAGTTCTCTTACTCTCAGGCTTCGTTTTGTCCTTGAGACCGCTTATCAAAGACAGTTCTCTTACTCTCAGGCTTCGTTTTGTCCTTGAGACTGCTTATCAAAGACAGTTCTCTTACTCTCAGGCTTCGTTTTGTCTTTGAGACCGCTTATCAAAGACAGTTTTCTCTCTCTCAGGCTTCGTTTTGTCCTTGAGACCGCTTATCAAAGACAGTTCTCTTACTCTCAGGCTTCGTTTTGTCCTTGAGACCGCTTATCAAAGACAGTTCTCTCGCTCACAGGCTTCGTTTTGTCCTTGAGACCGCTTATCAAAGACAGTTCTCTCGCTCACAGGCTTCGTTTTGTCCTTGAGACCGCTTATCAAAGACAGTTCTCTTACTCTCAGGCTTCGTTTTGTCCTTGAGACCGCTTATCAAAGACAGTTCTCTCGCTCACAGGCTTCGTTTTGTCCTTGAGACTGCTTATCAAAGACAGTTCTCCTACTCTCAGGCTTCGTTTTGTCCTTGAGACCGCTTATCAAAGACAGTTCTCTCGCTCACAGGCTTCGTTTTGTCCTTGAGACTGCTTATCAAAGACAGTTTTCTCACTCTGAACCTACTTTTTGTCCTTGAGACCGCTCTCACATCCAATGAAACAACTCAAATTTACTTAACTTCCATCTTATTTCAACGTTATATAAAAAAGCACCTGACAGAAATGCCAGGCGCTCTCTATTTAAATCAAGAATACGATCATCAACTGCCGCTCTCTTGAAATATGTTCTACTTTTGATAATGAAACATATTCAGTTTCACTCGGAACTCTTGTAGAGTCTGCATTTTTTCCACAAAATGCATTTTGCTACGCAACAAAATCAAGAATATACTTTAAAATTTTTCGCTTTATCTTGATATTCGTTCCAAACTTTATCAAATGATGCTTTTTCAGCTTCATTTAACTCCACTAACGGAAGTCTTACTTTTTCGATATTAATCCCAATTTTACTCATTGCGTATTTCACTGGAACTGGACTTGGATTTGCAAATAACTCACGAATTAAAGGTAATAAAGCTTGATGAATCTCCGCTGCATCACGATGACGCCCTTCGTCAAAAGCACGAATCATCGCTTGCATATCATTTCCTACTATATGTGCAGCGACCGAAATAACACCACGACCACCAATTGCTACTAACGGTAATGTTAACCCATCATCACCACTATAAACGTAGAAATCATCTGGAACATTTGCTAGAATCTCTGTCATCTGATCTAGATTACCACTAGCTTCCTTTACAATTTGAATGTTAGGAATTTTACTTAACGCAATTGTTGTTTCAGCAGCAATATTCACACCTGTACGACCAGGCACATTATAAACGACTAGAGGTAAACTAGTTTCTTTGGCAATTGCAGCAAAGTGCTCATAAAGACCACGTTGGTTCGGCTTATTATAATAAGGAGCAACTAACATGGCAGCGTCTGCACCAAGTTCCTCTGCTTTTTTTGTCATTTCAATAGAAAAACTTGTTTCATTATCCCCTGTACCTGCAACAACTGGTACACGTTTATTTACTTTTTGCACAGTAAACTCAATTAATTGAAGCTTTTCTTCTTGAGATAAAGTTGGTGATTCAGCAGTTGTCCCACAAACAACGATTGTATCCGTTCCATTAGCAATTAAATGATCAATAATTTGTTCTACTTGCTCGTAATCAATTTCACCATTCTCTTTAAATGGTGTCACCATTGCGGTGGCAATTCGACCTAAGTCCACTCTAGTACACTCCTTATAGTAAGTTATCCTTAACAAGCGCTTCAGCAATTTGAATTGAATTTAATGCCGCACCTTTTAGTAAGTTGTCTGATACGATCCATAGATGGAAGCCTTTTTTATTATCTAAGTCTTGACGAATTCGGCCTACATATACTGGGTCTTCCCCTTCAACGTAAATTGGCATTGGATAAAGTTGCTGAGTAATGTCATCTTGAAGTACAATACCTGGAGCATTTTTTAAACTTTCGAAAATGTCTTGAAGTGTTGCCTCTTGCTCAACTTCAACATAGACAGATTCTGAGTGACCTGAAACGACGGGAACACGTACACAAGTTGCCGCAACATGAAGCTCTGGCAAGTGCATAATTTTCTTCGTTTCATTGATCATTTTCATTTCCTCGTAAGTAAAGCCATTTTCCGTAAAGACGTCAATTTGCGGAATGACATTACGTGCGATCGGATAGTGTTTTTTATCTGATTTTGCAGGCAGAATGTTTGCTTCTACATCTTTCCCTTTTTCCCATTCAGCACTTTGGTTACGAAGTTCTTCAATAGCTGAAATACCGGAGCCTGAAACAGCTTGGTAAGTAGAAACAAGTACTTTTGTTAAACCAAACTTTTCACGAATGGGTTGAAGAGCAGCTACCATTTGAATGGTAGAACAATTCGGATTGGCAATAATGCCGTTATGTTTAGCTAAGTCTTCTCTGTTTACTTCAGGTACTACTAAAGGTACATCAGGGTGCATGCGGAAATGACTAGTATTGTCAATGACAACCGCACCACGTTTAGCAGCTTCTGGAGCTAATTTAGCTGATACAGATCCGCCAGCAGAGAATAGTGCTACATCTACACCTTCAAAAGCTTCAGGTGTTGCTTCTTCGATTGTATATGTTTGGCCATTGAATTCGATTTCTTTCCCTGCTGAACGGCTAGATGCTAGAAACTTTATATGTTTAATCGGAAATTCGCGTTTAATTAATTGTTCTTTCATTTTTGAGCCTACTGCGCCTGTTGCACCAACGATTGCAACTACTAATTGCTTTGTCATCCTCATCTCTCCTCAATACTAGTTACATAATGTTAGAAATTGTATCATAATTTGAGGCTCTTGTGTTATAAATGTTCATAAAAATTGATAATTTCTAATATTGAATTAATAATGGTTGTAATTGTTTTTTAAATGTAAGTGCATGTTCTACTGTTTCACGCATTTTCGTGAAGTCCGCAATTAATGAATTGGGCTTATTAATAGGATCGTCTTGCCCAAATGGTATAAAATAGATATTTTTGGAGTTTAATAATTTCATAATATTAATGCCGTTTAAACCTAATGCATCATTTGTAGAGATACCTAACACCACAGGTGAACCATTGCGTAAAGTTGCTTTTGCAGCCATAAGTACCGGGCTGTCTGTTGCAGCATTAGCAAATTTACTAATGGAGTTACCAGTCATAGGTGCAATAACCATAGCGTCCAATGGATTTTTCGGTCCAAATGGTTCTGCTTCTACAATCGAAGATACGACTTTTTCTCCTGCGATTGACTCGATTTTTTGAATCCATTCTTCCCCAGTACCAAAGCGTGTAGCAGCTGTTAGTACGGAGTGAGTAATTATCGGTACTACTTTCGCACCTGCGTCAGTAAATTGCTTAATTTTTGGTACTACATCTTCATAAGTACAATGTGATGCAGTAATACCAAGTCCTATGCGTTTCCCTTCTAGCATTCTTCTCTCCCCTTTATTGTCCAATTATTGATTCATATAAAACATGAGCTGCATCCTGCGGAAAATATTTTCCTGGTAATGCAGGTAGTAATTCATAATTCGTACGTTTCACACCATCTTGTAAACACCCTGGAGAGGAAGCTAAATCATAGATAGGCATTTCTATTTTTTGATTAAATTTTTCATCGAACCATTTCGCGGGAATCGTATTAACAAAGAAGTCACCTTTAACATTTGCCACGTCATCTAAATAAACTGCTTCATAACGGAAAGCTTTCGCTTCATTTAGTTGAACATGCGAACGAACTGCTATACAGACATCTCCACCAATGCTTTTTAATACATTGGCTAACATTTTTGCTACGCGTCCAAACCCTGTAATAATGAATTTTTTTCCATACACTGCCTGTTTTGTAGTATATAAAAAAGATAAAAACCCTTCTGCAGTAAGAACGGCATTTTTCCAAATAAATGACTCATCTTGTAAATAATAATGAATTTCCTGGCCCTTTAAGACTTCTTTCCATTCATCATTTAATTTACCCGCAAAAACTTTAGCAAATGATAGTCCTAGCACTACCGATACTTCGATTGGTAATGGGTGAATCGGCAGTACAACAACATCTGGTTGAAAATTAAACGCAGTTAGGTTGAGTTCTTCATCCCATACCGATTCACTTTTATAATAAACAGTACGATCCCCATTACTTAATTTTTTTGCTAAGCTTTTTAGCCTTGCATCAGTTCCAATAATCAGCCACTTCTCATTTTTCATCAGTCATACTGTTTTCTTGTTGGTTTCGCCTTACGAAATAGAATTCGATCCTCACCGATTAAGTGAATTTCTTCCCAAGGGATAAATAGTGATTGCCCAGATTTCTTCTTTTGAAAAGGCATTTTTGCTGATTGATCTGCTAGTTCAAAACCATAAATAATCCCCGTCTTTGGATCGAAAATGCATTCTGTTTCCGCTAAATAGCCGTAACGAACGCCATTTTCAATTTCGATCAGCTCTTTTTCAGCAAGCTCCGATAACAGCATGTTTTCCCTCCTCCCGAGCTCATTGTTAGCATATGCAACACTCAATTTTGGGGTGCTCTGTCTCACGTGAAATATTTGTAATATCCATTCTGCTAGTTTAAGTAATCATTCTTTTTAACTAAAACCCCGTTGTACACAATTTATGAATAATGAAATGTTTGTATGATAAATAAAAACCAAAGTAAGGCGTACCGTTACTTTGGTTTTATTTTTTCAGAGATGAAAGATCCGAAATTCATATAATGTTTATTGAACATTTTGCCCTATTAGCGCAATGGCCGGTTCCGCGCTTAATGTTTTTTCTAATAATTGATTCACTTTTTCTAAAGAAACTTGGTCGACTTCTGCAATAATCTCATCAACCGATAAATGTTTCCCATGAATTAATTCATTTCGACCGTTATGACTCATACGTGAATTTGTACCTTCTAGGCTCAGTACAAAGCTACCTTTTAACTGCTCCTTAGCGTTTTCAACTTCCGTTTTCGTAACACCCTCACTTCTCACATTTGCCAGTGTTTCATCAATCGACTTTTGCAATAGAGGGTATTGCTGATTATTCGTACTTCCGTAAATCGTGAGCGAACCAACATCTGTATAACTCGAATGATAAGAGAAGATCGTATACGCAAGGCCTTTATCTTCACGAATTTCTTGAAATAATCGTGACGACATATTGCCTCCTAATATGTTGTTCATTGCAATAAAGTCATAGTAAAGATCCTCTTTTACTCCTACCCCGGGATAGGCGATGGCAATATGCGACTGTTCCACATCTCGATTTTTCACAAAACGACCCGAATGAAACACTGGATAGGTTAAGGTTTGTTCTACTGCTTTTGGCGAACGTTCAAATTGGCTAAATAGCTTTTCGATATGTAACAATAATGTTGGTGTAATATTGCCCGCAATAGAAATGACAATATTTTCCGGGTAATAATGCTTTTGCAAATATTGATGTATTGTCTCTGCTGTAAAGGTTTCCAGCGTCTTGCTACTCCCTAAAATGGGCAGACCTAGTGCATCTTGTGGATACATGACTTGCCAAAGCTGTTCATGGATATCATCATCAGGTGCATCTTCACTCATTAAAATTTCCTCTAAAACAACTTGTCTCTCTTTTTCTAATTCAACCGGATCAAAAATGGAGTTGAAAAACATATCTGCTAAAATAGTTACAGCAAGCTCTCCATGATGATCTAACACTTTTGCGTAATAACATGTATTTTCTTTTGTAGTGAAGGCATTGATTTCCCCACCGATTCTGTCAAACTCTTCAGCAATTTGTCTTGCCGTTCTTGTTTTTGTCCCTTTAAATAACATGTGTTCGATGAAATGCGTTATACCATTCTCTTCTTGCACTTCATAGCGTGACCCTGCACCGACCCAAATACCTATCGAAACGGACCTAACATGAGGAATTACTTCCGATACGATGCGCACACCGTTTTGACATGTATAAACTGATACCATTCTCCAACCACCTAATTCCAAAAATCTAACATTAAATAATCATATGCTAAAGTGTGGAATGATTCAACTAAGGGGCCTTTTAGACATGTAGATGAAGGTAGGAACTCTTTTATGCTCGTCCGACCAATTAAATAGGAACTCTTGATTGGGGTTAGTTGATTCAATAGGAAACCAATTGTATTTAAATTCGTTAGTTATCCATTTATTAATATACGGGCAGATGTAATTCGTAGAGCTATTTTTTCAAACAAGAATGATCTCTATTTTAGTAAATTCATGTAGTATGTATCTTTATACCTCAATTCTATGAAACTTTTATTTCTTATTAATATTTTTTATGTCTCATAGGATAGTATTACGAGACATTCCCTTTGCTCTTTCTCTTTGTTTTGTCTCGTAGAACGACGCTACGAGACATTTCCTTTGCTCTTCCTCTTTATTTTGTCCCGTAGAACGACGCTACGAGACATTCCTTTTGCCCTTCCTCTTTGTTTTGTCCCATAGAACGACGCTACGAGACATTTCCTTTGCTCTTCCTCTTTGTTTTGTCCCGTAGAACGACGCTACGAGACATTTCCTTTGTCCAAAATCTTTGTTTTGTCTCGTAGAACGATGCTACGAGACATTTCCTTTGTCCAAAATCTTTGTTTTGTCCCGTAGAACAACGCTACGAGACATTTCCTTTGTCCAAAATCTTTGTTTTGTCCCGTAGAACGAAGCTACGAGACATTCCCTTTGTCCAAAATCTTTGTTTTGTCCCGTAGAACGACGCTACTAGACATTTCCTTTGTTCCCCCTCTTTATTTTGTCCCGTAGAACAGCCCTACTAGACATTCCCTTTGCTCTCCCCCTTTGTTTTGTCTCGTAGAACGACGCTACTAGACATTTCCTTTGCTCTTCCTCTTTATTTTGTCCCGTAGAACGACGCTACGAGACATTCCTTTTGCCCTTCCTCTTTGTTTTGTCCCATAGAACGACGCTACGAGACATTCCCTTTGCTCTTCCTCTTTGTTTTGTCCCGTAGAACGCCGCTACGAGACACTTCCTTTGCTCTTCCTCTTTGTTTTGTCTCGTAGAACGACGCTACGAGACATTCCCTTTGCTCTTCCTCTTTGTTTTGTCCCGTAGAACGCCGCTACTAGACATTTCCTTTGCTCTTCCTCTTTGTTTTGTCCCGTAGAACGCCGCTACGTTTTTAATCAGTTAGCTCTTTACTTGCTCAATCCTAACAATATTTTCATCTAGAGAATCCTAAAAATTTAATTTTGTTTTATCACTTTCTTAAGAAATTCTTCAGAATTCTCCTTCCAATTTCTTCATTTTCTTTGGCTAAGCTATTACTATCAACAACAAAAAGGAATGAAGATATGATACAAGTTCAATCGCTGAATCACACATTTAAAATTGGAAAGAAAGGTAAAGAGAAAAAAATCGAGGTACTTAAGGATATATCCTTCGAAATAAAACGAGGGGAGATTGTCTCAATCGTTGGAAAAAGTGGATCAGGTAAATCCACATTACTTCAAGTCATTGCGGGCTTTATGAAACCTGACTCTGGTTCCATTAAAGTAAATAACATAGAAATTGCTAAGTTTAACGAAAAGCAAAGTGCTGCATTTCGCCTAAATCAATTTGGTTTCATTTTTCAAAACTTTCAACTATTGCCAAACCAAAACGTCTTCGAAAACGTTGAGCTACCTCTTAAAATAAAAGGAGTTCAAGCTTCCGTGCGTAAGAAAATTGTAGGAAAAATTCTTGAAAAGGTGGGATTATCAGAGTTTTGTGATCACTATCCGAATGAACTATCAGGTGGTCAACAACAACGTGTATCCATTGCTAGAGCCATGATAACCAATCCGCCCATTATTTTAGCGGATGAACCAACTGGAAGCCTTGACTCCCAGACGGAGAGAGAGATTCTTGAACTAATACTATATCTAAACCAAACAGAACATATCACGTTCGTCATCATTACGCATGACGAGGAAGTGGCTCAAATTGCCCATCGAAAACTTCGCATGCATGATGGGTTGCTGATAGGAGATGAAAAATATGCTATTTAAAGACCAGCTCTCATTCGTATTCCAACATATGCGAAAAAATAAACTTCGTGTAACGATGACAATTCTTGCGGCTATGATGGGTTGTGCATTCCTTATCATTCTTGCTTCAGTAGGTTTTGGTATACAAGAGACAGTTAAAGGTGAGTTGTTAAATCAAAATTCAGTTACAGAAATTGAACTTTGGGGTGATCAACCCTTAGCAGAGGAAGATGTTGAATTTATTCAAAGCATCGGCCATGTGAATGTAATTTTAACTAGACAAGAAATAGCAGGTTCAGTTCGCTCTACCTTTGAAGATCGTGAGTCAGAAGCAATTGGTACAGTTGTTGATATGGAAGCACAAGCAAAACTTCCTTCAACTTTAAGTGAAGGTCGTTTACCAAAAAGTGCAAATGAAATTGTTGTAGGCTACCATTACGCACAGCAATTACTAAATGACAAAGATAGAGAGCTAATTGAACAGAAATCAAAAGAAGCCGAGGAGCAAGGTACTTGGTACAACGGGGCTGATGAAGGATATAAAGGAGTAATAGTAAATCAGCAAGTAAATCTTCAATTTATGGACGAAGAAACTTTCGAATACTTAGAACCTTCAACCTATACAATAGTAGGTATTCTAGAGGAACCAGCCTATGATTTCGTGATAGATAATAGTATTCTTTTTAGTGAGGATTTATTAGAGATACAAACAGATTTAGCCACGTATCGAACAACAACGATTTATGTAGATTCTCTGGAAAATGTTTTACCTGTTTTAGACCAATTAAAAGAAAGCAATTATCAAGTTTATTCTTCTATTGAACAAATTAAAGAAATGGATCTATTCTTCTTAATTTTTAAAATGGGACTTATTTTTATTGGAACAATCTCCATTTTGATTGCTTCTATCGGTATTTTTAACACGATGACGATGGCAGTTACTGAAAGAACACGTGAGATTGGTGTACTAAAAGCCATTGGGGCATCCCCTTCGATCATCCAACGACTCTTTTTAATGGAAAGTGCCTTTATTGGATTGTTAGGTACCATCTTGGCCGTAATCGTTTCATATGGTTTAAGTTATTTAATTAATGCAATTCTTCCACATGTCGTGTCATTTGCGTTATCAGAAGACTCTGCTGATATGGCTGGAATTACCTTCTCCGTTATTCCAGTAAGTCTTGTGCTTTTAGCAAGCGGTATTAGTATCTTCGTCGCAATCCTGTCAGGTTGGCGCCCAGCCCGAAAAGCGACACAAATTGAAGTAATTCAAGCATTAAGACAAGAATTATAATTTACTCATGGGATGAAGTTTACAGCTTCATCTCATTTTCTTTTATTAAGCCTACCAACCAAGATAATAAAAGCCCCTCATTTTCTAAAAAGAGCTTTCTCATTTATGCATCCCAAACAACTCACATTTTCGCTAACCTTTTCCCAGCAGAGTTGATCTTTGATGTAATCGGAATCTGTTTCATCGCTTTCCCAAGTCCATACAACGGCATATTGCCATAAAACGATTCGTATTCACCTTTACGTACGACATACGTTTCATGATAAATTCCAACGGCATCGTTATTCCCAACTTTTTGATTAAACTCTCTCCAAGCCTTTAGATGCTGTTGTCCTTTTGCATAAGCCATGAGTTCTTCTGTCGATCTCCAATATTGGATCATGACTGTTGTTCTTAGCCCAAAATAACTTTCCATTGAGATGAAGCCTAGGTCTTTATTTTGATACAGTTCTCGAATCATTTTAGGCATCGCTGTAAAGACTGGTAACCATTTACTTATTGCAAGTCTTCTATTAATTCTCATGCCAATGATAAATACAACGATGTCTTGATCGTTTTCCGTTGTGAATCTTCCTGGAAAAATTTCTTTCCCCACATTACTCCTCCTTTAACTGATCAATCGTGGCAATACACCACTCTATTGCACTTTCTGCATTACGCTTACCGTAATCCAAAGTAAATAGCCAATATTTCGCATCCTCATGATTCGTTGAATGCAGGCGGATTATTTGTTCAATAGTGTCGTACGTATTATATCGTTCTTGAAGGTTTTCTTTGTATACTGTTAAATGACGTATCGTCACATCATTGGCTTGATGTCGACTAAAAAATAGTTTTAATAATACTTCATTTTTCTCTGTCGGGATTTCTTTTATTGGAGCTTGAAGCCATGTTTGTAGCTCTAGTTCACCTTTTGGTGTTAGAAAATACTCCTTTTTATCTGGTTTACCATCCTGTGAGGTACCTGTTACCGTGGCTAACCCCTCTTCAACTAATTGTTTCAATGTCGGATAAATTTGGCCGTAACTAATCTTCCAAAAATGATTTAAACTTCGATCAATTAACTGTTTAATGGAGTATCCTGTTCGACATCCCGTCGTTAGTAACCCTAATATGGCATACTTCGTATCTGTCTGTTTACTCATCTAACCAACACCTATCATATTGATATATATCTTTATGATATAATACCATTTATTAAACTATTGTGTAAACAAGGAAAAGGTCCCATTTTATAATAAAAGGGAACTTAATCACTCTACCTTGAAAAGGCAAAATAAAAAACAGAAAACGAAGATCCTTCATTTCCTGCCTACATTTTAGCGTTTGACTAATAGATGATTGGATTGTTGTAAATCCACATTGTATTAATCATCATTCTAAATAGTGTCTGGTACACTGTATAACAGTGTCCAGAAGCACTTACTATTTTATTGTTGTTCTGCTTGTTCAGCACGTTCTTTTTCTTCTTTTATTACTACTTTGCGTGAAAGGTTTACACGGCCTTGGTTATCGATTTCAATACATTTTACTAAAAGTTGATCACCAAGTTTAAGAACGTCTTCCACTTTGCTTGTACGTTCCTCTTGAATTTCAGAAATGTGCAATAATCCATCTTTACCAGGGAAGATTTCACAGAACGCACCGAATTTTTCAATACGTCTCACAGTTGCCATGTAGTACTCGCCTACTTTAGCTTCACGAACGATATTTTCAATAATCTCTTTTGCACGTTTGTTCATTGCTTCGTTAGCAGATGAAATGTAAATTGTACCATCTTGTTCTGTATCAATTTTTACGCCAGTTTCTTCAATAATTTTGTTGATTGTTTTACCACCAGAACCAATAACATCACGGATTTTTTCTGGGTTAATTTTGATTACTTCGATTTTTGGCGCATATTGTGATAAAGAAGTTCGTGGCTCGTCCAAAGTTGAAAGCATATGCTCAAGGATAATCATACGTCCAGCTTTTGCTTGTTGTAATGCCTCTTCTAAAATTTCACGTGATAAACCATCAATTTTTATATCCATTTGAAGAGCAGTAACACCCTTAGCTGTACCCGCTACTTTAAAGTCCATGTCACCAAGATGATCTTCCATACCTTGGATGTCTGTTAAAACTGAGTAGTGCTCACCTTTTTTCACAAGACCCATCGCAATACCAGCAACTGGCGCTTTGATTGGAACACCTGCGTCCATCATTGCTAATGTAGAAGCACAGATTGATGCTTGTGAAGTTGAACCGTTTGACTCTAATACTTCTGATACGCAACGGATTGCATATGGGAAGTCTTTTTCATCTGGAATAACTGCAAGTAACGCGCGTTCACCTAATGCACCGTGACCGATTTCACGACGACCAGGACCACGCATAGGACCTGTTTCCCCAACTGAGAATTGAGGGAAGTTATAGTGATGCATGAAGCGTTTCGATTCTTCCAAACCTAGGCCATCAATAATTTGCACGTCACCTAATGGCCCTAGCGTACAAATCGATAATGCTTGCGTTTGTCCACGTGTAAATAGACCTGAACCGTGGGCACGTTGTAATAAGTTAACTTCTGATGATAAAGGACGGATTTCATCGACTTTACGGCCATCTGGACGGATCTTTTCTTCCGTAATTAAACGACGTACTTCATCTTTCACCATTTTATCTAAAATCGTTTTAACTTGTTTTAATGTATCTTCATCTGCTTCTTGTTCTTCGTAAGTAGCGATTACGCGCTCTTTAACAGCAGAAATTGCTTCTTCACGAGCATGTTTTTCAGCCGTTTGAATTGCAGCATTCATATCTTCTTCGCAAGCAGCTTTAATTTGAGCTTCGATTTCTTTATCGATTTCAAATAAAGACACTTCTATTTTTTCTTTACCTGCTTCAGCAACGATTTGTTCTTGGAAGGCAATTAGTTTCTTAATTTCTTCATGCCCGAACATGATCGCTTCTAACATAATTTCTTCAGGAACCTCAAGAGCGCCTGCTTCAACCATGTTAATGGCATCTTTGTTACCTGCTACTGTTAGATGAACAGTGCTTTTTTCTGATTGTTCAACAGTTGGGTTGATGATAAATTCACCATCTACATAACCAACGTGTACACCAGCAATCGGCCCATTAAATGGAACATCAGAAATTGCTAATGCTAGTGACGAACCAAACATTGCTGCTACGTCAGTTGGACCGTTTGGATCAGAGGACATTACGATAGAAATCACTTGTACCTCATTACGGAAGCCATCTGGGAACATTGGTCGAATTGGTCGGTCAATTAAACGCGACACCAAAATCGCATGTTCAGACGGTCTACCTTCACGTTTAATAAAGCCCCCAGGAATTTTACCTGCTGCGTATAAACGCTCTTCGTAGTTAACTGTTAACGGGAAGAAGTCTAGTGCCTTTGCTTGTTTTGACATAGTTGCTGTAGATAATACAGCTGACTCACCATAACGGACTAATGCAGCACCGTTTGCTTGTTTGGCAAGTTGTCCAACTTCAATTACTAGTGGACGTCCAGCCCATTCGTAAGTGTAAACTTTTTTTTCGGTCATTGAATGAACCCCTTTCTATTTGAAAAGTTCGATTTTCCCCCCTACATGGCGAAAGTCGATATTCTTTTCTTAAGCTGATATAAGAATAATTTAGATTTTTAATCTGTGTAATAACATAGTGCGACACGATTTATCTACCATACCAATAGTAAGTGTATCAAAAAAGTTTTTCCTATGCTAAATATTTTCAATAAAAATATGTTTTTTCCGTTAAATTTTAGTATTTACAATTATTTTTAGTAAATCTTTTTCGTAAAAAGCTATTCGGATAATAATTTATGCATCTTTTCGATTTATATTTACTTTAGTCTGTTGTCGCATAGTAGTAAATAATTCGTAAATTTTCAAGTTTTCAAAATTACGTGTACATAAATAAAAAGCGGGAAAATTCCCGCTTTTTTAGTTAAGCTTTGAAGAATTATTTGCAGGACTGAATGCTCAATTAAAGATAGTATTTCTACCTTCTTGAACATTCAAACCTAATTTAGCAAATAAAACGACCGTATAGCTTATAATTATCGACGTAAGCCTAATTTTTGAATTAACTCACGGTAACGTTGTACGTCAGAGTTACGTAAGTATTTTAATAAATGACGACGACGACCTACTTTTTTAAGAAGACCACGTTGAGAGTGGAAATCTTTTTTATGTGTAGATAAGTGATCGTTAAGTGCATTGATTTCTTCAGTTAAAACTGCGATTTGCACTTCTGGAGAACCAGTATCTCCCTCGTGAGTACGGTACTCAGCGATAATTTCATTTTTACGTTCTTTTGTGATTGCCATGTTGAATGACCTCCTAAAATTATTATTATTTAAAATATCACCATCAGCACAGCTATCGTTGGAGAATCGAAAAGCCGAGCTAAGGTTAAGCACTCAGTGCACTTATGAATAGTATCATACTTTACACAGTCAATCAAGGAATATCCTTAGCTAGCATATCGTAATCGTTTATGTTGTGCTAGTCCATTATTGACGGACTATTTTCATTACTTTAAAACAACAGCTCTTAACTAGTAAGGGTCATCTAATGTGTCTGAAAATAGTTGATTGCTTCTTGTTTATCTTTCTCAATTTGAGTTTTTAATGCGTCAATACCATCAAATTTTTGCTCATTTCGTAGTCTTTTATACCAACCAACGACCACTTCTTCGCCATAAATATTTTTATCAAAATCCAAAATATGAACTTCTATGGATAATTGTTTATCTTCTGGATTTTTAAATGTTGGCTTGTATCCTACATTACAAACACCATCATACCACTCGTTTTGGACCAAAATTCTGACTGCATAAACACCTACAGCGGGGATGAAGCTTCCTTCAGCAGACTGAATGTTGGCAGTAGGAAATCCAATGGTACGACCACGCTTATCACCGTGAACAACGATTCCTGGTACTTCAAACGGACGACCTAAAAGTTTATGAACTTTTTCCATATTACCGTCTTCTAAGTTTTTACGAATACGGGTAGAGCTAATTTTCTCATTTTCATCTGTACATTTGTCTACTACGGTTACACCATAATTTCCATGACTTAATTCTCGCATCGTTTCCATATTCCCTTTACCAAATGCACCAAAGGAAAAATCAAATCCAGCCGTCACATGAACGACTTTTAAATCTCGAATAAAGAAATTAATAAATTCTTCTGGAGTAAGTTTTGCAAAATCGGAAGTGAATTGAACAACAAATACGGTATCAACACCTAGTTCTTCTAGTACTGATATTTTTTGTTGTAAAGGTGTAATATAAAATACCTTTTCTTTACGTCCACCTAAAACGATTGAAGGATGGGGGTCAAATGTCATGACCGCACTTTTTACATTCAATTCCTTTGCTTTCGTGATGGCATGTTGAATTACTTCTTGATGCCCTCTATGTACGCCGTCAAAAAATCCTATTGCCATAGAATAGGCATTTGACATATCCATCTTATTTAATTGATGGGGATATTTTAAATGAACTACATTCATTTTCTTTGGCCTCCTATTGTTCTTTTGGGAACATTTTCTCTGGCTTCATGAGATTTGTCTTTTCTGGATGTGAAATATAAACAGCAAGCGCCTTTTTATTTAATCCAAATACTATTTTATCATGTTCTTTTAGAAAATCGTGCATAGGAAGAACTTGTCCATTTAAAATTTGTTTTTCGTTAAATTCATCTATTTCGATAAAAGGGTACTGAGTTAATGCATACTCGACTGGATAAATAAGACGATTGATTTGTTCATTCTGTATAGCCGTTTCAACTTCACCGAGAGTTATACAAAGATCCTTTGTAAAAGTACCCGATTGAGTACGGACTAATGAAGCCATATGCGCTGGGTAACCAAGTAGTTCACCAATTTGTACGGCTAATGTACGTATATAAGTTCCTTTACTACATGCAATCCGAATGCTAAATGTAATTTCTTGACCTTCAAATACGTCCATATGATCTAAAAGTTCTAATGAATAGATCGTAACGGTTCTTGTTGGGCGTTCAACTATTTCACCCTTTCGAGCATATTCATATAACCTTTTTCCATTTACCTTTACTGCTGAATACATAGGTGGAGTTTGTTGAATATCACCTGTTAACTTGTGCAACACTTCTAACAGTTGTTCACGAGTAACTTTTTTAAACGAGTTGTCCTCTTCAACTATTTCACCCTCTGCGTCTTCTGTAGTTGTTGAACGGCCAATTGATACAACTGCTTCATACACTTTTCCTGCATCTGTTAAATATTCAGCAATCCGCGTAGCCTGTCCTATACAAATTGGAAGAACACCCTCCACACTAGGATCTAAAGTACCTGTATGTCCAATTTTTTTTGTTTTTAATATTTTACGTAATTTGAAAACGCAGTCATGACTCGTCATACCACGTTCTTTCCATAATGGAAGGATGCCATTCATTAGATAACCCCCAAAATCTTTTATAAATTCAAAAAGCCTACGTGCATAACGAATTATGCAGTTGCAGGCTTTCAGCAATTGATATCAAATTAATTGTAATGTACATTTCAAATGAATACCTGCGTAAGTAACTCGAACTATGGATTTCATTTACTTACTTGGCTATTTCATTATTCTTTATGCAACGAGCGTAGTAGCTCTTCGATTTTATTACCGTATTCAACCGCTGTATCGAATTCAAATGTAATTTCTGGAATTCTTCTTAAACGAATACGTTGGCCGATTTCTGTACGGATAAAACCAGATGCTTTCAGTAAAGCGTTCATTGTATCTTGACGCTCTCTTTCACTACCTAATGATGAAATATAAACCGTTGCTTGTGAAAGGTCTCCTGTTACATGAACATCTGTAACTGTAACAAACCCTACACGCGGATCCTTAATTTTACGACTAATGATTTCACCAAGCTCTTTTTTCATTTGCTCTGCAATACGATTTGAACGTAATGACATAGTTGTCACCCCTAATACTCTTTCCTTTTTGTTTAGGTTATTTATCCCCTAAACTGCTATAAATATTCCCGCCAAACATCTAGCTGATCCCATGTAGGATTAGATTGAAGAAACGAGAGAGCATTGTTAATTTCACGTTCAGCGCTTACTTTAGAAGATGCGACAGCAACAAGGCCAATTCTTGTTCGCTGCCACACATTTTGATGATCAATTTCAGCTATAGAGACGTTAAATTTTTGCTTAGTACGAGTAATCATTCTTTGGAGAACGGCACGTTTTTCCTTTAACGAATGGGCTGTTTGAATCATAAATTCAACTTCTGCGTAGACAATCACGCGCGCTTAATTTCTTCCATAATGAAGGCTTCAATTATGTCGCCTTCTTTAATGTCGTTAAAGTTTTTGATAGTAATACCACATTCGTAACCTTTTGCGACTTCTTTAGCATCGTCTTTGAAACGTTTTAAAGAGTCAAGTTCTCCTTCGAATATTACGATTCCTTCACGAATGACACGTACTCCAGAATCTCTTGTTACTTTACCTTCTGTAATGTAAGATCCTGCAATCGTACCAACTTTCGATACTTTAATTGTTTGACGTACTTCAGCTTGACCAATGATTTTTTCTTGATATTCAGGATCAAGCATCCCTTTCATTGCTGCTTCAATTTCTTCAATTACTTTATAAATGATACGGTGTAAACGAATATCTACGCCTTCTTCATCTGCAGCACGTTTCGCATTCACATCAGGACGAACGTTAAAACCAATAACAATTGCGTTTGAAGCAGATGCAAGTGTAATATCGGATTCCGTAATTGCCCCTACACCAGTATGGATAATTTTTACGTTAACGCCTTCCACTTCAATTTTCATTAATGATGCTGTCATGGCTTCTACTGTTCCTTGAACGTCTGCTTTTACGATTAAGTTAATTTCTTTTACATCGCCTTGGCTCATTTGTTCAAATAAATTATCTAATGTAATACGTTGTTTTTCAGAACGACTAGCTTGAATTGCAGTCATTGAACGAGATTCTCCAACTTGGCGAGCTGTTTTTTCGTCTTCAAAGACTACAAAACGGTCGCCGGCTTGAGGAACTTCGTTAATACCAGTAATTTCAACTGGTGTAGATGGACCCGCCTCTTTCACGCGACGCCCTAAATCGTTTACCATAGCACGTACACGACCATATGCATGGCCAACTACGATTGGATCTCCAACGCGGAGTGTTCCATCTTGTACTAGAAGCGTTGCAACAGAACCACGGCCTTTGTCTAATTGAGCCTCAATTACTGAACCAATTGCTGGACGATCAGGATTTGCTTTCAATTCAGCTACTTCTGAAACTAATAAAATCATTTCTAGTAGTGTATCGATTCCTTCCCCTTTTAATGCAGAAATCGGTACAAAGATTGTATCGCCGCCCCAATCTTCTGGCACTAATCCGTGTTCTGTAAGTTCTTGCATAACACGGTCAGGGTTAGCAGATGGTTTATCCATTTTATTGACTGCAACGATAATTGGCACTTCTGCTGCTTTCGCATGGTTAATAGCTTCAACTGTTTGAGGCATTACACCATCATCTGCAGCAACTACAATAATCGCTAAGTCCGTAATACTAGCACCACGAGCACGCATTGTCGTAAACGCTGCGTGACCAGGCGTATCTAAAAACGTAATCTTTTTACCATCAATATTTACTTGGTATGCACCAATATGTTGTGTGATCCCGCCTGCTTCTCCAGCAGTTACTTTCGTATTACGAATCGAATCTAGTAATGTTGTTTTACCATGGTCAACATGTCCCATGATGGTAACAACTGGTGGACGTTCTTGAAGTTCTTCTTTATTTACTTCTGTTTGATCGAAATAAACTTCTAAATCTGTTTTATCAATACGTACTTCTTCTTCGACTTCTACACCATATTCAGCACAGATTAACTCAATCGCATCTTTGTCTAAATCTTGGTTAATCGTCGCCATTACACCTAGCATGAATAATTTTTTAATAATTTCAGATGGCTCACGGTGTAATTTCTTTGCTAATTCTGCAACTGTTAACGATTCATAAAAAGTAATTTTTTCTGGTAATTCTTTTGGAGTAACAGGCTGAGAAGGTTGGTGTGTTTTTGGATGACGTCTTTTCCCACCATGGATACCAGGCTTTTTGCGTTGATTAAAGCCGCCTTTATTTTTATTATTGTTGTCAAAACGACTGTTTGGTTGATCATCTGTTTTGCGATTAGTGTTGTTATGATTTTTTGGTTTGTCGTTATTTTTATTCGTAGGTTTTGCTTGTTTGTTTTGTGGTGCATTTGTTGGTTTATTATTATTTTTATTTTCTGGCATTCTATCTTCTTTTCTTTTATCCGATTGGATTTTTTGTTGTTCTTTATTCTTTGGAGCCGGTTTTGCTTGTCTTGTTTGTTCCTTCGATGAAGAAGAAATTTGGTTATTAGCATTAGTCAAATTATAGACATTATCTAATCGCGACACAGCATCACTATTCAACATAGACATATGATTGGATACGTTTATATTTAATTTTTTAAGCTCTTCAATGACTTCTTTACTTGATTTATTTACTTTTTTCGCATATTCATGAACTCTTAATTTGGTCATCAGCTCACCCCCGATTATTTTTCGTTGAGTAGACTAGACATTTTCTTCGCAAATCCGCTATCCGTAATAGCTAAAGCGACCCGCGCTTCTTTACCAGTAGCATGTCCTAGTTGGTAGCGATCACCAATCACATGATACTCAACATTGTAAAACGAACATTTATCTTGAATTTTTTTGGTAGAATTATGTGAAGCATCCGATGCTAACAAGATAAGTTTAGCATTTCCATTTTGTATGGATTTCACTACTAACTCTTCACCTGATACAATTTTACGAGCTCTTGCGGCTAAACCAACTAATTGGAAAAGCTTTTCATTTATCATAAAATTGACTCCCTGCGTATAAGTCTTATTAGCTCCTCATACACTTCTTCAGGAATTTTTGCTTCTAATTGACGTTCTAAACTATTTTTTTTACGTGCCATTTCTACGACTTCTTCAGACTTAGAAACATAAGCTCCGCGACCAGATTTCTTACCAGTTGGGTCAACTGAAACTTCGCCTTCCTTTGAACGGACGATTCGAATCATAGATTTCTTCGGAAGCATTTCACCTGTCACAACACATTTTCGTAAAGGCACTTTTCTTTTCGTCGACATGAGAACTCACCTTCCTTGAAAACATCACTCAATTCCTCGAGTGGTTATTACTTAAGAAAAAATCAATAACCGTCAGATGATTATTCTTCGTCGTCTTGATATAAATCATATTCTACATCACTGCTGTAAGAACCTTGCTCTTCATCATCATATTGTTGTAAAAATATGCTGGACTCTGAAGGGTAAATTCCAATTTCACGTGCTTCAGATTCACTTTTGATATCAATTTTCCAGCCAGTTAATTTCGCAGCTAAACGAGCGTTTTGGCCACGTTTACCAATTGCTAAAGATAATTGATAGTCAGGTACAACAACTGTTGTTGATTTTTCTTCTTCGTTTACTTGAACATCTAACACTTTAGAAGGACTTAATGCATTGGCTACAAAAACAACAGGATCATCAGACCATTCAACGATATCAATTTTTTCACCATTTAATTCGTTTACGATTGTTTGTACACGTTGGCCTTTTGCTCCTACACAAGAACCAACAGCATCAACTTCTTCATTATGGGCATGTACGGAAATCTTTGAACGATCACCAGCTTCACGGGCGATTGATTTTATTTCTACGATACCTTCAAAAATCTCTGGAACTTCCATTTCGAATAATCGACGAAGTAAACCTGGATGTGTTCTCGATACAATTACTTGTGGACCACGAGTTGTACGCTCTACCTTTGTAATATATACTTTAATACGACTTTGAGGCTTGTAAACTTCGCCTTGTATTTGTTCATTAACCGGTAGGGCTGCTTCTACTTTACCTAGGCTAATATAAATGTTACGAGCATCCATTCTTTCAATCGTGCCGTTGACAATGTCATCTGTACGGTCTACGAATTCTTCGTAGATAATTCCGCGCTCAGCTTCACGTACACGTTGTGTTACTACTTGTTTCGCTGTTTGAGCAGCAATACGACCAAAATTACGTGGCGTTACTTCTTGTTCTAAAATATCGCCAACTTCATAAGCAGGGTTAATTTGCTTTGCATCTTCTAGTGCTATTTGAAGGCGATCATCTTCAACTTCTTCTACAACATCTTTACGAGAAAAAACTTTCATTGAACCATTTTCTAAATTCAAATCAACACGTACATTTTGCGCTTGATTGAAATTACGTTTATATGCAGTAACTAATGCTGCTTCAATTGCTTCAACAAGTATATCTCTTGAAATTCCTTTTTGTTGTTCCAGAGCAGTTAAAGCATCTAGTAAATCACTACTCATAATTTTCACTCCCAAATATTCTGTTATGATGAAAAGTCAATCGCTAAGCGAGCTTTTGCGATTTTGTCTTTTTCGATAAATACGTTGATTTTACGTGTTTTTATACGAACTTCCATTTCAAGACCATCTTCATTATATGCTTTTAGATAGCCTTCGAATTCTTTCATATCTTTAATGGGTTCGTATGTCTTTACGTAAATAAATTTACCAACTGCTTTTTCAAAGTCCGATTCTTTTTTTAATGGACGTTCTGCCCCAGGAGAGGAAACTTCTAAATAATAGTTTTGCTCAATTGGGTCCTTTTCATCGAGTACAACGCTTAGTCGTTCACTCACTAATGCACATTGGTCAATATCGATTCCGCCATCTGGTGTATCAATGTAAACTCGAAGAAACCAGTTGCGCCCTTCCTTTAAAAATTCAATATCCACTAATTCAAGGTTTAGTTCCTCTAAAATAGGTGTGACCAGTTCTTCAATGACTGTCGTAACTTTGCTCATAAGATCCTCCCAACGTACTCGTTCTTGTTCTTTATGCTTATATTTCCATGTTGTAATACTTATATACAAAGAACATACATTTGAACAAATGTTAAACGAAATGTTGTGCAGTTATTTTCAAACAACCTTTAGAGATATTTGGTGAAACTTCAATAAAGATTTCCGAAATTAAGTAAAGTATTTCCGAAATTGATTGTATTGAATATTTCAAAAATCCCACTGAATGGTATTTTGTATCCCTCTGAGAGAATGTCATACAGACATTTTCAAAGGGACTGCGAACGTGTTGTTTATTACTAAGACTTGCTGATATGGTTTTAAAAATAAATACCTTTAGTGTAGGTATTAAATCTTGAAACCTACAATTCCACCAGCTGTCGGTGAAAGTATCTACACGCCTTTGACGAAATTTGAGATATTCATAACAACAGAAAAGAGCGGGAAAAACCCACTCTTTTGCTGTAAGACTATCAACAAATTATTACAATAACAATAGCATAAAAAAAACTTGAATGCAAATTTACGTAAAATTGACACTGATTTCTAGTAAACTTAAAGAAAATTTTTCTGTAGTACCTTCGATTTAAAATTTAATTTGATTTAACTTCAGTATTATAGTTGAATATTTCGGTTTGCCCATGAGACCCTTTGGAAACCACTGAAAAACTGAAGAAAAGCAATTTATAATAGAAAATCGTACTTATGTCATTGAATTTAAAAACAGTAAGAGTCGATTATATTATAAATTTCGTTGGCAAATTGACTTATTCAATCGCGTCGAGCTTTTGTCATGGACACTTTTGGGCTTCTGCGGCTTTGTTTTGTCTCATAGAACGCTTCATCGGGACAGTCCAATCGAATTTCCACCTTGTTTTGTCCTTGAGACCCTTTGTCATGGACACTTTCAGGCTTCTGCGGCTTTGTTTTGTCTTGAGACCCTTTGTCATGGACACTTTCGGGCTTCTGAGGTCTTGTTTTGTCTCATAGAACGCTTCATCGGGACAGTCCAATCGAATTTCCACCTTGTTTTGTCCTTGAGACCCTTTGTCATGGACACTTTCGGGCTTCTGCGGCTTTGTTTTGTCTCATAGAAGGCTTCATCGGGACAGTCCAATCGAATTTCCACCTTGTTTTGTCCTTGAGACCCTTTGTCATGGACACTTTCGGGCTTCTGAGGTTTTGTTTTGTCTCATAGAAGGCTTCATCGGGACAGTCCAATCGAATTTCCACCTTGTTTTGTCCTTGAGACCCTTTGTCATGGACACTTTCAGGCTTCTGAGGTTTTGTTTTGTCTCATAGAAGGCTTCATCGGGACAGTCCAATCGAATTTCCACCTTGTTTTGTCCTTGAGACCCTTTGTCATGGACACTTTCAGGCTTCTGCGGCAAAGTTTTGTCCTTGAGACCCTTTGTCATGGACACTTTCGGGCTTCTGAGGTCTTATTTTGTCTCATAGAACGCTTCATCGGGACAGTCCAATCGAATTTCCACCTTGTTTTGTCCCATAGAACGCTCCTTTGAGACAGTTTATCCCAATTTTCACCTTGTTTTGTCTCATAGAGCGTTTCTACTAGACAGTAGATCCAAACTTTTACCTAGTTTTGTCTTATAGACTTCGGACCACTATTTCTACTTCATTTTGTTCTCATGGACCTTCTATCTCAATCAGTAATAACCCATAGTGCCATACCATTCATACACTTAAAGACATAATTTGAAATTACTTGCGATATATTTTATAAATGGCTGATTAGAACTGAACCCCAACAACATTCAGACAATATCCCTCACACTCGTAACAACTAAACAGACTAATCAAAATTCACACCAACTAACATTAGAACAACGACAACTGGTTCGCATCTGGAAGACCTTCTAAGCAACCTAGTTGATCCATATATTCAATTAGCGTTTTAGAAACTCGACCACGTAACTGTAAATCCTCTTTTGATAAGAATTCCCCGTCTTCTCTGGCTGCAACGATTGCTTTTGCAACGTTTGTTCCTAATCCAGGAATAGCATCAAATGGAGGGATTAATGAGTTCCCATCAATTACCCATTCACTTGCTTGGGAACGGTATAAGTCAACTTTTCTAATGTTCATGCCGCGCTCTGCCATTTCTAGCGAAATCTCTAATACGGTTAACAAATCTTTTTCTTTCTTCGAAGCATCTAAGCCCTTCGCATTAATTTCTTCAATACGTGCACGAATCACAGACGCCCCTTGTGACATAGCAATTAAATCAAAGTCACTTGCACGAACTGTGAAATACGTAGCGTAATAAATAATTGGATGGTGTACTTTAAACCAAGCAATACGTACAGCGTTTAATACATAGGCAGTTGCATGGGCTTTCGGGAACATGTACTTAATCTTTTTACATGAGTCAATATACCAATTAGGTACATTATTCGCCCTCATCTCTGCTTCCATGTCATCAGTTAAGCCTTTACCTTTACGTACAGATTCCATGATTTTGAAAGCTAACCCTGGTTCTAACCCTCTATAAATTAAATACACCATAATATCATCACGACAGCCAATTACTTCAGCCAACACACATGTCCCGTTTTGAATTAGCTCTTGCGCATTTCCAAGCCATACATCCGTGCCATGGGATAACCCTGAAATTTGTAACAATTCACTAAATGTTGATGGTTTTGTTTCCTCTAACATTTGACGTACAAATCGTGTCCCAAATTCAGGAATCCCGAGCGTCCCTGTTTTACACATAATTTGCTCTTCTGTTACTCCTAATGATTCAGGCCCTGAGAAGATTTTCATTACTTCCGGATCATCAGTAGGAATTGTCTTCGGGTCAATGCCCGTTAAGTCTTGAAGCATACGGAGTACGGTCGGATCATCGTGCCCAAGTATATCAAGTTTCAAAATATTATCGTGAATGGAATGGAAGTCAAAATGCGTTGTTTTCCATTCAGCATCTTGTGCGTCAGCAGGAAATTGTACTGGTGTGAAATCATAAATATCCATATAATCTGGCACAACTAGAATACCACCAGGGTGCTGTCCTGTTGTACGTTTAACCCCAGTACAACCTTGTACGAGACGATCTACTTCAGCACCGCGGAATGTCTTATTATGATCTGTTGAGTAGCCTTTTACATAGCCGTAAGCTGTTTTTTCAGCAACCGTACCAATCGTTCCAGCACGATACACATAATCTTCACCGAACAATTCTTTCGTATAGTTATGCGCTTGTGCTTGATATTCACCAGAGAAGTTTAAATCAATATCGGGAACTTTATCCCCATTAAATCCTAAGAACGTTTCGAACGGAATATCATGTCCATCCTTTTTCAAGTTTGTTCCACATTCAGGACATTCCTTATTCGGTAAGTCAAATCCTGAACCGACCGATCCGTCCGTGAAGAATTCACTATAATGGCATTTCGGACAAATATAGTGTGGTGCTAATGGATTTACTTCCGTAATCTCCATCATCGTTGCTACAAATGACGACCCTACGGAACCACGGGAACCAACTAAATAACCGTCAGATAGTGATTTTTTAACTAGTTGAGCTGAGATTAAATATACGACACCGAAACCATGTCCTAGTATCGAATCTAACTCTTTCTCAATTCGTTTTTCTACTATTTCAGGCAATTTCTCGCCGTAAATTCTATGAGCCATTTCATAGGTCATATTTGTAATTTGTTCATTAGATCCTTCAATATTTGGCGTATACAATTTATCTTTAATTGGTACTACTTCACCAATCATATTTGCGACTTTTTGAGAGTTTGTAACAACAATTTCCTTCGCTAAATCTGGACCAAGGAAATCAAATTCCGCAAGCATTTCATTCGTCGTACGGAAATGTACTTTGGGCAATCGATAACGGTTTAACGGGTTTGCACCACCTTGGGAACTAACTAAGATTTCTCTAAAAATATGGTCATTTTCATGTAAATAATGGACGTTCCCTGTTGCGACTACTGGCTTGTCCATCCTTTTCCCAAGTTTTACAAGTTTTCGAATAATATCTTCTAAGTTCCACTCATCGTGTACGATTCCACCTTCAATTAACTGTGAGTACACAGGCTTCGGATGAACTTCGATATAATCATAAAATCGTGCTACTTTTTCCGCCTCTTCAGGTGATTTATTCATCATTGTTTCAAATAGTTCGCCATTGCTACACCCGGAGCCAATTAGTAGACCTTTTCGTAATTTAATAAGGTCTGATCGACGAATTCTTGGAACTCTGTGATATGTTTGCGTATGTGCAATTGATATTAGCTTGAACATATTTTTTAGACCATCGTTATCAACAGCTAGAATCGTACAGTGATAAGGACGACCTTGTTTATAGCTTTCACCGCTATCAATTTGTTTATTGAAATCATCGTGATATTCGATGCCTTTTTCTTTTGCTTCTTTAAGTAAATGTAACATCAATTCACCAGTAGCCTCAGTATCGTAAATTGCACGGTGATGTTGAGTTAATTCAATACCATATTTTTTACATAATGTATTTAAACGATGACTTTTTAACGTTGGATTTAACATACGTGATAATTCCAACGTATCAATTACAGGATGGAGTACACCATGAATTCCAGCCTTCTCATAAGCGGTATATAAAAAGCCCATATCAAAGGATGCATTGTGTGCTACAACAATCGCATCTCCTATAAATTCGTGAAACTCTGTTACCACTTGGTCTACTTCAGGTGCGTTCACAAGCATGTCATCAGTAATATGCGTTAACTCAATGATTTTAGCTGTTAATGGCTTATGTGGATTTGCAAAGCGTTCGAACTTGTCAATTACTTTACCGTCCTGAATTTTAACAGCGGCTAACTCAATGATTGTGTCATACGCTGTGGAAAGACCTGTCGTTTCCACGTCGAATACAACATATGTTGCACTATCTAAATCAATATGTTGCTCTGCGTAAGCAATGGGTGAACCATCATCTACTAAATTCGCTTCTATACCGTAAATGATTTTGATTCCGTGTTTTTTCCCAGCTGAATAAGCATCTGGGAATCCTTGTGCTACTGCATGGTCTGTAATCGCAATTGCTTGATGACCCCATTTAGCTGCTTGAGATACAAGTTGGTCAATTGGTGTAACAGCATCCATCGTACTCATTGGAGTATGTAAGTGTAATTCAACCCGTTTTTCTCCTTCTGGAGCAGTATCTTTTCGAGTTTCTTTATGGATTTCATAGATCCCTTGCGCCATGATGACTAAGTCCCGAACGAATGTGTCATTTTGAACTGCCCCACGAACTTTGATCCACATCCCTTTTTTAAGGCGAGTCATCATTTCTGCATCTTCATCATTCCGTGAGAACATTTTCACTAAAATAGAATCTGTATAGTCTGTCATTTTAATTTCTAGCAGGGAACGACCACTTTTAAGTACTTTTATGTCTACTGCAAAGACGAAACCTTCGATAACGACACTTCGTTCTTCATCTTGAATACGGCGAATCTCAGTAATTTCTTGCTCTTTAATTTGACTACCTAATTGGAACGGACCACTAACTTCTGCAGCTGGTGATTTTTCGCTTCTATTATTATCGCGGCTTTGGAAGTCTTCCATTGCTTGTCTGGCTAATTCTGCCTCTTCTAACTGCCGTTGTTCAAAATAAGCTTCCTTAGCTTGACGCATTTCATCATCTGCTTCAGATAATTGAAAATCAATTGCAATATGGGGAAATCCAAGATTTTTATATGAATTCGCTATTTTATCAGCGTACTTTGTCTTTAAAGTCAGTTGTTCGACTTCAATTACACAATCAACAATCAGCTTACTACCTGTCCATTTTGGAATTTGAGAAATCAATCGATTTTTTAAAGTTGGAGACATTTGTTCTATTTGATTGACCGCTGTTAACCAATAATCTGTGACTAGTTGCTCACTGACGTCCTGAGTATTTGTTTCTATGGTAAAAGAAGTTTGGGCAATATTGGAAAATTGTTCAGCCATTCTTGTAGCAAATAGTTGATAGAGTTGGAATGGTAATATATTTTGAAGTTTAATAGAGAAATTCCAAACGCGGTTCTTTTTATGAACCGTTACACGAGTGAGCTCTCCTTGTTCAAAAAATGACATGTAGACATCTTCAGTTAACTGCAGCTGTTGTAATAAAGTTAAAAATAGTTGTCTCTCTTTTTGATTATCTGACAATTAACTCACCTACTTTCTAAGACATAAGTAAAAACGATTTGCCCGATTTACTGAACAAATCCATAATATTTCAGCATATAACTGTATTCTAAATCCTTAACCGGTAAAAAGAAGAGGCTGGGACAGAAGTGGAAAATTACAGTTCATCTTTCATTTTAGATTGTACTTTTTGGATATATGATCGTTTGATTCCGATGCAAATTTTATTTGCGACGAAAGCGAAAGCGACAGGTGCAATTTTTTTGCACCGAAAGCAAAGCGACAGGTGCAATTTTTTTTGCACCGAAAGCAAAGCGACAGGTGCAATTTTTTTTGCACCGAAAGCAAAGCGACAGGTGCAATTTTTTTTGTACCGAAAGCAAAGCGACAGGTGCAATTTTTTTTGCACCGAAAGCAAAGCGACAGGTGCAGATGCACTCTCAGTCTGCATCTCCAACGAACGACTTCCAAATAAACAGATAAGTAAATTTTTACTATATCAAAACGCTCTGTTTGATGAAACTAACTTTTGTCCCAGCCTCTTATTATGAATAAACACGGAAAAATTCATTTAAATGGTCAACTAATTCTTCTTTTGCATATTCAAATGTTTCACCAGTGCGTCTAACTTGTACTTCAACGATTCCGTCAGTAGATTTTCTACCCACTATCACTCTTACAGGTAAACCGATTAGTTCTGCGTCATTTAATTTCACTTCTAAATCCACTTTCCGGTCATCGAATAAAACGTCATAATGATAGCTCGTTAAAATATTATTTAGAAGTTCAGCTAACTCTAATTGTACATCATCTTCCGATCGTTCAGGTATTAAATGTATATGAAATGGCGTTAATTGTTTCGGCCATGCAAATCCTTTATCATCCTGATATTGTTCACTAACAACTGCAAAAAGACGTGAAACGCCCATTGCATAAACCCCCATTAATACAGGGTGAACATCACCAAATTGATCTGTAAAGGTTGCATCCAATTTTTCAGAAATAGTAGACCCTAATTTAAAAATATGTCCTACTTCGTATCCTTTTGTAAATTGAATGAGCCCTTTACCATCTGGAGAAGGATCTCCTTCCACAGCAAAACGGATATCTTCATATGCATTAATGGCAAAATCTCTTTCAGGATTTACATTTATATAATAAAAACCATCTTCATTTGCACCAGATAGGCCATTCCGAATAGTCTTAATGGCATGATCTGCAATAACTCGAACAGATATCGGAAGTTTAATCGGTCCTACCGAATGTATAGAACAACCCATAATGTTCTGAATGGCTTCCTCAGATGCTAATGTTAAATGATTTACTTTCAATACATTTTTCAATTTTACTTCATTAATTTGGTGATCACCGCGAACTAATACAACAACTAATTCTCCATCGATGTCATAAACCTTTGTATTAATTATTATGGACACATTATCAGTTAAAGCCTTAATTCCTTCCATAACATCGATATCACTTGGTATTGATTGTTTCGTTAGTTCCTTTATTACACCTGTTGCAGGTTCATGACTCTCTATTACTTCCACCATTTCGATATTCACTGCATAATTTGAGCTATCGGAATAAGCAATTGTAACATCACCACCATGTTCAGATAGAATAACAAATTCATGCGTCATAACTCCGCTGTAATTCCCTGCATCAGCTAAAAGCAATTTATAAGACAATCCAAGCTTACTTAGTATTGTAGAAAAAGCTTGTGTCATTTTTTCATAGGTTTCTTCTAAATCTTCTTCTGTATCATGGAATGAATACACATCAGTTGTCATAAATTCTCTGCTTTTAAAGAGCCCCTTTTGATTTACTTCATCTCGGAACTTTGTTTGTATTTGATAGAGAACAAATGGTAATTGTTGATGGTGATGTATCTCCTGCTTAACAATTGCAGCAAGAAATTCTTCATGCGAAGAGCTTAAACATAAAGCGTTCCCTTGTTGATCTTTCAATTGAAATAATTCAGTCGAATGAGCAACACCTTCTGACTGAAAACTATTTTTTGAGTAGATTAATGGCAATGAAAGTTCAATAGCTGGAATACGTTCAATTTCTTCTCGAAGTATCTTCTCAATTTTTGATAGGACTCGTTTGGCTAATGGCAAATAAGTAATATCACCAGATTCGTTCATACGAATATACCCGGCACGTATTAATAATTGATTGGTCTTATCTAGTGATGATGTCGGTACTTGTTGTATTGTTGGAATAAAAGCAAGACTCTGTTTCACTATTGCGCCACCTTATCTCTATATTCTTTTCTAGCATAGCACATCAAATTGATAATTGCGTAGTCACAGTACAAAAGCAAAAATTACAGAAACATGAAAAAAATGACTATAGAAAGTACTTAACCTTATTCAGGAACAAAACTGAATAAGGCTAAGTGTAAACGTTTATTTTATTGTGCTGCCTTTACTTTTATTAAAAGAAGAAACGTTGAATGTCGTTCCAAGTAACAACAACCATTAGTATCATTAGTAGGACAATTCCTACAAAATGCACCATACCTTCTTTTTGACGGTCTATAGGCTTACCACGTAATGCTTCAATTCCGAAGAACAATAGGCGGCCACCGTCTAATGCAGGTAAAGGAAGTAGGTTCATAATACCGAGGTTAATACTTAATAAAGCAGCCCAATTCATTAATTGGAAAATACCATACTGTACAAGCACAGTTTCAGTTGACTTATAAATACCCACAGGACCTGATAAATCATCAATACCTAATTGGCCGGTTACAAGTTGACCGAGTAATTCAAAAATAAGTGTTGTATATTCCCAAGTTTGCGAGGCACCCCAAACAATTGCCTTTAAAGGATTGTACTCTCGAGGGCTTTGGTACATGACACCTATTTGGCCAAATACCTGGCCATTATTCTCCACAGCTTCGGGAGTCATCTCCAACTCAATATTTTGCCCATTACGTTCGACAACGAATGATAGTTGTTCTCCAGCACTTTGTTGTACGGTACCTGAAAGGTCATCCCAAGAATCGATTGCCTGTCCATCAATCGCCTTTACGTAATCCCCCGCTTGTAATCCAGCTTCTTGAGCTGGACTATCATCCACAACCTCAAAAATAACAGGTTCATTTGTTGGAATACCTTGTATTAACCCAAGAGCAAGTAAAACGAGGAAAGCTAAAATAAAGTTGAAAAGGGGTCCTGCAAAGATTGCCATTGCACGTTGGCCAACTGTTTTCGAATTGAATTGACGGTCAACAGGTGCAATCATTAACTCTGTTCCATTTTCAACAATAATAGCATTTCTAGAAACTTTATAGCGAACAAGTCTTTCTTCTTCGTCGTACCCTTCAATGAATAGATCTTTTTCTAAATCGGCACGTTCAACCTCTAAGAAGATGATGTTTGGATGGGTAACACTTTGGTTTAAATAGATTTTTTCAGCTACATCATCATCGTTTAGGATAATTCCCACACGGAATCCTGGCTGAATTTCTATTTGATCAACATCATCCCCAGCCATTCGAACATAACCACCTATTGGTAATAATCGAATTGTATAGAGTGTTTCACCCTTCATCATGCCAAAGATTTTTGGACCCATACCTATTGCAAATTCTCGAACCATTATGCCCGCACGCTTCGCAAATATAAAGTGACCTAGTTCGTGAAAGAACACAAGTGATCCAAATATAATAATAAACGCGATAACCGTTTGCATTCTATTCCCACCTTCAAGAGCAATTTTTTATCGTCTTTGCTCAAAACTAATACTGCATTCACATGTTGTTTAGCTTTAATAGAAAACCGATATGGATGAAAACTATTTTACCATGTCTAGAACAGTTTTTCTTGTTTCGGAATCTACGTGCAAAATTGTTTCTAAATCTGGCATTTGAATGTTGTTATGCTCATTCATTACTCGTTCTATCATTTCATCTATTTGTAAAAATGATATTTTCTCTTGTAAGAATAGAGCAACTGCTGCTTCATTTGCTGCGTTCATTGCAGTAAGGATTGTCCCACCAGTTCGGCCCGCTTCATAGGCAAGCTTCAAAGCACGGTATCGGTCAAAATCCACTTCAGTAAAGTGAAGTTGTCCAATTTGTGCTAAGTTTAAACGCTCACTATTTTGTACCGGTAGTCGATCTGGGTAACTTAGTGCATATTGAATTGGAACTCTCATATCTGGTGTACCAAGTTGAGCAATGACACTTGTATCATCATACTCTACTAGAGAGTGAATAATACTTTCTTTATGCAATAATACATCAATATTATCATATGGCATATTAAATAAAACATGCGCTTCTATCACTTCTAAACCTTTGTTCATCATGGTTGCTGAATCGATTGTAATTTTAGCTCCCATTGACCAATTTGGATGGTTTAATGCTTCTTTAACGGTCACATTTTTTAGTTCTTCACGAGTTCTATCTCTAAATGAACCTCCAGAAGCAGTAATAATAATACGGTTAACTTGCTTTTTATTTTCGCCGTTCATGGATTGGAAAATAGCAGAATGTTCGCTATCAACCGGTAAGATTGGCGCGTCATATTTTTTTGCTTCAGTCATTACAATATGGCCCGCAGTGACTAATGTTTCTTTATTCGCGATTGCAATCGTTTTCCTCATTCGAATCGCTGCTAATGTAGATTCTAACCCAACACTTCCTAATACGGCATTTAACAGTACTGTAGAATCCGGATGTGTTGCAACATCAACTAACCCCTTTTTTCCATACGTGAAATGAACGTTTGGGTATTGTTTTTGTAGTTCTGTTGCATCTTGTTCTTCTTGAACAGATACGAGTTCTGGTTTTAATTCTTCAATTATTTCTTTTGTTGTGTTTATATTTTTCCCTGCAGAGAATGCAACAAGTTTAAATTTTTCGGGATGCGCTTTTAAAATATCAATTGTTTGAATTCCAATAGAACCTGTTGCCCCTAATAAACTAATCTTTTTCAAATTGGACCTTCCCTTCACTAATTAACGAAATGCAGCAAATTCAATAGCGGCAAAACAAATAGTAGACTATCAAATCGATCTAATATGCCTCCATGACCTGGTAATATCCAACCAGAATCCTTCACAGCATAATGTCGTTTTATAGCTGATTCAACCAAGTCACCTAATTGACCAAAGACTGAGCTTACAATCGTTACGATAACAAAGTAACCCCATGAAACGTTAAATGGGAACAGCCATTGCATAATACTTGCAGCAATTACCGCTACGATAATGCCACCGATGAACCCTTCCACGGTTTTGTTAGGTGAAATTTCAGGCCAAAGTTTCTTTTTTCCTAATTTACGCCCTGTAAAATAAGCTCCCGAATCAGTAACCCAGACTACAAGCAGTGCATAGATAATGTAATTTAACCCGGCTTCCCGTGTGGCAATTAAATAATAAAATCCAATTCCTATATATAAAGCACCTAAAAGGATGAAAGCTACTTCGTCAAATGAAAAACTATTTTTCACAACCACTGAGTAAGCTAGCAAGAGAATGATTGCAATCGTTAAAAGTTCATATTTAGAGTATGTTACTATCTCTTCCACATATAGAGACCACTCGCTAGGCATTAAAGTAGCAAATAAAACAAAAATCCCGAGTAACCCAGGAACTGAGAAAATAGATATTCCTTTCATTCGGAGGATTTCATATAGTGCTACCGCTGCTAATGCATAAACACCTAGAGTAAAGGGTAAATCTCCGTATACCACAAACGGAATAAATAACGCAGCTGCAATTAGTGCCGTGATGATCCGTTGCTTCAATTTTTTCCTTCTCCTTTCAACCCTCCGTAACGCCGATTTCTTTTCTGGTAAGCTTTAATAGCGTCCATAAATGTTTCTTCGTCGAAATCAGGCCAAAGAGTCTCTGTAAACCAAAATTCGGTATATGCAAGCTGCCATAACATAAAGTTACTTAGTCTTACTTCACCGCTAGTACGTATTAATAAATCCGGTTCAGGAAGATTGGATGTCATTAAATATTGGTTCACTGTTTCTTCATCAATTTTATCAATTGTTAAGTTCCCGTCTTTAACTTCTTTTATTATTTCCTTCATTGCGTTTACTATTTCAGCACGACTGCCATAATTCATTGCAAAATTCAAAATTAGACCCGTATTATTTTCCGTTTTTTCCATAGCTATATTTAAGATAGATTGTGTATGATTTGGTAGACCGTCTTTATGACCCATCGTCACAACTTTAATATTACGTTCCATTAGTTCAGGTAAAAAAGAATTTAGAAATTGCTCTGGTAAGCTCATTAAGTACTCAACTTCCTTTTTTGGTCGCTTCCAGTTTTCAGTGGAAAAAGCATATAGAGTTAACGCTTTAACTCCTAAATCATCGGCAAAACGTGCGATTTTTCGTACTGTTTTCATTCCTTCGTGATGTCCAGCAATACGTGGTAATGATCGCTTTTTAGCCCAACGTCCGTTTCCGTCCATAATAATCGCAATATGGGAAGGTAGGCATTCGCTTAAAGATGTAAGCTCGCTGTCAGAAATCTGATGTTGCTTATTTTTATTTTTACCAAAAATTCTTGAAAACATTTGTATTCCCCCATTGACACTTATCGGACGTATTCATAATCATCATATCAAAAACGACAAGTTGTGTCGCTTTTAATCAAAAACTATTTATAAAATTTGTAAATTTCGGTAGTAATTATGTATAAAGTGATAAATGATTATTTTCGTCCGATTTAACATCTCAACCAATTTGGTTAGTTGATGTTTTATCTTATGCAGATATCTAGGGTTTACTTTCCTATCTGCTAATAAAAAGACGTCCTTTATGACAGGACGTCTTAAATGACATAAAGTTCAAATTTTATAAATGGTATTCAACCATAGAGATAGAAAATGTTATACTGATAAGATTTCTTTTTCTTTATCTTTCGCAAGATCATCAATTTTAGAGATAAATTCATCTGTTAATTTTTGAATATCTTCGCTGAATCCACGTAAGCCATCTTCTGTAATTTCACCGTTTTTCTCTAGTTTCTTTAAATCATCATTCGCGTCACGACGAACATTACGAATGGCAATTTTCGCTTCTTCAGCTTCTTTCTTAACGACTTTCACTAAATCTTTACGACGTTCTTCAGTTAATTGTGGGATTGTTAAACGAATGATATTACCATCGTTAGTAGGTGTTATCCCAATATCCGATTTCATAATTGCTTTTTCTATTTCACCTAAGATGGATTTATCATAAGGTGTTATTACTAATAAACGAGCTTCCGGTACAGTTACCCCTGCTAATTGATTTACTGGTGTAGGGGCACCATAGTAATCTACAGTAATACGATCAAGTAATGATGCACTTGCACGGCCAGCACGGATTGACGCTAATTCACGAGTAAATGCAGAAATTGATTTGTTCATTTTTTCTTTTGCTTGGTTAATTACTTCTTTAGCCATTAAAAATTCCTCCTAACTACTGTTCCTATTTTTTCACCAAGAACGGCACGTTTAATATTACCTTTATCCATAATAGAGAATACTATTAATGGGATGTCGTTGTCCATACATAAAGTGGAAGCAGTTGAATCCATTACCTGTAATCCCTTTTGGATAACTTCTAAATATGTGAGTTCATCATATTTAACGGCTGTTTTGTCAGTTTTTGGATCCGCTGAATAAACACCATCGACATTATTTTTCGCCATTAAAATCGCATCTGCATCAATTTCAGCTGCACGTAATGCGGCTGTAGTGTCAGTCGAGAAGAATGGATTTCCAGTTCCTGCTGCAAATATGACAACACGTTTTTTCTCTAAATGACGCACTGCTTTTCGACGAATATATGGTTCCGCCACTTGTGTCATCACAATGGATGATTGAACACGTGTTTGAATTTCCAATTTTTCAAGAGCATCTTGTAATGCTAACGAATTCATAACTGTTGCAAGCATTCCCATGTAATCCGCCGATGCTCGATCCATCCCCATTTCACTTCCGACTTTGCCACGCCAAATGTTTCCGCCACCTACAACGACAGCAACTTCTACACCTAACTCAACTACTCCTTTAATGTCTTCTGCGACTGATTTAATGATTTTCGGAGATAGACCAAAACCTGCTTCTCCCGCTAATGCTTCACCGCTAATTTTTATTACTACTCGTTTGTATTGTGGCACACTCATAGTAAACCTCCGTTACACATGTATTTAAAAGGCACTAACCTTCATACGCTTCTTGATTAACAAGTTTTCATTAGAACTAATTTTTTATAGGATTATATTGCGTATGTATGATTTTTTCTTGAAAAATAGGGAACACGGTTAAGTGCTCCCTATTTTCTATTTGTGTATTTTACACATCTATTATTTGTTATTAGTTATTACCTTTAACTTGGTTCATTACTTCTTCAGCGAAGTTATCTTCACGTTTTTCGATACCTTCACCAACAGCGAAGCGTACAAATGAAGTTACGTTACCACCAGCAGATTTAACGAAGTCACGTACTTTTTGATCAGAGTTTTTAACGAATGTTTGATCAAGTAAGCAAATTTCTTCGAAGAATTTGCCAAGGCGACCTTCTACCATTTTTGCAACGATATTTTCTGGTTTACCTTCGTTTAATGCTTGTTCAGTTAAAACTTTGCGTTCACGTTCAACCTCTTCTTGTGATACTTCATCACGAGAAACGTATTTAGGATTAATTGCAGCAATGTGCATAGCAACATCTTTTGCAGCTTCTTCATTAGTTGAACCTTCAAGTACTACTAATACACCAATTCTTCCACCCATGTGTAAATAAGAACCGAAAGCATCAGCATCCGTTTTAGTTTTCACTTCGAAACGACGTAAAGTAATTTTTTCACCAATTGTTGCTACAGCTGCAGAAATTTGGTCAGCAACTTTTACGCCTTCAGCATTTACTAATTCTAGAGCAGCTTCTACAGATTCAGGTTTAGAATCTAACAATGTTTTTGCAAGACTTGACACTAAAACTTGGAACTTATCATTTTTCGCTACGAAGTCAGTTTCTGCGTTAACTTCTAAGATAACAGCTTCATTTCCTTCAGCCAAAATGTAAGTAGTACCTTCTGCAGCGATACGGTCAGCTTTTTTAGCAGCTTGAGATAAACCTTTTTCACGTAAGAAGTCAATTGCAGCATCGATATCTCCATTTGTTTCTACAAGTGCTTTTTTGCAGTCCATCATACCTGCGCCAGTTTTTTCACGTAGTTCTTTTACTAATTGTGCAGTAATTGCCATTTAGGGTTCCTCCTCAGGGTTAAACTGTGTTTTTATATATTATTTAATAATTTAGACTTTTGAATTCGCTTAGATTATTAGAAATAGTAGTGAATTTATATAGCGGTTCTAAAGCCTAAAAATTTCTTAAAAAAAGGTGATAAGGGGAACATCCACTTATCACCTTAAATAGTGAATTACTCAGCTACTACTACTTCTTCAGCCGCTGGAGCTTCAGATTCACCTTGTTTAGACTCAATTAGAGCATCAGCCATTTTAGCAGTTAATAATTTAACAGCGCGGATAGCATCGTCGTTTGCAGGGATTACATAGTCGATTTCATCTGGATCACAGTTTGTATCAACAATACCTACGATAGGAATATTTAATTTACGAGCTTCAGCAACAGCAATACGCTCTTTTCTTGGGTCAACAACGAACATTACGTCCGGAATTTCTGCCATATCACGAATACCGCCTAAGAATTTAACAAGACGTTCGTGTTCTTTTTTAAGTTGGATAACTTCTTTTTTAGGAAGAACATCAAAAGTTCCGTCTTCTTCCATTCTTTCGATTTCTTTCATACGTGCAACACGTTTTTGAATTGTACCGAAGTTTGTTAAAGTACCACCTAACCAACGTTGGTTGATGAAGTAGTTACCTGAACGGATCGCTTCTTCTTCAATCGCTTCTTGAGCTTGTTTTTTCGTACCAACGAAAAGAACTTTACCACCATCTTGGCCAACTTGGCGCATGAAGTCGTAAGCTTCTTCTAACTTCTTAACTGTTTTTTGTAAATCGATAATATAGATACCGTTACGTTCTACAAAAATGTATTTTTTCATTTTTGGGTTCCAACGGCGAGTTTGGTGACCGAAATGTACACCAGCTTCAAGTAATTGTTTCATTGAAATTACTGACATGATTTTTCCTCCTAATGTTTTGGTTTTTTTCCTCCGCATTTTTCATTTGTAACAAGCAACTTTCGGACTAAAAGCACCACTTACTACATCAAAATGCGTGTGTAATTAACACCAATTGATAATATATCATACTCTATTTTCTACTGCAACAATTTTACGCATTGAACTTTAATAATAATTCAATTTCTGTCTTACCTTTATTCGTCATTTTGGCTATTTCTTCGACAGACTTCCCTGTTTTATGTAGTTGAATAACTTGTTGTTCAAATGACAGAGGTTGTTCATCATTTAAATTTTTTAACAATGATGCCTCTTTTGTTTTGTTCATTAAATGTACTTCATTTGCCTTATTGTCTAAATCTGAATGATTTTCTTCATTTGTTGAATTAGTTTTATACTTGTTATACGCATTTTGCGCAATCGATTTGGGTACATGAATTTTCTTTTCAACTACTACTTGTTCGCTACTAGATTCTTTATTAGTATTCTCTACAACGCTATTTCTTATCGCGATATTATCTGAATAAGATGTGCCTTTTGAGCGATTTAACTTTGTGAGCTCTTGTATGAGTCGGTCATTCTCCTCTTTCATTTCAACTAAATAAAGACTAATGGAATCCTCCATTTCACGTATGACCCGTTCTTGACGTGATTCTAAATCTTTAAATTTTGCAACCTTTGTATTCAATAATGCAATTACGTAGAAACAAACAATTTGTAAGATGATTAATAGTACGACTAAAATTATTAACATTTAATTCCCCTATCCACTGAAATCAAAAAAATGTCCTTTATATGGATGTTCAACCTCTTGTAATGACTGGCTTTTTTGCTGATTATCATGATGGTTAGCATCAGAACCATTTTTGTTATTTTGACCATTTTTATCTTCAGAAATTTTTTCTGAAGATCCTGTTTCATTAACAGTGACTTGTTTTCGTTCTGATTCTTTTTTAACAGCTTCATTCGCAAAATGTTGCTGTTGAATGACGTTCTGCTGATGTTGATCAGCTATTTTTCCCGCATCCAATGTTTTTGGAATTGCGATTTGTAATTCTACAGCTTTCAAACTCATCTGTGAACCTCCTACTGAAAACTTTCTTACACGTTTAACATTTCAGAATTCAATAGCTTTCTTAACTTAAACAATGCTTTTGAATGGATTTGTGAAATTCGTGATGTCGAAAGATTCAGTACTTCACCAATCTCGGTAAGTGTCATTTCTTCTGTATAAAAAAGGCTTAGTACAAGCTGTTCTTTTTCACTTAGGTTTTGTATATTTCGAACAAGATCATCTATTAATTCAGTGTGCACTGCACTTTCCTCTGGTGTTTTCGTTTGTTCATCGCGAATAACAAACTCTTTACCTTCTTGGTCATCCTGATCCTGTTGTTCATTTATAGATAATACATTCGAAAAGAAATATTCTTGAACTGTTTGGTAAACATCATCAATTGGAACTTCCATATACTCTGCTAACTCTTCTGGTGTGGCGTGGCGCATTAATTTCTGTTCTAGTTTTTCAATTTGCGCCTCCATTTTCTTCGCTTTCTCTCGTGCTGAGCGAGGTAACCAATCTTCTTTTCTCAAACCATCTATGATTGCTCCTCTAACACGGAAGGATGCATATGTGTCAAACTTTAGATCGCGATTTAAGTCAAATTTATTTAACGCATCAAAAAGTCCCATCATTCCTAAGCTCATCAGCTCATCACGTGAGACGTTTTTAGGTAATCCGGCGCTCATTCTTTGAACATGGTAAGAAACCAATGATTTGTATTTTTTTATAAGTAAATCACCAGCTTGGGGATCTCGATTATTTATCCAGCTATTCCACAGTTTTTGTTCATCGTAAGTTGGTTGTACCATCGAATCCACCTTTCTATATACGCACAAAAAGTATCTTAAATATTATAACAAATGAACCACAAAAAAACACACGCTTCGATATAACTAAAATAATATGTCACTCTACTAAATGATTGGAGATTATATAAAGTTCAATACCACATAAGTTATTAATTATTTAAAATGTCCATGAAAACACTCCTTTCATGGACATTTTACTTTAACTATTCATCATTGTTTTTACAACTTTAGCAATTTCCTCAGAATTTTGCTCACTCAGATTTGAAGCTTCGTCTACTCTCTCTGTCGCTTGCTCATTATAATTTCCGGCAAGTTCTATATCTATGTTAAGAGTATCTTCTTCTGGTGTGTAAAATATGTATCCAATTATATACCGGATAATAAACATCACAACAAATCCAATAATCGCCATAACAAACGACCAAATTAAAATGGTTACTGGAGGAGTTTGCTTTTGAAAATTTAAAAGGAAATAAACGGTGAATGAAAATAAGGCTGCCCAAAAATTTAGTAACATAGAACCTATCATCATATTTCACTCACTCCTTGATTAACCGTTCGAATATTTAACATACATGTTTCAGGATTGAATTCAATTGTTCGCCCACTATTTCCACCCGTATCCTCTGCAACTACGGGGATGTGGAATTTCTCGAGTTCTTTCTTTACTGCCTCAACATTTCTTGGTCCAATTCTCATTGAATCTTTGTTCGTTGTAAATTGAAACATTTGTGCACCACCAGCAATTTTTGCCTTTAATCGTATTGGTTGTATACCTTCCTGTTTTAGCAGGTTAATTAGGCCTTTAATACCTGTGTCAGCGAATTTAGCGTTATTAATGGTTGCCGTTTTACCTAAGCTTGAGTCCGGCAACATTACATGAACTAATCCAGCAACCTTTTTCGATTCATCGTAAAGAACAACTCCAACACATGAACCGAGTCCAGATGTCCTAATTGTATTAGGCGTTTTTACTACATCCATTTGGGCAATACCCACTTTTACCACTTCCGTTGAACAAGATGTTTTCATTATTCCACTCCCAATGCTTTGAAAATTGACTCAAAGGATTCAGGATTAGGAAGTAAGAAGAAAGACCCGCGAACTTCTTCCGAATCTTCTACCCCGTCTTCAAAAATGGATGTATTAATAACAATGACATGGTCACTCACGTGAGAAATTTCAATTAAACCAATTGTTATAATAGCGCCAAACATATCAACGCAAAGACCAGGAACTGTTGGATAAATTTTCAAACCAGTAAAGTCTGATAAAGCAGATAAATATGATCCTGACAAAATATTTCCTAACTCCTGCATGGCAGATATGCCAAGTTCAGAAATAGGCTTATGATTAAAATCAAAACAATCATCATTAATTAATTTTTTTATAAATTGATTAGCTTGTTCAACAGGTAATATAAAGAACATGCTTCCTTCAACATCGCCTTCGACACGAAGATAAATTCCAACGACTACGTTTTCTGGATCACCTGCAAAATCCAGCATATCGTTAAAACTGGCCATCTCCACTTTAGGTACACGCATATCAATTTTTTTACCAAGTAAATCTGATAAAGCAGTTGCAGCATGTGCTGCCCCGATATTTCCTATCTCTTTAAGAACATCTAAATGAATAGAATTAAAATTACTCATACCTGAACCCTACTTTAATAAAATTCAACTAGCTAATTTTACTTTCAAGATTTAACACTTTTTCTAAATGCAATAAAATAAGTAAACGTTGTTCAATTTTAGCCACACCAGAAATAAAATCAACTTCTGCAGTTCCTACTACGCTTGGTTGGTGCTCAATCGCATTTATTGGAATATCTATTACATCATTTGCAGAATCCACTACAAATCCAACTTCCATATTTTCAAGTGTAACAATAATAATTCTAGTTGAATCGATATATTCTGAGGTTGGTAAACCAAAACGCTCACGTAAATCGATTATCGGTGTAACTACTCCACGTAGATTGATGACCCCTTTTACGTACTTTTCTGCTTTGGGCACACGAGTAATGTGCATCATTTTTTCAATTCCTTGAACATTTGATACTGGAATTGCATATTCTTTGTCAGCTAACTGGAAAACAATTACCTTTACATAGTCTTGATCAACTAAACTGGTCATATATGACACCTCTTTCAAATCTTATTCCGTTACTGTCGTTCGAACCTTACATGACTAAAGCATTACAATCTACGATTAATGCAACTTTACCATTACCTAAGATTGTTGCACCGGAAATCGCAAATATATTCGTTAAATAATTGCCTAAAGATTTTAGTACAATTTCTTGTTGACCGATAAATGAATCAACTACTAATGCTGCAAGCTTTTCTCCTTTACGAACGATTACAACAGATTGATATTCATCATCCATTACATTGTCACGTGGTACATCAAAAACTTCGTCTAAGTAAATTAATGGAACTACTTTACCTCTAAAGTCGATTACTTTTTGATTATGTGCATTGAGAATTTCTGATTTACGAATAATAGATGTTTCAATTATTGATGAAAGTGGGATTGCATACATTTCTTTCTCAATTTCTACTAACATGACAGAAATAATTGATAAAGTTAAAGGTAATTGAATAGAGAAGATTGAACCTACATCTTGAGTTGATTCAATAGAAATACTTCCTCCTAAAGACTCAATAGTAGCTTTAACTACATCCAGTCCAACGCCACGACCTGAAATATCAGAGATTACTTCAGCGGTTGAGAAGCCTGATGCTAGTATTAATTCGTTAATCTGTTTTTCTGATAAAGAAAGAGCACTCTCTTTAGTAACAATGCCTTTTTCAATTGCTTTACGAAGCACTTTGTCACGATTAATACCCGCTCCATCATCTTCAATTTCAATAAATACATAGTTACCACTATGATAAGCACGTAAAATAACCGTACCTTCTTCTGGTTTTCCTTTCGCTCGTCGAACTTCAGGACTTTCAATACCATGGTCAAGGGAATTGCGAATTAAGTGAACTAATGGATCACCAATCTCATCAATTACAGTTCGATCTAACTCTGTTTCAGCGCCGATAATTTCGAGATTAATTTTCTTTTGTAAATCACGAGATAATGAGCGTACCATTTTAGGGAATCGGTTAAATACCGTTTCAACAGGCACCATTCGCATTGTTAGGACAATGTTTTGTAAATCACCCATTGTACGACTCATTCGCTCAACCGTTTCATTTAACTCTGAATGATTCACTTCTGTAGCAATTGATTGTAATCGTCCTCGATCAATTACAAGTTCTTCAAATAAATTCATTAAAATATCTAATCGCTCAATGCTTACACGAATTGTTTTACTTGATGCATGTGCTGGTGATTTCGAATTGTTGTTTGTAGGTTTTTGTTTACTGCTGTTTTCTACTACAGTTGTTTGTTCTGGCTCTACAAGTTCTTCGACATCGTTTATAGGCGTCACATTCTCCAGTACTTCAGGCGTAGTTGACATGAACATATCGTTGGAAAGATTTTGTACTACTACTTGATCTACTTCTGAAACCTTCATAACCTTTTTTTGAATCTCTTCAGCTGAATCTTTTGTTATATACGCCACTTGGAACTGTTGGTCGAAGTTTTCCTCCTCTAGTTGGTCCACCGATGGAACAGTCTTGATAACATCTCCGTTTTTCTCTAAAATATCAAATACCATAAAGACACGAGCTGCTTTTAATAAACAATCTTCACGTAACATAATTGTCATCTCAAAGATATTAAAATCTTGCTCTGAAGACTGTTGAATGACTGTCTTTTCATAATCATCATATTGCAAATTCGGTGATTCATTTTGTACTGCAATAGAGGTTACTGCAATTTCTTCCACTGCTTTAATTACAGGATTACTAATTTTAATCGGCTGACCATTTTCAATAGCTTTTAACTTAGCAACTGTTTCTTTCACATCCCGTTTGCCATCACCACCATCAGCAATGTCCATAATCATTTCTTCAAGATGATCAACCGATTCAAATACAACATCTAGAATGTCAGAGTTTACTATAATTTTATGGTTGCGAATTGCGTCTAGTACGTTTTCCATTTTATGAGTTAAATCTGCTAGATCTTCATAACCCATAGTGGCAGACATACCTTTTAATGTATGGGCAGAACGGAAAATTTCATTTACAATCGTTAAATCTTCTGGATTTTTCTCTAATTCTAATAAATTGTCACTACAAGCTTGTAAATTTTCTTTACTTTCTTCAATGAACATCTCTAAGTATTGGTTCATTTCCATTCGTGACCACTCTCCTTTAATCAGTGCGTGCTTTTCATATTTGCGACATGGACTGCGCTTTCGTGTTTAGGTGAAACCCAACACCTTCAGAGATAATTACTTTTACTTAATGAAGTTATGACAAATATCTCATAATTGTCTCAGAAATATTTTCAACATCTGTAACTTCATCCACTAGATTTGTTTCTACTGCAGCTTTGGGCATTCCATATACGATGCAAGTTTCCTGTGACTCAGCTATTGCAATTACATTTCCATTTTCCTTTAATGTGCGTAACCCTTTTGAACCATCATTTCCCATTCCTGTCATAATAACAGCAATTTTATCAAGATCAGTAAAATGACTCACATTTTCAAACATAACATCGACGGATGGCCGATGACCTGATCGAGGGAGTTCCGTTTGATCAAGCACTATTTGAATTTGGCTACCGGATTTTTGAAGTTTAAGATGATAGCCACCAGGTGAAATATACGCAGTTCCATTTTGTAAAACTTCACCGTTTTCTGCCTCTTTTACACGAATATTACTCAACTGGTTTAACCTTTCAGCCAATGACCGAGTAAAACCAGGTGGCATATGCTGTACTATTAAAACCGGTGCATTGATGTTTTTGGGTAGCCTCGTCATCACTTCCTGTAATGCTCTTGGACCGCCAGTCGATGTACCAATTAGAACTATTTTTTTTGAATGGCGATTCCATACCGTTTTTCCATAAGTATGTTTTAAAGGAACATTATGGTCTCCTCGTTCTTTTTCAATAAAGATTGGTCTTGATGTACTATTAACAACCTTATTTTTTGCCGGTTGACGTTTTTTTAACTTCGACACCGAAACATTGGCTGCTGACTGGACCTTATAGATAATTTCTTCTTTGATTTTGTGTAAATCAAGGGAAATAGATCCACTTGGCTTAGTAACAAAATCTACTGCTCCATATTCCATTGCTGATAAGGTTGAATTAGCCCCTTGTTGTGTAGCACTAGAAAGCATTATCACTGGAACCGGACAAATTTCCATAATTTGCTTTAACGCGTCAAGACCATTTAATTCAGGCATTTCAACATCAAGTGTTACAACATCGGGCTTTAACTCTTGAATTTTTTTCAACGCATCATTTCCGTTTCGAGCTGTACCAATAACTTCTACTCTGGAGTTATCATTAAAAAAGTCAGATATGAGTTTTCTCATAAAAGCAGAGTCATCTACAATGAGAAGCTTACTTTTTTCCGAAGGGTTCAAATTAAACACTTCCTTTCGAAAAGATACTTCGTAACTTATTCAAAAATGAAGTAGGTTTTTCGTGTGCATAAACTTCTTCAGTTTGATGGTGAACAAATCGATTCACTATTTCACCCAAAGTTTTCGTTATCGGTGCATTGGGATAAGCAATTGAAAATGGTATTTGCTCTATTACGGCTTTACGGACGGATGCATCCTCAGGTAATGAACCGAGAACGTTTACTTCTTTATGCAAGAACTTTTTCATTGTACTTTGTAGTCGACCAACAGTGTCCTTGCCTTCTTCTAATGAGTAGGTCCTATTAACGACTAAATAAAATTTCTTGCTTGCATCTCTAAGATAGATAAATTTCATCATTGAATAAGCATCTGTTACGGATGTTGGTTCTGTTGTAGAGATAACGATAATTTCATCAACTGAAGTTAAAAGATCTAAGGACCAATTTGTAGCTCCGGCCCCCATATCAAACAAAATGTAATCGTAGGACTTTTGCAGTGTTTCAAATGCTTCAATTAATGATTCGAACATCTTAGCTGACCATTGTACAATGGTCGATAGACCCGATCCGCCTGATATATATTTCAAGTCATTTGGGCCATCCTGAATAATTTGGTCAAGCGTAGAACGGCCTTCAAGATAATCTATTAGATTATAGTGGGCTGTTTTGCCTATCAAAATATTGACATTCCCCATTCCAATGTCCATGTCGAGGACTACTACTTTTTTTCCGATATTCGCCAGTAAAACTGCAAAATTGGTTGTAAAATTACTCTTACCTACACCGCCCTTACCACTAACAACGGCTATCGATCTTCCTAAGGACCCAACATTTTCCAACATTTTCATTCTCAACTTTTCTGCTTGATCTCTCATTTGAATTCACCTTGGAAGAATAATTCTAATAGTTTATCTATATTCGCTTCTTGTATATCTTCTGGTACTTCTTGACCATCCGTATAGTAAGCAAGTCCTTTATTATATTTAATCATTAAATTAAACATAGTGCCAATAGAATTTGTTTCATCGATTTTTGTAAATATAAACTTATCGATTGGAATATTATTGAATTGATCTGCGATGGACTCCATATCATTTTCTTTGGCAGTTAATGAAAGCAGAAGAAATGATTCCACTTCTTCATCAAACTGGATCATTTGTTTTAAATCATTAACGTATTTTTTTTCTTTGTAATTTCGTCCTGCCGTGTCAATAAATACAAGATCGACATTTGCCATTTTTTCTACCGCATTTTTATAATCGGTTGAATTATAGACAATTTCAATAGGTGCCTGTAAAAGATTTGCATAAGTTTTTAATTGTTCAATTGCAGCTATACGATACGTATCGGTTGTAATAAAGCCAATTTTCTTCTTCTTTTCTAGAACAGCTCGAGCTGCCATTTTAGCTATTGTTGTGGTTTTGCCTACTCCAGTAGGTCCAAAGACATTGATGAATTTTTTCTCATAAGTTAATCCGCCAATTGGAAGTCGAGATAATTTCCTTTTCAACCATTCTTCAATGAAGCTCCAAAGCTCTTTATTAGATAGTTGAGAATTTGCGTTTTTGTAATGTGCAAAAAGCTCATCACTTATTGCGGTGATGAGCTCATCAGAAAGCTCTTGATGTTTAAGAAACTCAACAATCGGTAATAACTGTTCAGGATATTGACCTGCAAAAGATTGTCTTTGAATAGACTTCAACATTAATTTTAAATCTGCAAGTTCCTTTTTTAATTCTAAATCAACTTTATGATCATCTTGTTTCTCTACCAATTGAGTGCGTTTTTCAACATTTGTTTTACGCTCAAAGTCTAAATCTGGTAAACGTTCTTTAGGAGGATGTAGCTCAATATCATCAATTCCCGCTAGTACTTCAAAATGCTTCCTTTTCATTAATCCAAATAACTTTTTTGTTTCCACTACCTTTGAATTAATAATTACTGCATCTTCGCCTAACTCTGCTCGTACTGATTTCATCGCTTCTGCAATTGAAGGTGCTATATATTTTTTCATTTTCATTCTACATTCACCACTCCAACACTTTGGATTTCAATGTTTGCGTCTAATTCACTATAAGAAAGAATTGGTACTTGCGGGAAATATCTTTCCGTTAATTGTCTTAAATACATACGAATTGCAGGTGAGCATAAGATAATTGGCGATTGCTCCATAAATGACACTCGTTCCACTTCTTGTGCGATGGACTCTAAGACGCTTTGTGATTCTTGGGGATTCATCGCTAAGTAATTTCCATGATCTGTTTGTTGAATACTATCTGCAATTAATTTTTCTAATTTTGCAGGAACTGTTATTACTTTTAATGTTGGTTGTCCAGACCCATATTGAGAGGTAATTTGACGTGCCAATGATTGTCGAACATACTCCGTTAAAATGTCTGGGTCACTAGTTAATTTCGAATAATCAGCCAATGTTTCGAAAATAATTGGCAAATTGCGGATCGATACATTCTCTTTTAAAAGTTTCGCCAACACTTTTTGTATTTCACCAATCGAAAGCGGATTCGGAGTTAACTCTTCCACTAAAATCGGATAACTTTCTCGTAAATGATCAATCAACTGTTTAGTCTCTTGACGTCCTAATAATTCGCTTGCATTTGCTCGAATTACTTCAGTTAAATGTGTTGAGACAACACTTGGTGGATCAACTACAGTATAGCCAAGAATTTCAGCTTCTTCTTTTACCTTCTCAGTAATCCACTTAGCAGGTAGTCCAAAGGAAGGCTCAATTGTTTCTATCCCATCAATTGAATTGTCGTCTCCTGGGCTCATCGCTAAAAAATGATCGAGCAGTAATTCCCCTCTTGCCATTTCATTCCCTTTAACTTTAATTCGATATTCGTTTGGTTGAAGCTGAATATTATCCCGTATTCGAACGACAGGAATTACAATTCCTAGTTCTAGTGCAAGCTGCCTGCGAATCATGACGACACGGTCAAGCAGGTCTCCACCTTGGGCTGCATCAACAAGTGGTATTAATCCATAACCAAATTCAAATTCAATAGGATCCACATTTAATAAATTGATAACATTTTCCTGACTTTTCATAGTATCTGTTGCCACTTCTTCTTCCATCTCAAGTATTTCTTCAGGATCTTCAGGTTTCTTACGATTGATAAAGTATGCACCGGAAATTAGTGCCCCGGCAATCGGGATTGTAATCCATTCTGGAATTGGTGTAAATAATCCTAGTAAAAAGATTGTTCCACCTGCTACATATAGCAATTTTGCTTGAGCAAATAATTGTTTTGTAATATCTTGCCCTAAATTACCATCAGAAGCCGCTCTAGTTACTACTAAACCAGTTGCAGTCGAAATTAGTAGCGCTGGGATTTGCGCAACTAACCCATCACCAACTGTTAGTTTTGAAAAGTGTGCTGCCGCATCGTTTAACGAATAACCTAATTGTGCCATACCAATTATAATACCGAATAGAAGGTTGATGAACACCATGATGATTGAGGCAATAGCGTCACCTTTTACAAATTTTGTTGCCCCATCCATCGCACCGTAGAAGTCCGACTCTCTTGATACTTTGTCACGACGTTCTCGAGCTTCTCGTTCTGAAATCATACCTGCATTTAAGTCGGCATCAATACTCATTTGTTTTCCTGGCATTGCATCTAACGTAAAGCGGGCTGCCACTTCAGCCACACGTTCTGAACCTTTTGTAATAACAATGAAGTTTACAATTACAAGTAACAAGAAGATAACTAGACCAACTAATATATCTCCACCTGTTACGAATTCACCAAACGTTTCAACAACATCACCAGCATCACCTTCAGCTAAAATCGCACGGGTAGTAGAAATACTTAAACCCAGTCGGAACAATGTCAGTAATAAAATGACTGATGGGAATATGGAAAAGTCTAGCGCTTCCTTCATATTCATTGCTGTCAATAAAACGAGCAGCGATAAAGTTATATTAATAAGAATTAAAAAACTTAGTAGCCATGTTGGGAGAGGGATAACGAGCATCGCTACTATCAATATAACAACTGCCAACACGCTTATGTCGCGAAATTTCATATTTGTCCCTCCTACTATCTACTAAGCAATTAGATTTTTCGTTTAATTCGATAGACATAAGCCAATATTTCAGCAACAGCCTTGAAGAATTCTTCGGGCACATGGTCACCTATTTCAACTTTGTCATACATCGCTCTTGCTAATGGTCTGTTTTCGACCATTACGACATCATTTTCTTTTGCAATCATTTTAATTTTTTGTGCTACGAAGTCCGTTCCTTTGGCTACTACTTTTGGTGCATCCATACTATTTTCATCATACTTAAGCGCAATAGCATAGTGAGTTGGGTTCGTAATTACTACATCTGCATTAGGTACTTCTTGCATCATTCTCCGCATCGCCATTTCTCGCTGACGTTGCTTAATTTTAGATTTGATTTGTGGATCACCCTCAGCATTTTTATGCTCATCTTTAATGTCTTGTTTAGACATTTTTAGATTTTTCTCATATTCATACTTTTCGTATACATAATCGAGAACTGATATAAGTATTAGCATGATTGCAGCAGCTACGCCCATTAAACCAGTTAAGCCTGCCACAGTTGTTAAAATATCCCAAGGATTTTTGAATGCAAGAGTTAAAACTTCTTGCATATTCATCCAAATGATCATCGCAGTTACTGCACCGATAAATGTGACTTTTAGTAACGATTTTAATAGATTAACAATCGCTCTGATGGAAATAATCTTTTTTATCCCTTTGATTGGGTCCATTTTCTTCAAATCAAACTTTAAAGATTCTGTCGTAAATAACAAACCAAATTGAGCATAGTTTGCACCTATACCTACTACCATTGCGATTAAAAGGAATGGTAGTACTATGTATGCCATTTCTTGAATAGCTTGAGAATACATTTCCATAACGGTATCCACTGTAAGTGTTTCAATCAGCATGTTTTTTTCTATTGACTGATGGAAAAAGGAAAAGAAGCCATTTAGCATCGTCGGTGCCCACAAATATAAAAATAAAAATAATATCAGTAATAATGCAGCAGCCGTAACATCTTGACTTTTAACTACTTGTCCTTTTTTCCTGGCATCTTGTCGTTTTTTCGGTGTTGCTTTTTCGGTTTTATCGCCAGCGAAGTATTGTAAATCTAAAGAAAGAAGTAACTTCACTTTAAGCACCACCTAGTAATATCATTAGATCCCGCATTGCATATATCATAAATTCTACTAAGTACTTCATAATCTGTACTAAAACACCCATGACAATAAACAACACAATAAATCCTATAGCAATTTTAATTGGAAAACCGATAACAAAAATATTTAATTGTGGTACGGTTTTCCCAGTAATCCCTAACGCAACCGTTACTAAAAATAAAGTAGCAACGATTGGCGCTGACATTTGAAAGGCGATCGCAAAGACAGAACCAAACAATTTAACTATGTATTCCGGAGTCCTGACATCTCCAAAATTTGGAAACAGTTCGTTGATTGGCATAAATTGATAGCTATAAAAAATACCATCTAAAATAAGGTGATGTCCGTTTATGGCCAATAATACAAACATTAGTAATATATTCAAAAATTGACCCATTAATGGAGTTTGAGCTCCCGTTTGTGGGTCTATAATATTAGCCATTGCAAAACCCATCTCAAAATCAATAAATCCACCAGCGATTTGAACAGCGGAAAAAATAATAAATGCACATACACCGAGCATTAAACCGATAATAGCTTCTTTTAAGATAAGTAATATGTAACTACCGTCAATTGCAATTGCATCTACTGAAAAGGTATAGTACATCATCCAAGATAATACAAGCGCTAATGCAATTTTCAATTGTGGTGGTATTGTTCGGTAAGAAAAGAAAGGGATTGATACAAAAAATGCAGAAACTCGAACAAAAATTAGTAACAATACGGATAGTTCTGGTATAAGTTCAGCCATTTAATTACCCAATATACCGTTGTAAATTATTTAAAATACTGAATACATAAGATGTCAGTTGTGAAATCATCCAAGGACCAAAAAAGATGATTGCAACAAGAACGGCAACAATTTTAGGAACAAAGGCTAATGTTTGTTCCTGTATGGACGTTGTTGCTTGAAATATACTCACTATTAATCCGACCACTAACGCGATTAACAGTAATGGACCAGAAACAACAAGGACCATCCATATCGCTTGTTCTGCAATTGAAATGACCATTTCTTCAGTCATGATGTATCAACCCCTAAAAACTTTGAAGTAAGGATTTTACGACTAGGTACCAACCATCCACTAATACGAATAATAATATTTTGAATGGCAAAGAAATCATAACTGGAGGTAACATCATCATCCCCATTGACATAAGGACACTCGCTACAACCATATCGATTACTAAAAATGGAATGAAAATCATAAATCCGATTTGAAATGCTGTTTTTAATTCACTTAGTGCATATGCAGGAACGAGCATTGTTAATGGTATATCTTGAACTGATTCAGGACGGTCAGCTTGACTGTAACTGATAAACAGCTCCAAATCTTCCTGTCTTGTATGTTGTGCCATAAAATCCTTAAACGGTGCACTTGCTCTTGTGTAAGCCTCTTCTATTCCAATTTCCTCGTTAAATAAAGGTTGTAACGCCTCGTCATTAACGGTTTGAAACGTCGGTGCCATTATGAAAAACGTTAAGAAAAGTGCTAAACCAATTAAGACTTGGTTAGGTGGCATTGTATTGGTTGCTAATGCTGTTCTTGTAAACGATAACACAATCACGATTCGTGCAAATGACGTCATTAAAATTAAAATACTTGGAGCGAGCGAAAGAACTGTTAATAGTAATAATAACTTAATTGATGTCGAGACGTTAGTTGGATCGGTATCAGAAAAAAACGACATAAATTGATCCATTACTTATCGTGCTCCTTTTCCATCCATTTTTCCAATTCATCACGTCGCTCTTTTTTTATATCAGATAACTGATTATTAAATAGTTCACCAAAACTACTTTGGCTTTGTTCACTTGCTTGTTGATTCTTATTAAGTTTCAATTTTTTAAATAACTCTGCTATATAAGGAGTAGTAGCGACAAAGGTTTGTCTGTCATTAAAATTGTTAATAAGCTGTTCGATTTCATCCTGGTTACTAAGTTCTTTAATCAGTTGAATATTCTCCCCCACACCAACGATATAGATGGATTGACCAATTTGAAGAAGTTGTACTGATTTTTGAGAACCTAAGGTGATACCACCTAGATTTCGAACATTGTTATTTTGTTGATAGTTGGAGCTTTTCTTATTGATGAATTTCAAAACAAACAACAATAAGGCTAGAACGAAGATTAGGGATAACAACATTTTGATGTAATCCCATGCTCCTAATCCTTGTCCACCAGCTAACTGTGTATTTTCATCGTCAATAGTTTGAGTTGGCGACTCATCTTGGTCGTTAACTGGATTTTGCAAGTACTCATTTGTAATCATTTGATTATTTTGCGAAGCATTGGCTGTCAATTGGACAGGTGCGACAAATGTGATGATGACAAAAAATACAGATAACACCCATACCTTTAACTTGAATAAACCATGCATTGGATCAACCTATTGCTTTTTGAATAGCTTCAATTACACGGTCTGCTTGGAATGGTTTCACAATAAAGTCTTTCGCACCAGCTTGAATCGCATCGATAACCATTGCTTGTTGTCCCATAGCTGAACACATGATGATAACCGCATTAGGATCTGTACCTTTAATTGCTTTTAGGGCAGCAATTCCATCCATTTCTGGCATTGTAATATCCATTGTTACTAAATCTGGGTGTAATTCGTTATATTTTTCTACTGCTTGTAGACCATCAGCAGCTTCACCGACTACTTCATATCCATTCTTCGTTAGAATATCTTTAATCATCATGCGCATAAATGCGGCATCATCAACAATAAGAATTTTTTTAGACATAAAATTTACTCCTCCAATGTATCTATCTTAAATTATTTAACCGGTCAGCTTTACTAAGTATATCTGTAATACGAACTCCAAAATTTTCGTCAATTACTACGACTTCACCTTTTGCAATCAGTCTATTATTTACTAATATATCAACTGGTTCTCCAGCAAGTTTATCTAATTCAATAATAGAACCTGTTGCTAACTGTAATATATCTTTCACAGAATGTTTAGTACGTCCTAGTTCGACTGTTACTTGTAAAGGAATATCTAATAACATATTTAAATTACGAGCTTCAGATTGTGAAATATTTGGTGCATCAAAATTTGCAAACTGAGCTTGTTGCACATTTACGTACTGTTGCTGTGGCTGATGATATCTAGGTGTTGAAAAGATTGGTGGTTCTTCGAAAATCGTCGCCGCTGCTTGCTGAGCATGTAATGGGTCCTGATATACAGGTTGCTGCATATTCATTGTTGGTTGTACAGGTTGCTGCATCTGCTGATGCACCGATTGTTGAACAGGCTGTTGCATTTGTTGTACTGGTGGCGCCTGTGTAACAGGCTGTGCCGGTGCCTGTTCAGATATTGGCTCGTTTGTATCCCCAAGTAAAGTTTTAACGATATCTTTACTGAATTTCAAAGGTAATAATTGCATAATGTTTGAGTCAATTAATTCACCAATTTTTAGTCTAAATGAAACTTTTACTAGTAAATCTTCGTCCGGAAGAGTTTCACGGCCTTCATCTTGTGAAATATTT